>JADGEA010000105.1 GCA_016744615.1 Flavobacteriaceae bacterium
TAGTGGAATAAATTGTAAAAAATAAAATGAAAATACTAAATCAGATTTTCCTCTGATAAGGATAACATCCTCTGAAAAATCAATTAATAGAGGTTGCCTGAAATAACTCACCAATGAATAAAATAATACTTTTCTTATTAATTACCTCTGGTATATTCGCCCAAAAGGTTGATACTTTGACCATTTTTAGCAATTCCATGCAAAAGGACATCAAAAATATTATTATTCTTCCTGATACTTATCAAACTCAAAACACAGATTATCCGGTACTTTATTTATTACATGGTGCTTATGGTGATTTCACTAACTGGATTACTAAAGTTCCAGAAATTAAAGAGTATTCTAATAAATATAATATGATTATTGTATGTCCCGACGGGCATCCTTTTAGTTGGTATCTGGATAGTCCAGTTGATGAAAATTTTAGATATGAAACCTATATCGCTAAAGAACTAATCACAGCAATTGATAAAAATTACAAATCAATTAATTCACCAAAAGGAAGGGGAATTACAGGTTTGAGCATGGGAGGTCATGGTGCCTTTTATTTGGCGTTTAAACATCTTGATCTTTTTGGTGCTACAGGTAGCATGAGCGGAGGAATGAATTTTATACCCTTTGCGCACAAAAAGAATTACGAATTATCAAATCGACTGGGATCTTATGATCAGTTTCCTGATAACTGGAAAAACAATACGATCATCAACATGACAGATCTTGTGGTAGGAAAGGATCTAAAAATTATTTTTGATTGCGGAATCGATGATTTTTTATACGATACCAATATTGGTCTGCACAAAAAAATGGTAAAGCAAAAAATACCACATGATTATACAGAACGTCCAGGAAGACATAACTGGTCATACTGGCGAAATTCTTTAAAATATCACATGGTATTCTTTAATGACTTTTTTAAAAATAGTATTGAATAGGATTATTTTAGAGAAATAATTTACTTTTAAATTTCTTCATTCTTTGTTATCTTTGAACTATAAATCAATAAAAATATGTCGTTTATAGATTACTATAAAATACTGGAAATTCAGAAAACCGCTTCAGATAAGGATATTAAAAAGGCTTACAGAAAACTTGCCAGAAAATATCATCCTGATGTAAATACAAATGATGAATCTGCGAAGTTTAAATTTCAACAAATAAATGAAGCAAATGAAGTTTTAAGCGATTCTGAAAAAAGAAAAAAATACGATAAATACGGAAAAGACTGGGAACATGGTGAGGCATTTGAAAAAGCCCGTCAGCAACAGCAATACCAGCATTCCGGTGGAGGACAACCTTTTTCAGGCCCAGGTGGTGGAGCTTATTCTGAAAGTGATTTTTCAGATTTTTTTGAATCTATGTTTGGTGGAGCAAGACATAGTAGTGGTAGATCTCAACAAAAATATCGTGGGCAAGATATCAATGCAACTTTACAGCTTAATTTGACCGATGTTCTAAAAACCCAAAAACAGACATTGACAATTAACGGGAAAAAGATACGATTCACAATTCCTGCCGGGGTAGAAAACAACCAAACCATCAAAATCAAAAACCATGGTGGCAAAGGAGTAAATGAAGGACCAAACGGTGATCTCTATATTACATTCCAAATATCAAACAATACCAAATTTAAACGTGGTGGTAAAAATCTTTATACTACTCTAGATCTTGATTTATACACTGCAATATTGGGTGGTGAAAAGACAATAGACACTTTAAATGGAAAGGTAAAATTAAAGATCAAACCCGAAACACAAAACAACACAAAAGTGAAAGTAAAAGGAAAAGGCTTTCCTGTTTATAAAAAAGAGGGGAAATTTGGAGACCTTTTTATCACATACCATGTGAAAACGCCTAACAATTTAACCCCTAAAGAAAAAGAATTGTTTAATGAATTGTCAAAATTGAGATAAAATGAATACAAAAGACCTAATACCCATAGCACAGTTTTGCGAAATTTATAAAATTGAATTTTCATTTATCAATTCTTTAAATGATTTTGGATTGATTGAATTGACCTATGTTGATAAAAATGAATTTATAGCATTAGAAAAAATACAGGAAATAGAAAAAATAATTCGACTACATGATGATCTGGGAGTAAATTTTGAAGGAATTGACATTATCACTAATCTTATGCAAAAAATTGACACACTTCAAAAGAAGTTAAATACAATCGAAAATCAATTAAATATTTACGAAGACTAACCCCCTTGTTTTACAGTTTTTAGCATTTTATTATTAATCTTTTTGATATACACCCCTACAAAAAACATACAAATGAAAATAAAAAACAATTAATTTCATACAAATACTATGTTTATTTAGCAAATTGAAATTAAGTTGCTGTTTATTTTTATGTTTTCTTATTTAATTTCTTATTTATTGATTATATTTCATTATTGTTCTATTTTAACAAAATTCATTGAATAATACGCATATTATTGATTATTTTTGTGAAAATTATTCAATTTATGACGTACAAGAAACAAGGACTGTATTTACCCGAATTTGAGCATGATAATTGTGGAGCGGGATTTATTTGCAGTCTAAATGGAGAAAGAACAAATAAAATTATACATGAAGCACTTGAAATACTTGCCAAATTAGAACATCGTGGCGCTGTTAGTTCTGATGGAAAAACAGGTGACGGCGCAGGAATATTAATTGATATACCATTTAAATTTTTTACTAAAGTTTGTAGTTTTAAACTACCAAAAAAGAATGAATACGCAGTAGGTATGATTTTTTTACCTCAGAGCATCAATCAATACAAATATTGCGTTAATATTTTAGAGGAAGAGATTACCAATCAAGGTTTACAGGTTTTAGGATGGAGAGATGTACCTGTAAAATCAGAACATTTAGGTAAAATTGCCGCCAAAACTGAACCAAAGATCAAACAAGTTTTTGTTGGTAAAAACAAACTAAAACTAACAGATTTCGAATTTAATGCAAAAGTCTTCTCCGCAAGAAAAATAGCAGAACATAAAATAAATGATTCTAAACTTAAAGATAGTGATCTTTTTTACATTCCAAGTTTTTCAAATAAAACATTGATATACAAAGGTTTACTAATCCCTGAAGACATACGAAATTATTATTCAGATCTTTCTGATCCTGACCTAATTACTCGACTTGCCTTGGTACATCAACGTTTTTCTACAAATACTTCACCTTCCTGGGATCTGGCACAACCATTCCGTTTTATGTGTCACAATGGTGAGATCAACACTTTACGTGGAAATGTTAGCAGGATGAGAGCTAGAGAGGAGTTAATGAAAAGTAAGGTTTTCGGCAAAGAGATCAAAGAGATTTTTCCCGTGATTTTAAAGGGAAAATCAGATTCAGCAGCAATGGATATGGTTGTTGAAATGCTATTGATGACTGGCAGAACCCTACCCGAAGTTATGATGATGATGGTACCCGAAGCATGGGAAAAAGACGATACCATGCAAGATAATAAAAAAGCTTTCTATGAATATAGTTCATGCGTGATGGAGCCTTGGGATGGACCCGCATCAGTTCCGTTTACTGACGGAAATTATATTGGAGCTTTACTTGACAGAAACGGATTAAGACCTTCAAGATACAGTGTTACCAAATCAGGTTATGTTGTGATGTCATCTGAAATTGGAGTTTTGGATATCAAACCTGAAAACATTGTTAAACACGGAAGATTAGAACCGGGAAAAATGTTTTTGGTTGATATGAATGAAGGTAAAATCATTGAAGATGAGGAAATTAAAAGTAAAATAATTTCTAAACATCCTTATAGAAAGTGGCTGAATGACAATTTACTTCATTTATCCAATGTTCCTTATACAGGGAATACTTGTACTATAGAAATTATACCTTACAAAACCCGACAGCGAATGTTCGGGTATACAAAAGAAGATATTGACGCCATAATAGTTCCCATGAGTAAATCAGGAAAGGAAACTCTTGGTTCAATGGGAACAGATACGCCTCTTGCTGTTTTATCTGACAGACCACAACTGCTATGCAATTATTTTAAACAACTTTTTGCACAAGTAACTAACCCTCCATTGGATGGTATTCGCGAAGAGATCATTACAGATATTAGTCTGGCAATTGGTGAAGATAGAAACATTTTTGAAATAGCACCAGAGCATTGTAAAAAACTTAAAATCCAGAATCCAGTTGTCTCCAATAATGATCTGGATAAAATAAAAACTATTGATCATCCTGACTTTAAAACATGCGTAATCCCAATTCTTTATGACATCAAAAAAGGATTGAATTCATTGGAAAAAGCATTGGATGACATTGTTACTTCTGCTTCAAAATCCATTGATGAAGGTTATAATATTATCATTCTTTCTGATAGAAATGCGGATAAAGAATTCGGTCCAATTCCACCACTTTTAGCATGTTCTCATTTACATCATTCTTTGAATGATCTAAAAAAGAGATCAAAAATTGGCATCATCATTGAATCTGCCGAACCTCGGGAACCACATCATTTTGCTACCTTATTTGGTTATGGTGCCAGCGGCGTAAATCCATATATGGTGAATGAAATTATTCGTGAAAAAGTAAAAAATGGGACCCTGGTGGGTATTGATTCTGAGAAAGCTGTTCAAAATTTTAATAAAGGCATTGGTAAAGGAATATTAAAAATCATGAATAAGATTGGTATTTCAACATTACATTCTTACCGTGCTTCTCAAATATTTGAGGCACTTGGACTGAATAGCAAGTTTACCGAAAAATATTTTCCTCATACACCTTCACGAATTGAAGGTATAGGTTTGTATGAAATTGAACGTGAAATTTCAAAACGGCATAAAAAAGCATTCTTCAAAAACGACATAAAAAGCAACCTACCATTAGACATAGGAGGTGATTATCGTTGGAGGAGAAACAGTGAGCGTCATATGTTTAACCCAACGACTATTGCAAAATTACAGCAAGCAGTTAGAATAAACAGCAAAGAAAGCTACCAAACCTATGCGAATGCTGTTAATGAACAAACCAAAAATTTGATGACCTTGCGGGGAATGTTCGAATTTGAAAATCTAGATCCCATTTCTATAGATGAAGTAGAACCATGGACAGAAATTGTAAAAAGGTTTAAGACAGGTGCCATGTCCTATGGATCTATCTCTAAAGAAGCTCATGAAAATTTGGCAATTGCCATGAACAGAATTGGCGGAAAATCCAATTCAGGTGAAGGAGGTGAAGATCAGAGCAGGTTTAGAAAGGATATCAATGGCGACAGCAGGAATTCTGCAATCAAGCAGGTTGCCTCTGGAAGATTCGGCGTGAGCAGTCATTATTTGACCAATGCCAAAGAAATTCAGATCAAAATGGCTCAAGGAGCCAAACCAGGTGAAGGAGGACAACTTCCTGGAGAAAAAGTTTATCCATGGATTGCAGAGGTTAGAAATTCTACTCCATATGTAGGATTGATCTCACCACCTCCTCATCACGATATTTATTCTATTGAAGATCTGTCTCAATTGATTTTCGATCTAAAAAATGCCAATCGCGATGCCAGAATCAATGTAAAACTGGTATCTGAAGTTGGTGTTGGAACAATCGCAGCAGGAGTTGCCAAGGCTAAAGCAGATGTAATTTTAATTTCTGGTTTTGATGGTGGTACTGGGGCATCACCTTTAACATCTTTAAAACATGCTGGTTTACCCTGGGAGTTAGGAATTGCTGAAGCACAACAAACTTTAGTTTTAAATCATTTAAGAAGCAGGGTAGTTTTAGAATGTGACGGACAGTTAAAAACCGGTCGAGATGTTGCTATTGCTTGTTTGCTTGGCGCAGAAGAATTTGGATTTGCCACAGCACCACTGGTTGCATCTGGCTGTATCATGATGCGAAAATGCCATTTAAATACTTGTCCGGTTGGAATTGCAACTCAGGATCCAGAATTAAGAAAAAACTTTAAGGGAAAACCTGAGCATGTAATTAATTTTATGTACTATGTTGCGGAAGAGTTAAGAGAAATCATGGCAAGTTTGGGCTATAGAAGCATTAAAGAAATGGTTGGTCAGTCGCAAAAATTAGAAACTAATAAAGCCATTGATCACTACAAAGCAGAAGGAATTGATCTTTCAAATATATTATACCAACCTAAAAACTACATTTCAAGAACAAAACATAATACCGAAAAACAAGATCATCAATTAGAAAATGTTCTTGACTTTCAGATTATTCAAGATGCACATCTGGCCATTTATCGTAAAGAAAAAATGGAACTTTCCTATAAGATTCATAATACAGATCGATCTGTTGGTGCCATTACAAGCAATGAAATTTCAAAGGTTTACGGAGCATCCGGTTTGCCAGATGATACACTTCAAGTAAACTTTACGGGTTCCGCAGGACAAAGTTTTGGCGCTTTTACAACTTCTGGAATCACATTTACAGTTGACGGAAATACAAATGATTATCTAGGTAAAGGATTATCAGGGGGGAAAATTATCATCAAAAAACCAGTAAAAGCCAACTTCAAAGCAGAAGAAAATATCATTGTTGGTAATGTTTGTTTTTATGGCGCAACCAAAGGAGAAGCATATATCAATGGAGTTGCTGGAGAACGTTTTTGCGTACGAAATTCTGGTATAATAGCTGTTGTAGAAGGAGTTGGCGATCATGGTTGTGAATATATGACTGGAGGGAAAGTAGTTGTTTTAGGCAATACCGGTCGAAATTTTGCGGCTGGAATGAGTGGAGGAATTGCATTTGTTTATGACCCAAATAAAAAATTTAAAAATGGACTTTGCAATATGGAAATGGTTGAATTTGAAGATATAGATAATTCAAATGAATCTGAATTAAAATCATTAATTGAAAATCACATACGATATACAAACAGTGAAAGAGCTAAGGAAATTTTGGATGACTGGGATAATACCATAAAAGATTTCATATTAGTGATGCCAACAGACTATAAAAAAGCATTGGAAAGACTTGCAAAGGAAGAATTGATGAACAAACAATTAACAACAGCTTAAAAATGGGGAAAATAACTGGCTTTATTGATTACAAGAGATTAAACGAAAAAAACAAACCTGTTAAAGATCGTGTTTTAAATTATAAGGAATTCACTGTTCCTTTAACCGAAATAAATAAGAACCATCAAGGTTCCCGCTGTATGGATTGTGGTATTCCATTTTGTCACAGTGCCTGTCCGTTAGGAAATTTAATACCTGATTTCAATGATTATGTTCATCGGAATTTATGGAAAAGAGCACTTGAAATATTACATGCTACCAATAATTTTCCTGAATTTACTGGTAGATTATGCCCTGCTCCTTGTGAAAAATCATGTGTTTTAGGGATTACTGACAAACCAATATCTATTGAAAATATTGAAAAAAATATTGTAGAAAAAGGTTTTACAGAAGGTTGGATCAAGGCTCAATCACCTAAAGAAAGAACTAGTAATTCTGTTGCTGTAGTAGGTTCCGGTCCAGCCGGATTAGCAACTGCTCAACAATTGAACCGTGCAGGTCATCAGGTAACTGTTTTTGAAAGAGATGATGAAATAGGCGGACTTTTACGATATGGTATTCCAAACTTTAAACTGGAAAAAGAGATTATTGACAGAAGAGTTAATATTTTAAAACAAGAAGGTATTTCTTTTATTACCAATGCACATATCGGGAAAAACTATGCCATTGAAAAACTGAATGATTTTGACGCTATAATTTTATGTGGAGGTGCAACGGAAAGAAGAAGTTTACCAACAAAAGGTATTGATGCAACTGGAGTTGAACAAGCAATGGATTATTTAACCCAACAAACAAAACTCTTATTTGGCAAAAAGATAGATGATAAACAAATATCTGCTAAAGATAAAAATGTAATAGTAATTGGAGGTGGTGATACGGGATCTGATTGTGTTGGTACTGCAAATAGGCAAGGTGCAAAATCAGTCACTAATTTTGAGATCATGCCAAAACCTCCCGCTCACCGAAGTAAAAAAACACCGTGGCCTTATTGGCCTTTACAGTTGAAAACTACCAGCTCACATAAAGAAGGATGTGATAGAAACTGGCTGATCAATACCAAAGAATTTGTTACAGATAAAAATGGAAACCTTACAGGTTTAAAAACCATTGAAGTAGAATGGAAAATCAAACCAGGAGAAAGACCTGAACTGATAGAAAAGAAAGGCACTGAAAAAATATGGCCTTGTGATTTGGCACTTTTGGCACTTGGGTTTACCGGACCGGAAACTTCTTTAAGTGATAAATTGGGCTTAAAATTAGATGAACGTAATAATTACAAGGCAAAGAATTATCAAACCAATGTGCCTCATATTTTTACAGCAGGTGATATGCGTAGGGGGCAGTCTTTGATCGTTTGGGCAATTAATGAAGGTAGAGAGGCTGCCAGAGCAATAGATATTTATTTAACCGGCAATTCAGATCTACCTATAAAAGGTGAAGGAGATCTGCCAAATATTTAGATTGAACGGGACACAAAAATAATTAGTACAAGTTAAAAATTTAATTCATCCAATGATTATATATTTATTCAATGGTTATCTATCATCGGATGAATCTTAGTAAAACTAAAATCACTACTTCGAGATCATTCATTTTACAGCTTAAAAACTATCGAAATACTTATCATAATTTTTTTAAATACTTCCCCATTTAAGGCAGACTTAAGATTCTCTTAAGATTCTACTATTAGTTTTACTGTCATAAAAGAAATGGATAATGGAACTAGCCATGATCCTCAATAACAATTTAAAAATTATAATGATGACAAAAAAAATCCTAATCGCTGTAATCCTTATTGCTACTTTAAGTTCATGTGTTTCTAAAAAGAAATATGTAGAATTGGAAACTAATTTCATAAACACAAAGGGAGAATTGCAAAAAACCACAGTAGAAAAAGAAAATTTAGAAGCAAAATTTGCAAAGATCGAAAAAAGAGTTGAGGTTTATAACGGACAAATAAACTCTTTGCAGGAAGACAATAGTTCCCTACAAAAAAGCAATGATGAAAAAATGGCATTTGTTGGAGATGACCTTACTGTTCTCCCAAAGGATATTCGTGAAAATTTAAATAATACCTTATCAAAATTACCTCCTGAGGAATTGGCTGGGGCTAAAACATTGAAAGACTCCATGAATATTGCCATTTCATACAAACTAAAAAAATCAATTACAGATGATAATTTAGGACAAGATATTGATGTAAATATTGACAAAACAGTGATTATGATCTCTGTAGCAGATAGCTTATTATTTAGATCAGGAAGTTTTAGAATCAATACAAAAGCATACCCGTTCCTTCAAAAATTAGCCGATGTACTTGAATCAGAGCAAAGTATGGATGTAATGATAGAAGGTCATACAGATTCAAGAACTATCCATACAGATAATATTATTGACAACTGGGATCTAAGCGTTAAGAGATCTACTGCTATAGCAAGATTATTACAGAATAAATTTAATGTAAATCCTTCTAGGTTGATCCCGGCAGGAAGAAGTAGTTATCTACCGTTGACCAATAATGAGACAAGAGAAAACAGAGCTAGAAACAGGCGAACCAATATTATTATACTACCAAATATCAATAAATTCTTTGCTTTGTTAGCTGAAGAAGAAGTTGTAGAGAATTAGACTAATAAATCTAAAAGTGCACATAAAAAAATCCGGAATAATTATTCTGGATTTTTTTATGAACTAAATCTAAATTTAATCAACATTATCATGTAAAAAAGAATTGTTTGATCTAAACTGTATTTCATCATTTTCATCTACTCCCAAGCTCATTCTGGACTGATCTTTATTTACTTCTGATGAAGGGGCAACATCCTCTAAAGAAACACCCATTCTTTTATAAGCCGGCTGATTTTCAATTTCGTCAATATTCTGATTCATTCTGTTAACGAACTTATAATTAAAATCTTTCATTTTCCTTTTGCGATCATCAGCCCTGCCCCTTAACTCTGATATGGTTAAATTCAGAGGGGAAACATCATTATTTTCATTATCAATAATTACCTTTTTCTGTTTATTCCCTTCCAGATCATTTTTTTTAACCTTTAATTCGAAATTTAAATTTTCATCTACCTCTTCATTTTTCTTAGGTATTGATCTCAATGTATTTAACTCTGGGACAAATTCTTCTTCTAAAGCAAAACGAATAGTCTCTTTTTTAATTATTGGTTCCGGTTTGATTTCCTCAAGACCAATAATCTCAATATCATTGATATTAATATTTTCAAGTGTCTGAATTTCGGGCTGTTTATTTTGTGTCTGGTTTTGGATAGGAAGGTCAAAAGTAAAAGAAATTTGATTTTTCTCTTCCATTTCAATTTCCTGCTCTGATTCCTGTACAGGTGTTACAGTTTCAATTTCAAACTCATCCTCAATGGTTAAACTTACATCTTCATAAACTACATTTATGTTATTCGTGTTTTGAACTGGCTGCTTTACTATAGGTTTCTCTTCTGTTTCAAACTCGCTAAGATTGTGTTTAATTACTTCTGGTTTAGATTGAACAGGCATTTCAATTTTTTGCACAGTAGGAGCAGATATTTTATCTTCAACCAGTTTGTGAATAATCTTTTTAGATTCTAATTTCGTAATTTCTTTTTGCTGTTCTGGATTAAATCCAGTGGCAATAACGGTTACCGAAATAGAATCTTCTAATGACTCATCTTCACCAACTCCCATGATTATATCAACATTAGATTTTGCTTCAGATTGAATATAATCATTGATCTCACCAATTTCATCTATGGTCACCTCAGTTTTACCTGAAACAATTAACAATAATACATTCTTAGCTCCTTCAATACTATTATCATTCAATAAAGGAGAATCCAAGGCTGTAGTAATTGCATTTTGCGCTCTGTTTGAACCTGATGCCGTTGCTGAACCCATAATAGCAGTACCACTATTAAAAAGAACTGTTTTTGCATCTCGCAAATCAATATTTTGCGTATAGTGATGTGTGATCACTTCAGCAATTCCGGTTGCCGCAGTTGCTAATACCTCATCAGCCTTTGAAAAACCAGCTTTAAAACCTAAATTACCATAAACCTCTCGTAATTTATTATTGTTGATAACCACCAATGAATCAACACATTTTCTTAACTTATCAATACCATTTTGCGCTTGTTCATTTCGGGTTTTCCCTTCAAAGGAGAAAGGTGTTGTAACTATACCAACGGTCAAGATATCCAGATCTTTGGCTATTTTAGCAATGATTGGAGCCGCACCTGTTCCGGTTCCTCCTCCCATTCCAACAGTAATAAATAACATTTTAGCTCTGGTATTGAGCATATTCTTGATATCTTCCATGCTTTCCATGGCAGACTGTTCACCAATTTTAGGATTTGCTCCAGCTCCCAATCCCTCGGTCAAAGTTGCACCTAATTGAATTTTTGACGGAACAGGACTACTGTTCAAGGCCTGAGCATCTGTATTACAAACCACAAAATCAACTCCTTTAATACCTTTTTTAAACATATGGTTTACGGCATTGCTACCTCCACCTCCAACTCCGATTACTTTAATAACATTAGACTGATTCTTTGGCAAATCAAAAGATATGTTGTTAAATTCTGTGCTCATAACTTTATTTATTAGGTTTTACTTTTTCTTAATTGGTTTTTATTCGGCGTTGTCTAAAAAATCTCTAAACTTTTCACCCCATTTTTCAAAAATTGATTTTTTGAATTTCATCTCAGGTCTAGACTTCTCAGTAAATGTATTTGGCTTTTCAATAGGTTCTTCAACTACCTCATTCTTTTTATCTTTATCTTTCAATCCTTTCATCAACAATCCAACCACCGTTGCATATAAGGGACTTGATAACTCAGAATCAGAATTACTTGCCAAATGTTCGTTCGGATAACCTATTCGAGTATCCATACCGGTAATATATTCCACCAGCTGTTTGATATGCTTTAATTGCGCACCCCCACCTGTAAGGACAATTCCTGCAATTAATTTTTTCTTTGATTCTTCATGTCCATAATTCTTTATCTCTAGAAACACCTGTTCTACTATTTCAAGAACTCGAGCATGAATAATTTTTGAAAGGTTCTTAAGGGTAATCTCCTTCGGTTCTCTTCCACGCAAGCCAGGAATAGAAACTATTTCATTATCTTTATTCTCACCGGGCCATGCTGATCCGAATTTTGTTTTTAATAGCTCTGCCTGCTTTTCAATTATAGAACAACCTTCTTTGATATCTTCGGTAATCATACCTCCTCCAAAAGAAATCACGGCAGTATGACGAATAATACCATCTTTAAAAATTGCAAGATCTGTTGTACCTCCACCAATATCTATCAAGGCTACTCCTGCTTCTTTTTCTTCCTGGCTTAAAACTGCATCTGCAGAAGCCAGTGGCTCTAGAGTGATGCTAGCTAATTCAAGACCGGCACTTTTTATACATCTACCAATATTTCTAATAGATGAAACCTGACCTACCACAACATGGAAATTTGCTTCTAGTCTGCCTCCGTACATTCCAATAGGCGTTTTAATTTCGGCCTGACCGTCTACTTTAAAATCTTGTGGTAAAACATGGATAATTTCTTCACCAGGAAGCATTACCAGCTTATAAACCTGATTGATCAATCTTTCAATATCATTCTCATCGATAACCTGCTCTGAGTTTGAACGAGTGATATAATCGCTATGATGCAAACTTCTAATATGCTGTCCGGCAATACCAACAACAACATCCTTTATTTTCTCGCCAGAAGCACTTTCTGCCTCATCAACTGCCTGCTGTATGGATTGTATGGTTTGGGTAATATTATTGACTACACCACGGTGCACACCAAGACTTTTAGCTTTTCCGGTTCCCAAAACCTCTATTTTATCATAGGCATCATGTTTGCCAACCATCGCAACAATTTTAGTTGTTCCGATATCCAATCCAACGGCTATGTTATTATTTTCCATACTTTACTTTTTTGTACAAACCACCTGATCTTTATACTTCAAATCAATAGTTTTGTAACGATTAAGAGTGCTATCAGCAATCACTTTTTGATAAAAGACTTTTAATTTATTGAATTTATTTTGCATGTTATTCAAACTACCAAATAGAATAACCTGATCGCCTATACGGGTTTTCAATTCAAATTGATTTGCACTGTCTTTTTGGCTAATTCCGATGATCTGCTTTCGCAAAAAAACGTTATCTTTAATTTGACTGGCCAAATATATGATATCACTACTATTATTCTCTTCTATATCACTTGAACTAATAGGAACTCTAGCTGAATAATTATCAGATAAGGGCATAATTTTTCCTAACCTATCCAGATAATAAGATCTTGAGTTTTTCGCAATCCGTAAAATTGGTGTTCTTTGTTTAATTATTACGCCTAAATCCCCATTAATTTTTAGAAAAACTTCCGTATTTTCAATCATTTTATTGGTTTGAATGAAATTTTCTAAATTATTCAAATTTATATTTTCTTTTGTTTGATTTTTATCAGTGCCCAACTTTTGTATTAACAACTTATTAACCGTTTCATAACTAATAAACAGGTTATTTCCATTTTCAAAAATCACATCAAAATCCTTACTAATCTTGGTACTATTTCTATGCGATGCAAATCCATATAAAAACACAACCAAAATAATTAGCAGTAAAAATTTAATATGTATAATATATTTCTTCATTTTTCGTTATTAAAACTATGACAATCAAAAAATAATCCCCTTAACTATTATAATAGATTGCCATAGCTTCCAAAGTATTTAGCACACAAATAATTTTAAGGCCTTATTTATTTAGGGAAAAGGCCTTTATCCTTTTATTTTTTATTTCTATTGATCAATATTTTTTCAATTTCATCAACAATTTGTTCTGTTGCATCTGGTAATGCCAGAGATTTGATGTTTGCCGATAAGGAATCTCTTTCTACTTTATCTTCTATCAACCCAGCAAATATTTCTCTAAAAGTATCTAGCTCATTTTCTTTGATCATAATAGCTGCATCTTTCTCAACAACCGACATTGCATTTTTTGTTTGATGATCTTCTGCAACATTTGGTGAAGGAATAAAAATCACCGGTTTCCCTACTATACATAATTCAGAAATAGTTCCGGCTCCAGCCCTACTTATCATTATATCTGCTGCTGCATATAACAGATCCATTTTTTTGATAAAAGCATGCACCTGCACACCTTTAACTTTATTATACTTTTTATACTCTTCAATGTACAGTTTACCCGATTGCCAAATAATCTGAACATCCTTACCCAAAATAAAATCCATGTTCTTCTCAAGGGTCTGATTGATCACTCTCGCTCCCAAACTTCCTCCTAAAACAACCAAAGTCATTTTATTTTCATCCAGTCCGAAGAAAGATCTTGCTTCTTCTTGTTTTTCAGTTATATTTAAAAGGTCCTGCCTTACCGGGTTTCCTGTTTTAATAATTTTTCCTTTTGGAAAATATTTTTCCAAACCATTGTAGGCAACACATATTTTCTTTGCTTTTTTCGCAAGTAATTTATTTGTAATCCCCGGAAATGAATTTTGCTCCTGAATAATCGTAGGAATACTTTTTTGATTTGCCATATACAAAGTAGGTCCAGATGCAAATCCACCGGTACCAATTACAATATCCGGATTAAAATCTTTTACGATCTGCTTTGCTTTTATCAAACTATGTATCAATTTAAAAGGAAATGCAAAATTTTTAAGAGATAAACTCCGTTGTAATCCTGCAATATTTAACCCTATTATTTTATATCCCTCCTGAGGCACTTTTTCCATTTCCATTCTGTCATTTGCTCCTACAAACAAAAATTCAGTTTTCGAAAATCTTCTTTTCAAT
>JADGEA010000320.1 GCA_016744615.1 Flavobacteriaceae bacterium
GCTAATTCCGGAGTTTACCAATTGGTTATAAATGTTGTTGAATTGAAAATAGTTAACTCCTGTATAAATTGCAGCAGCTCCAAGTCCGGCAGAAAAATAGAAAAACAGAAACTTTTTACTTCCCCACATTTGTTCTAAAGGAGAGCCAAAGGCCCAAAGTGCATACATGTTGAAAAGGATATGCATAAAATTAGCATGCATAAACATATGCGTAATGGTTTGCCAGAAACCAAAATGTTCATTTTCAGGAAAATATAAAGCAAGTGAACCTTGTAATTGAGGCATTATATAATGTGCTGCTACAAAAAATATAACATTAATGATGATCAGATTTTTAATAGCTGTAGTTAAATTTCCCATATTTTAATTGAATTTGTCTTCCAGTTCTTTTAAGCTTATCGTTACAAAAGTTTGCTTGCCAAATGGTGTGTAATTTGGTTCTTTGCAAAGAAACAATTTATTTAAAATATCTTCCTGTTCTTTGAAGTTTAATTTTGTTCCTGATCGAATTGCTAGACTTTTTGCCAGACTTTTGGCAATGATATCAATTTGGCTAAAATTGGTTTCCGGAATTTCATTTTTAATGCTGTCAATTATATCTTCTAGGATCATACTTACATCGTTTTCAGTAATTGAACCAGGAATAGAATCCAAAACAATAGCATTCTCCAAAATTTTCGATACATGAAAGCCAGCAGCTTGCAAATCGTTTTGTATATCTTTTATAATGGAAATATCTGTTTTGCTAAAATTCACTTCAAGTGGAAATAAAAGATGCTGATTACCAAAATCCTCAATGGTTAGTTTGGTTAAAAAATCTTCATATAAAATTCGTTGGTGGGCATAATTTTGATCAATTAATACCATTCCTGATTTGATGGAACTAACAATATACTTATTGTGAATTTGGTAGGTAGTATAATTGGAAAATTCCGATTCATCGAACAATTGCTTACTTACATTTACAGATTCTATTTCAATATTTCCAATGATCTTATTTTCTTTTTCATCATTTAAATATAAAGTTTCCCAGTTGGCCGGAACTTTTTTTTGTGATTGTTTATAATTGTAATCTTGATCTGATCTAAAAGGATTAAAATCAGCATCTACTTCAATAGATGGAGTTTTACCGATGGATTTTCCTTTAAACGCATATGGAGTGTCTAAGTTTGAATCACGATTGAAATCGAGTACCGGAGCAACACTATACTGCCCCAAACTATGTTTGATAGTTGATCGAATAATTGCATAAAGATCTCTTTCATTATCAAATTTAACTTCTGTTTTGGTAGGGTGGATATTGATGTCTATACTTTTTGTAGGTACCGTTAAATATAAAAAATAGGAGGGATGGTAACCATGATTTAGCAAACCTTCAAAAGCACTTGTAACGGCATGGTTCAAATAAGAACTTTTGATATAACGATCGTTTACAAAAAAGAACTGTTCACCTCTTCTTTTCTTGGCAAAACTAGGCTTGGTTATAAAACCTTCAATTTTTAGAATATCTGTATTTTCTTCAATTGGAACCAGTTTTTCATTACTGTTACTCCCTAAGATACCAACAATACGTTGTCGTAGATTTCCGGAATGAGAACTGGATCTTCCTGCCGAAAGGTTATAGATCTCATTATCATTATGGAAAAAACTAAAAGCAATATCCGGATAAGCAAAGGTAACCCGTTGAAATGCATCAATGATATGTCTGGTTTCTACAATGTTTGATTTTAAAAAATTACGTCTTGCAGGTATATTATAAAACAGGTTTTTAACTTCAAAACTAGAACCTACCGGTGTGCTTACCATTTCATGTGAAATGATCTCACCTCCGTAATTTTTTATTTGTACACCCAAATCGGTTCCTTCTTGTCGGGTTTTTAAAACCACATGAGAAATTGCTGCAATAGATGCAAGAGCTTCACCTCTAAATCCATTGGTGTGCAGATCATAAAGGTCATTGGCAGTTTTTATTTTAGATGTGGCATGACGTTCAAAAGCAAGTCGGGCATCTGTCTGACTCATCCCTTTTCCGTTATCAATAACCTGTATTAATGTTTTGCCAGCCTCTTTGATAATTAATTTGATAGAGCTTGCAGATGCATCCACAGCATTTTCAAGCAATTCCTTTACTACTGAAGCAGGGCGTTGTACCACCTCACCTGCAGCAATCTGATTTGCAACATTATCAGGAAGTAATTGAATTATATCCGTCATTAAAAAAGTTTATGTAATTCAAAAATATAAGCTACAATACCAACTAAAATGGCAATTATAATAGCAAGCCTTTTATTTACACCTGCATTAGACGTAATCTTTTTTTGGCGTTGCCAATCGGCTTTTAATTTATCTTTTGAAAGGGTAATTTTAGGAAGGTCATCAGTTTGACCTTCTGTTTCGTTTGCATGTTGCCTTTTTAATTTTTCAATACGTTCCTTACGCTCATTGTAATAACGAGGTTTGTAATTGTAAACATAATGAGCTCTTGATTTAAAAGCATTTCCAAACATAGCACTTGATTTTGTAGGCTATACAAATTTACTCAAATATCACTAGTTATTCAAATAAAGTTATGTTAAATCAATTGGTATTAGCCCGAATTATATTAATCTAAGAAGTGTAAATCAGTAAATAATAAGAGTATTATTTAGCTAAAGATTACTTTGTATTTGCTCGAAGTTGAGCCATTTTAATGGCTGCAATGGCACTTTCAATTCCTTTGTTACCATGTTTACCACCTGAACGATCAATGGATTGTTGTTTGGTATTATCGGTTAAAACACAAAAAATAGTAGGTGTATCCAAATGAAAGTTAATGTCTTTGATGCCATGGCTAACCGCTTCACAAACAAAATCAAAATGCTTAGTTTCTCCCTGAATCACATTTCCAATAGCAATTACAGCATCTAATTTTTCACTTTTAATCAATTGTTTACAACCGAAAACAAGTTCAAAACTGCCAGGCACCTGTAATGTTGTAATATTCTCTTCCAGTGCACCGTGTTCAATTAAAGTGTCAAAAGCTCCTTTGCAAAGGTTGTCAGTAATATCACTATTCCATTCAGAAACAACAATCCCAAATCGAAAATCTTTCGCATTTGGGATTGTGTTTTTATCGTATGCTGATAAATTGGTTGTGGCCATATTTATTTATTTGCAATCTGAGCTCTTTGGATATATA
>JADGEA010000106.1 GCA_016744615.1 Flavobacteriaceae bacterium
GCTTCCATAAATCCTGATAAAATATCACTTCCTTTAGGAGCAATCATTTTTTCTTGTATAGGATAACAAACAGAGAATAAGGTTGTACCATTTTCTTCATCATACTTGTGGTATAAAGTAAATGGTCCTCCGGTAGTTTTTACATTATTTGCTTTATTAAAACCGTATATTTTCAACAGTAAAATAGGATATTTATCCTCTATTTCATCAATTCTACTTGATGTAGATGTATATAAATAATATCTTCCACTTAAGTCAACAACACCATTTGTTGTTACACTATAATCCAGTATTTTTTTTTGGATATTTTTATCAAAAAGCGCTAAGCCTCTTTCTTCCATCGGCCCTATTTCATCACCCATACTACTAGCCATCCATCGTGTAAAAAAGCCCATTTCTCCTTTCATTCCCCAGGTTAAATTACTTCCTTCTTCTGCTTTTTCAATAATCCAGTATACCTCAGATTTTATATCTCCAAATGGGGTTTTAAAAACAATTTCCTGTTCGATACTTTTAGGCTTATCAACTTTCAAAGTTTTCATCGTTCCACTACCATCTTTACCTGTCCAGGTATAGGAGCCTCCTTCTCCAATCGTATTTTCAGCATAAGTTGCAACAATTGTAGAATCTTCTTCATACCATGGGCCCCATGCTGCCCAGTTCTTATAATCGTTTAGATCATGAAATATCATTTCAGGAGATGCTTTGATCATTCTGCTTCTTTTTACATCATACCTACCATCAAGAGTTGCCAAATACATTGCCCCAGCAATAATCGCAATTAATATGATAAAAAATAAATATTTTAAAACTTTCATATGATTACTATTTAAGTTATTAAGGAAACAAATATACTAATAAATCCATATTGCGCCCATCAATCTTTTGGTAAACCCTTGATTTTATCTAAATTTGAAAAATCTTATAAATTTTCAAAATACATGAAATTAAAATATTTTTTCTCTTTTCTTTTATCTTAAAAATATGACAGGAGTAGTTATAAAATCAACCGGTAGCTGGTATTGGATTCGCACTTCAGACCATAAACAATACCAATGTCGAATACGTGGAAAATTTCGCCTCAAAGGCATAAAAAGCACCAATCCGCTTACCGTGGGTGATCATGTTGATTTTGATCTTGAAAAAAATACAAATACCGGTATCATTACAAATATTCATAAAAGAAAGAATTATATCATTCGCAAATCTGTAAATCTTTCAAAGCAAACACATATTATTGCTGCCAATATTGATATTGCATTTTTGCTGGTCACTTTAGATAATCCACCAACTTATACTGCTTTTATTGATCGCTTTTTGGCTACTGCCGAAGCCTATGCTATTGAAGCGATTTTACTCTTTAATAAAACAGATATTTATGATGAAGAACTTCATATGAAGAAAGATCAGTTCATGAAGATCTATACTGATATTGGATATCAATGTATAGAAATATCTGCTACTGAAAATGAAAATATTGATACTGTAAAAGAATTGATGCTTGGTAAAGTAAGCATGTTTTCAGGTCATTCGGGTGTTGGAAAATCAACACTGATCAATGCTATTGATCCCAGTTTACAATTAAAAACAGCTGAGATCTCTACACAACACAAACAAGGACAACATACCACCACCTTTGCCGAAATGTTTGTAATACCAACAGAACCTGAAATTTATATTATTGATACACCAGGTATCAAAGGGTTTGGAGTTGTTGACTTTAAAGAGAATGAAATTGGAGATTTTTTTCGTGAATTTTTCCGATTAAAACATCTTTGTAAATTTAACAATTGTCTGCATGTAAACGAGCCAAAATGCGCAATTAAAGGAGCTGTTGAAAACGGAAAAATTGCTCCGTCAAGGTATAGAAGCTATTTACAAATTCTTAATGGAGAGGAAGTACATTACCGTATCAAAGATATATAAATTATGAAAGCAGTTATTCAAAGAGTTACATATGCTTCTGTTGAAGTAGATCAAAAAATAATTAATAGCATAAAAACCGGACTTCTTATATTACTGGGCGTTGGAATTAAGGATGCTTTTGAGGATATCAAATGGTTATCCAATAAAATTTCAAACCTCCGAATTTTTGAAGATGAAAATGAAGTAATGAATCACTCTATCAAAGATATTAAAGGAGATGCAATTGTTGTAAGTCAGTTTACTTTAATGGCAAACACCAAGAAAGGAAATCGTCCTTCATATATCCATGCTGCAAAACCTGAGGTTTCCATTCCTCTTTATGAGCAATTTGTGCAACAACTTGAAAACGATCTTTGCAAAAAGGTTGGTACTGGAATATTTGGAGCAGATATGAAAATTGATTTAAGAAATGATGGCCCAGTAACAATCATAATCGATACAAAAAACAAGTAAGATCTAACAGTTGCAATCTATATCGCAACTTCCGTTTTTCTTTTTTGATTTAAAGAAAAACTTCTTTGCCAAAAATAAAATGGCAAGTGTAAGAACAATATACACCAAGATTTCCTGTATCATTTTAAGATAAAATTGTATACGTTAAAAAGGCTGAAACATAAGCCAAAGCTCCCATTCCAAATAATTGTAACAATGGCCATTTCCAACTATTGGTTTCTCTTTTTACGATAGCGAGTGTTCCCACGCATTGCATAGCAAAAGCATAAAATACCAATAATGACATCCCAACGGGAAAATTAAACAAAGGTTCACCTGTTTCTGGATTTATTTCAGCCGCCATACGCTGTTTAATAGTCGTATTGTTTTCATCATCATTACCAACACTGTAAATTGTAGCCAATGTGCCTACAAAAACCTCCCGAGCTGCAAAAGAAGAAATCAAAGCAATACCAATTTTCCAGTCATACCCCAAAGGTTTTATCACTGGCTCAATAGTTTTTCCCATAATACCAATATAGGATTGCTCTAATTTATAAGATGCTAGTTGTTGATTATATTCTTCCGGATTTAAATTAACTTTTTCTGTTCTGCTTTTAAAATTCAAATCGGCATCATCAAATTTCTGAGAACCGTTTGATGCTAAAAACCATAATATAATAGAAATGGCTAAAATTATTTTCCCAGCACCTAAAACAAAGGCTTTTGTTTTTTCCACAACGGTATAAAAAATATTCTTAACAGATGGCAATTTATAATCTGGCATTTCAATTACAAACAAACTATTTCCTTTTACTTTTAAAACATGCTGTAATAAATATCCAGATAATATTGCTGAGATAAAACCCACAAAATAAAGTGCCAATAAGGTAAGGCCTTGTAATCCAAATAATCCTAAAACTCGCTGATCTGGAATGATCAGAGCAATAATAATAGCGTAAACAGGTAATCTGGCTGAACAGGTTGTAAACGGAACCACCAAAATAGTGATCAAACGTTCTTTCCAACCACTAATATTTCTTGCAGCCATAATTGCTGGAATTGCACAAGCAGTACCAGATATTAAAGGAACAACGCTTTTACCACTCATACCAAAACGTCGCATTATCTTATCCATTAAAAATACAACTCTACTCATATAACCAGTCTCTTCCAAAACAGCCACAAACAAAAATAAAATGGCAATTTGTGGTATAAAAATCACGACACCTCCAATTCCGGGAATGATTCCTTCTGAAATTAAACTTGTAAATTTACCTGTAGGTAAGATCTCTTTCACCATCGTACTCATATTGGCAAAAAACTCATCTATCAGATCCATTGGATAACTGGCCCAATCAAAAATAGATTGAAATATCATCATTAGAATCATGGCAAAAATCACATATCCCCAAATTTTATGGGTAAGCACTTTATCTAATTTAGATCTTAAATCATTTCCTTTAGATCTGTCAATGTGATAGGTCTTTTTTAAAATACTATTGATCTGCTGATATCTGAATATAGTTTCTTTATGCTGATACTTTTTTATTTTTTCAACATCCTTTTTATAAATTTTAATTACCTTTTTTTGTTCCTGTGTTAAGTTATCATAATCCTCTACCTGAGTAATATACAACCAGCTTTTATACAAAGGAAATTTGGGGAAGTTTTGTTTAATCGATTTAAAATAATTAGCATCTATCCTTTCCGAAGTATTAGCAAGCGCATCAATATCCAGTTTTTTATAATTCGCTATTGTCTTTTTAAGAGTTTCAATTCCTTGCTTCTTTCTTGCACTTATTAAAACAACCTCTGATTTAAGCTCTTTTTTAAGTAGATTAAGATCAATTTTTATTCCTTTCTTATCTATTTGATCAGCCATATTTATGGCCAAAATTGTTGGAATCTGTAAGTCTTTTATTTGAGAAAACAGTAATAAATTACGTTTGATATTTTCAATATCAGCAACAACGACAATAACATCCGGAAAATCCTCATGCTTTGTATTTAAAAGGGTTTTTAATACAATGTTTTCATCTAAAGAAGTGGGATTTATACTATAAGTACCAGGCAAATCAATTATTGAGGCGACCAAATCCTTTGAAAGCTGTGAAATACCAATTTTTTTATCTACAGTAATACCAGGATAATTTCCAACTTTTTGATTTAATCCGGTGAGTTGATTGAATAAAGAGGTTTTACCTGTGTTAGGATTACCAATTAAAGCAACTTTTATGGCTTTACTATTTGACATTCACTATTTTTTGGAAATCAAAATCTTACTGGCAGTTTCTTTTCTAATAGCTAAATGACTACCATTTACACGAATATACAATGGGTCTTTTAAAGGTGCAATTTGCATTAACTCAACATCTTCACCGGGTAAACAACCCATCTCCAAAAGTGTTAAAGGAATATCTTCAAGTGAAATTTCCTTAATCACCCCATGTTCTCCTACTTTTAAACTTGCTATTGAAGTATTCAATTTTTATTTAGATTAATTATAAATACTGTGCGAAAATACACAAAATTTCATTCAAAAAAGTGATAATTATCACTTTTAAAATATTCAGGAAAGTTACAAAATTAGTTGATCAGGTATGATTGACAAATTATTTGAATCCAATAATTTCAATTTTCGTTTTTTAGAATTCCAATGTCTTTGATAATTCTCTTCATCTCATTTTTATCGGTACCATCATAAAAACCTCTGATCTGTTTTTTTTTATCAACAAGAATAAATTGTTCTGTATGGATAAAATCCTGATCTCCACCGTCTCCTTCATCTAAAACCGCAAAATATGATTTTCGCGCAAGGTCATATATATGTTTTTTATCACCAGTTGTTATTTCCCATTTACCATCAATTGTACCCTTTTTAGTTGCATATGCTCTTAATATTGGAACACTATCCATTATTGGAGTAACGGAATGGGATAAAAATTTAATCTCCCTATCATCTTTAAAATACTCCTGAAGATCTGCCATATTACCCGTCATCACCGGACAAATGGTTTGACATCTTGTAAAGAAAAAATCAGCAATATAAATTTTATCCTTAAAATCTGATTCAGTAATTGTTTCACCATTTTGATTGATAAGTGTAAAACTGGCTACTTTATGATCTTTATTGATATGTTTTACAGAATCATCTACCAATCTCGGATTTACATCAACAGGATTATACACAGGCAATTTATTTTTCGGTTTTACTAGAAAATATAATATAGGCACAAATATCAAAGTAAAAAAGAACAAAAATATCAAAGTAGATTTTGACTTTTTAAAAAAATTAATTAAATACATAAATTCGTATATTTGAAATTTCTGATCCCATTTTGTCACAAATTGACTTGTGGGCATGTATGAATTGCTATTAAACACACAAAAATACCTTATATGAAGTACTTTTTACTCCATTTTTTTATATTATTTTATTTCATCTCTAATAGTCAAAATATAAAATCATTTTCAGAGCAGGGTTTTGAAAACATAGTAAAGTTTGAAAAAAGAAATGCAGCAAAAAAAATTGCATTTAAAGCCAATCCAAACACCACCAACTACGACCTAAAATACCACCGCTTAGAATGGACGGTTGATCCAACCAAAGCTGAAATAAGTGGCGAAGTAACGTCTTATTTTGTTGCTAAAGAAGATCTGAATAAGATCACATTTGATCTGGCAGATAATATGACTGTTACACAGGTTAGCCAAAGAGGTGTAAGTTTAAGTTTTAACCAAAACTTAAATGAAGAGCTAATTATTGATCTTTTATCCACACAAACCAGTGGCGTATTAGATTCTTTAAGCATCGTTTACAATGGCAACCCCGTAAGTACAGGCTTTGATTCCTTTGAGATAAGTAAGCACGGACCAAGTAACACGCCTGTACTTTGGACACTATCTGAACCATATGGTGCAAAAGGTTGGTGGCCATGTAAACAAGATTTGATTGACAAAATAGATTCTATTGATGTTTATATCACACATCCTTCTCAATACAAGGCTGCCTCAAACGGCTTATTACAATCAGAAAAAATTACAGGAAGCAACAAAACAACACACTGGAAACACAAATATCCTATCCCTACCTATTTAATTGCTATCGCTGTAACCAATTATGCGGTTTATAACGATCATGTAGATAATGGGAATTTTGATGTAGTGAATTATGTTTATCCTGAAACTTTGCAATCAACCAAAGCTGCAACAGCAATAACTCCAAGTATTATAGATCTGTTTGGATCATTATTTGAAATGTATCCTTATGCCAGTGAGAAATACGGTCATGCTGAATTTGGCTGGGGTGGCGGAATGGAACATACTACAATGACATTTATGGGAGGATGGAATCGTGGATTGATCGCTCATGAACTCGCACACCAGTGGTTTGGCAATAAAGTAACTTGTGGTAGTTGGGAAGATATTTGGTTAAATGAAGGTTTTGCTACATATTTAGATGCCTTAGTTATTGAAAATTTTGATGGTAAAAATGCGTTTAAAAACTGGCGAAGTAACAAGGTAAATTATATAACATCTCAACCTAATGGTTCTACGTTTGTATCTGACACTACAAGCGTTAACAGAATTTTTGATGGAAGATTAAGTTATAGCAAAGGTGCTATGATCTTGCATATGCTTAGGTATAAACTTGGTGACATAGATTTCTTTCAAGCGATAAAAAACTATTTAGCCGACCCAAGTATTGCCTTTGGTTATGCCCGAACGGAAGATTTGCAAAATCATTTTGAAGTTGTTAGCGGTTTAAATTTAACTGAATTCTTTAAGGACTGGTTTTATGGTGAAGGATATCCAAAATATCAAGTTACCTGGTATCAAGATCCAACATCCAAAGAGATACAGTTTACCGTTAATCAAACCCAATCACATTCTTCTGTTTCCTTTTTTGAAATGCCCTTACCAGTTAGAGTAAAAGGACTTGGTGGAAATTCAGAAATAGTGAGGTTAGAATTGACAGAAAATGGACAAACTTTTAACACATCCATAGATTTTACGATTAACTCTATTGAAATTGATCCTGAATCGCAATTGATCTCCAGAAATAATTCTGCTGTTTTGGGTCTAGATCTTGTTCAATTAGAAACAAAAATACATATATATCCTAATCCTGTAAAAGACATTTTGAACATCCAAAACAACAGTCAAACACAAATCAAACGAATAACATTTTATGATATTTTAGGCAAACCTGTTCTACAAAAAGAAAATCCAACTTCAAAAATTTCACTCGAAAGGCTGAATTTTGGCATGTATCTGGTGAAAATTGATACAGATAAAGGCGTTATTCACAAAACTATATTGAAAAAATAGAAGATTCATTAAAGACTTCTACACATAATTGCAAGCTCTTTTAACATCTATTTTGCAAATTCAATTTCCTTATATACTTCATAAACCGTACATTTGTGCGATTTTAAAAATTCAGAAACAAATTAATGGAAACATATATAAAAATTGCACAATTCTTATTGAGTTTATCTCTACTTATCGTTTTGCATGAATTGGGTCACTTTATCCCTGCAAAGCTGTTTAAAACTAGGGTAGAAAAATTCTATTTATTTTTTGATTACAAATTCTCTTTATTTAAAAAGAAAATTGGTGAAACTACTTATGGTATTGGATGGATTCCTCTTGGTGGATATGTAAAAATATCTGGAATGATTGATGAAAGTATGGATAAAGAGCAAATGGAACAACCTCCTCAACCATGGGAATTCAGATCAAAACCGGCATGGCAAAGATTGATCATTATGCTGGGTGGTGTAACCGTTAACTTCATTTTAGGAATATTCATTTATATCATGATGTTTAATGTTTGGGGAGATGATTATGTGGGAATCAACGATGTAAAAAAAGGATTCTCAGTTGTTGATGAGTTTAAAGAAATTGGATTTAAAGATGGAGATAAAATTTTAAAAATAAATGGAGAAGAACCTTTCAATGTATTGGATGTGAATAAGCATTTATTTTTGAGAGATATTACCAATATTGAAGTGGAACATGAAGATGGTGAAAAATCAACCATTGAACTACCTGAAGATATAGGTTTGACCATGTGGCAGAGTGGAGCAATGAAACCTTTTACACCAAGAATTAATGCTACACTTGATAGTATTTTACCTGATTCACCGGCAAATAAGGCTGGCTTAATGAAAGGAGATAAAATCACTAGGGTAAACAACCAATCTGTTCAATACTGGAATGAATTTACAAAACTGGTAAGAGCAAATACAGAAAGAACAGTAATAGATATTTCTGTAGATCGGGATGGCGAAATCAAATCCTTTAGCATTACTCCTGACGAGGATAACAAATTAGGAGTGTATCCAAAAGGCTTTACGGATGACGTTATTGAAATTCACCACAAGGATTATACTTTTGAAGAAAGTATGAGTTTAGGAATGTCAAAAGCATACTGGACCTTAAAAGACTATATGGGGCAGTTTAAATATGTCTTTACTCAAAAAGGAGCAACAAGTTTAGGGGGCTTTATAACCATTGGGAATATATTTCCATCTAAATGGAACTGGCAGGCATTTTGGAGCATTACGGCTCTTTTATCCATCATGCTTGGATTTATGAATTTATTACCTATTCCAGCTTTAGATGGTGGGCATGTTGTATTTGTACTATATGAAATAGTCACAGGAAGAAAGCCTAGTGATAAGTTTTTAGAATATGCTCAAATTACCGGGTTTGTTATTTTAATGGCCTTATTATTATTCGCTAATGGGAATGATATTTACAAATGGGTTACTGGTCAGCTTTAAAATTTAATTTACACATTATACAAACTATTGTTATGAAGTATTTATTTGCACTTATTGTTTTATTTTCCGTAATTTCCTGTAGTGATGATGATTCTATTGAACCGATTGATTATGACAAGCAAAATGAAAAAGAAATCCTTGACTATATTGCCAAATATAATTTAGATGCCACAAAAAGTAGTACAGGGTTGTATTATGTAATTGATGAAAAAGGCAATGGCAAGGTGCCAGATGTAAATTCGTTTATCACTTTAAAATACAAAGGTTTATTCTCTGATGGATCTGTTTGGCATGAAACAGATGATTTGGGAGAAAATATTTACTTACAAGACGCTCTTTTAGGTGTAAAAGAGGGCCTTCCCTATTTTAATGTGGGAGGAAAAGGAATTTTATTATTACCATCAAGACTTGCCTTTGGATCAGAAGGGAAAGGTGAAATAATACCTAAAGGAAGTGTTATAATCATTGAATTTGAATTCTTAGACATTGATTTTGAAAACCAAAATGACAAGGAAATTTTAGATTTTATTGAAAAAAATAATTTAGATGCTATAAAAACAACCTCTGGATTGTACTATGTTGTTGAAAAGGAAGGAACAGGGATAAATCCAAACTCTAATTCAGATGTAACTGTAAACTACAAAGGGTATTATTCTGACGGAAAAGTATTTGACCAAAATAATAATGTCACATTTAATTTACGACAAGTCATTGCCGGATGGACAGAAGGAATAACCTATTTTAAAAAAGGAGGAACGGGAAAACTATTGATTCCATCACGTTTGGGTTATGGCAATTCTTATCACAATGGAATTCCGGGAGGATCGGTATTGATCTTTGATATTGATCTTCTAGACGTAAAGTAATCCTCTTAATAAAGAAACTACATGATACAATCGTGAAGAAAAAAAATTTTTTATTCTTTAGAGTCTTCTTCTTTTCCAATATAGTAATATATTACATAAATCCATTCTAAAAAACACATGGACCAAAGCCATTAAAATTGATTTGTTTCTGCTCCAATAAATAATCATTGCTAAAATAGCTCCAATTTTAATCGAACCTTTCAAAAAATACAAATCTTATTAAATACCAATTCTTTAATTCCTCCTTTTTGATAATTAATACACCAACACTCTTGAGCTTTTGTGGTTTTGCCATCATTAAAATAACAATAGAACCATAATGACTTTAACTGTTTAAATTGGTATAAAATCAGGTAACCAAGTCCCGATTTGATTAATCTAAAAATTTAATCTAAAAAAAATATTCGGGGTTATACCTAATGAATAGGTATTGATTTCTCTTGATTTTAAGTTTCCATTGTCATCAGCATCAACTTCTTCATATAGTTGATATTTTCTACTCAGCACATTTTTTCTATCATACACATTTAATAATGAAAAACCCAACCTTGCCGTTAAGAATTGAGCATTCTTAACCAGTTTGAACGTATATATTGCAGAAAAATCCAATCTGTGATAACTAGGTAAGGTTTCCCCATTTATAACACTAAAATCAATTACCTGATAATTTTCATTATCAATATCCATAGCTTTTGTATAGGGTAATCCTGTTCGATATTTCCATCCTAATGAAAATTGAAAGTTTTTCCATGTATAAAACTGTGACCAGGTTAGAGAATGAGTAATATCATTATTCCCCCTGACACGTTGCCTATCGCCAAAGTCATCAAGAATAAAAGATGTCTTAGAATTGGTATATGCAATCCAAGCTGAATAATTGTTGACCTTTTTTTTAAACAAAAAATCTATACCTTTTATTTGGCTACTTCCCACAAAAAATCCATTATTGGACTCAAACCCTCTAGTTATAGACGTAATTCCATTAATACTTTTAAAATAGGCATCTATATCTATGTTCCACCCATTTTTGGAAAATAAAAACCCTCCTGAAAATTGATTGCTTTTTAATAAAGGAATATTATCTTTTTGAGCCAATACCCAAATATGGTTCTTAATACTGTTATCAAAGGCATCAAATTCTACAACTTGACGTATCGTCTGCCCTTTAATTTCCGCAGACCCTTTTAACCTGAAATAATCTCCAAACTTCCGTTCAACATATATTCTTGGCTCAAAATGTATTAAATCTAGAGCAGTATGATAATTGGTTCTGATACCAATGTCAAAACGCCAGACCTTTGATGCATCATAGCGTATTTGATTGTAAATAGCATGTGTAGAACTGGTTGTATTATCACTTTCAGAGTAATCACTTTTCAATATATAATCTACTCGATTTGAAAAAAAATCATAACCATTGCTAAAAGTAATCGCATCATTTATTTTTAAGTCTGTCAATATAGAAAAACCAAATTCATTAATATTATTACTTTTTGACAGCTTCCAAAGCTGGTTCAAGAATAATCTTTCTACAAGATAGTCTAAGTTATATTTCAAGGAATAAAAATTGGTTTTAGACGTAAATTTATTATTCCATTGCCTATTCCAAGATAAGTTAGCTCCAAAATTTTTAATATTCAAATTATCATTCGAAAAATTAGTTTTTTCGAGCACCTTTGATGGGAATGTATAACCTTGTTCCAAGGTGTAATTAAATTTATTTTTAGTAAGGATACTCGCAATTGTTATTTTATCTTTCGCCGAAACATCAAAGATCCCTTTAAGAGTAATATCTGAAAAACATAATTCCTTTGTATCTTCGGTTATTCCTGAATTTTCGATATTCTGATTTTCGATAATACTAGTATTTTGAAATATATTATTAGCATAATTATCAAGTTTGCTAGAGGAAAAGGGTAATGACTTTCTGGCTGATACCAATATACCAATTTTTTTAGATACAGGTGTTTTTAGATAGACATCGCCATGGGTCATATTTACCCCCAATCCACCTTGAATTTTTAGTGGGACTTTATTATCAGTATTAATATCAATAACTCCCGATATACGATCTCCATATTTGGGGTCAGTACCGCTTTTATATACTTTAACATCTTTTGTAATGTAGGGATTAAAAGCAGAAATCATTCCAAAAAAATGAGTTGAAGAGTACATTTTTATACCATCCCAAAGAATTAGGTTCTGATCAGGGGCCCCTCCTCTTATATGTAACCCTGATGCAGTCTCCAAAGGGCTTTCAATACCGGGTAATAATTGGATGTTTTGCAGTATATCAGGTTCTGACAAACCTGCTAATGCATCCATATTATTAGGAATTATTTTTATTGCTCTATCACTGGTCATAACTATTCCAGATGCCAAATATTCTTGTAAAACTACTTCATTTAATGCATAGTTTTCTGAGGTCAAAATATAGGTATCACATTTTTTATTTTTTGTGTCCTCAATTAATAATAAAAGAGGCTTATACCCTATATGAGATATGGATAATGTATTTGATTCTATAAGAATTTGCAATGAAAAAAAACCAAATTTATCTGAAGCGATACCCTTGACTTTAAAATCGTTTGTTATAGAGGCTCCTTCTACAGGAGCACCAGTAATCCCATCTTTTAAATAGCCACAAATTGTTTTGTGTTTTCTTGTTTTTATAACATAATAACGACTATCAATCTTTTTAAAAAACAATTTTAACTCTTTTTCAATTTCAGAAAGTACATCTTCCAAAACAACAGTATCCATTTGTAAGCTTATATTTTTATTTTTAAGGGCAGCTACTTTATATGAAAATTTTACATCAAAAAATGTTTCAAGATCAATAAGCACTTCGCTTAATGGAATGTTACTATAATTAAAATTTTGTGTATTTTTTTGTGCATTTACACTTATTAAAAATAGAACAAAAGGAATTATAAAAATATATTTCATTTATTTTGCTACGAGGTTTATTGTATTCTCATTAGCAAAAGTAAACTTAATTTCTAAAGGTTCAAAAACGGTACGTAATGCTTTTTTTAGGTTATTATGCGTAAAACTTCCCGTAAATCGTAATTCCAGATTTATATCATCATCAAGGAAGGTAACATCATATTGATTTTCCATTGCTTTTATAACCTGATGCAATTGAGCATTGGTAAAACAACTTTCTCCATGAATCCACGAAGGAGCATCTTTATTTATAGCATTTGACCACTTTTCAAAAGAGGTGTTGTTTACCAATCTAATTCCTTCTCCATCAGTAATTACTTTAGATAGTCCATTTCTTTCAACTCGAACTTTTCCTTTAAAACAAATAACTTCAAAAATATCTGCATGTGAGTTTACGGTAAATTGTGTACCCAAGACAGTTATGAAGCCATTCTTTGTTTTAACCTTAAACGGAGATCCTTTTGTAACTTTAAAATAGGCTTGACCATCCAAAACCAGTGTTCTTTCTTTTTTCCAGTTTCCCTTTTTATAATGCAATTTTGATGTAGCATTCAAGATTACCTCAGATTCACTAGGCAACTTGATAATCAATTGTTTACCATACTCCGTATGATAATGAGATGTTTGATAGAAGAACGACGAATAATAGCCTACAACTAAAACAATGGATGCTGCTGCTACAAAATACATCCATCTGGGAACAAGCGGAATAACCTTTTTCCTCTTCGATATTTTTTCATGGACTTGTCTGTAATTTTTTTCTTTATCATAAAAAGGTGTTTTCAATAAATCTGTGCCCTCTAAAATAGCTTTATAATAGTGGTAATCTTTAATTTTTTCAAATGCTTCTTTTTCATGATCGGATAGTTCTCCACTGGCCCATTTAGCTAAAAAATCACCTTTATTATAAAATTTCTCCATTTTTGATTTATTAAATTTTTTCTCCTATTTTTTTCCTCAACTCCATTAAAGCCAAGTGCATTCTTCTTTCCACTGCTTTTTGTGTTATTCCAATAATCTCGGCTATTTCCCTATAAGTTTTTTTATCTTTTCGACTCAATAAAAAAACTTCACGCTGTTTGCTAGAAAGACTAGATATACTTTGTTGTAATTTTATCATAAATTCTTTTTCCTCCATTAAGAATTCCGGACTGTTGGAAAATGATAACGGCGATGAGGCTACTTCTTGATTGTACTTCAAAATCACTTTTTTATGATGACTCTCATTATAAAATAAATTCTGTGCTACTTTCATCACAAACGATTTAGCCTTTTCAAAAATCACTTTACTACAGTTCTCCCATAGTTTCACAAATGCATCTTGAGTTAAATCTTCAGCTTGCTGTATATCACCGCACTTGTAATAGGTGAAATTTCGTATAACTTCATAATAACCATCAAAAATAATTTTAAAAACCTTTTCATTACAAACAGATTTACTTTTTGTCACCATAGATTAAATACCTTTTTTTCAAAATCTAATATTATCATTTAATATACCTCTTTAAATTATGTATTACAAATTAACAATTTATAACGAAATCAAATACAATTGAATTATCCATTTGTAATCAATTGTATTTGATTCAGTTATAATAACAACAGTATTACAAGGTTTTACCCTATTTTTTTTGATTGTTTTTTTTAATAAAAAAAAAATAAGGTAAA
>JADGEA010000107.1 GCA_016744615.1 Flavobacteriaceae bacterium
GCTATAGTTCCATTAAAAATTTAAAGTTCATCTCTTTAAAAGAGATCAAATAGAAGTAGAAATTACTTTTAAATAGTATAGTACATTCATAATTGAGCGTACAGAAAGTAGGGGAGAAAGGAGAGAAGTGAAATAATTTTATTATTTGAGGGGATCATAAAACAAATAACTTCTCTCCTTACTATAAAACAAAATGGGGAAATTGCTATAGTTCCATTAAAAATTTAAAGTTCATCTCTTTAAAAGAGATCAAATAGAAGTAGAAAATACTTTTAAATAGTATAGTACGTTCTTAATTGAGTGTACAGAAAGTAGGGGAGAAAGGAGAGAAGTGAAATAACAGTCATAATTGTTGGATGAATAAATAACTTTTCTCCTTACTATAAAACAAAATGGGGAAATTGCTATAGTTCCATTAAAAATTTAAAGTTCATCTCTTTAAAGAGATCAAATAGAAGTAGAAATTACTTTTAAATAGCATAGTATGTTCTTAATTGAGCATACAGAAAGTAGGGGAGAAAGGAGAGGAGTGAAATAACAGTCATAATTGTTGGATGAATAAATAGCTTCTCTCCTTACTATAAAACAAAAAAAGTACTTAAATTTTTTAGACTTAAGTACTTCTTAAGAAGAATTGAATCTTCTTTATTAGGGGAAAAAGGTAAAGGGAGTAGGAGAGAAGCGAAATAAATTGTCTCCAATTCACAAATAACTTCCCTCCTTACTATAAACATTTCAACTGTTGAAATTCAGTTTAGTAAGTGCAAGTTAGCAATAATTGCTTAAAAATAAAAGTGTTCATATAAAAAGATAAAACTAAAAGATATAAACAATTATAAATCAACAGTATATAAGAAAAAGAAAAAGAGAAAATCTAAATAAAATCATAATAATATAATAAAGTCATTTTGAAAATCGTTATAAGGGTTTTTAAGGAGATTTCTAGTGGTTTATGGGTGTATGAAAAATTACCCAATTTCGCTATTGTTTTGTATATCAATTGATGATACATTTGAAACGTTGACCTAAGGGGGTTAATAGAAAAAATATACAAACAAATCTTTAAATTTTATTATTATGAAAAACTTTACTATTGCAATTGCCTTACTTTTAGTTATGGCATCATTCACAACTAACTTAACGAACTTAACCACAACTGTTTTAAATGACATAGAAGGGACTTTATTAGAAGCTGCTCCAGTTATTGAAAATAATAATGGTGATGTTACTGTGACTTTTACAGTTGATCAAAATGTAATTGTTTCTTCTTCCTTAATTGGAACTTCTAATGAAATATTTTTAGTGGAAAATGGTGATTCTAACTCATCAAAAACCATTACTTTAGGTTTACAGCCTGTTAATGGTAAAGTGGAAACGGCATTTAATAATATTTATGAGAACTCTTATGATGTTGCAGCCATGGATGCTTTATTGAATGTAAAAGAACCGGGAAGAAGACCTAGAGGAATTATTATTTGGGATTAGTTTATCACAATATAAATGGTTTAAAAACGTTCTTTTAATTAAAAGACTATAAAGATTCGAGAAATTAGTTTTTCGGATCTTTTTTTAAATAATAAATTTAAAACTGGAATATTCATGGATAAAACGATTACTGTGCATATTGCCGATGATCATCAGATTTTAATTGATGGGGTAAAGGCTGTATTAAATTTAGAAGCAAATATTGAAGTTATTGGTTTTTCTTTAAATGGAATTCAGGTAGTAGATTGGTTTAAGGATCATTATGCTAATGTTTTGATCCTAGATATCAATATGCCTGAACTGGATGGAATAGGCGTTTTAAAAGCATTAAAAAAAGTTAAAAAAAGACCTGAAATTATTGTGCTATCCAGTTATGACGATATAAAACTGGTAAAGGAAGTACTTCAAATGGGGGCAAAAGGTTTTGTTCCCAAAAAATCTGCCGGTGAGCATATCGTAAATGCGGTATATAAAGTTGCGAATGGAAATCAGTATTTTACAGATGATGTAAAAGAAAAAATGATGCAAACCTTATTGAACGGACAGCCTAAAAATGAAGGTAGTCAGGATGGCGTTTTGATCAGTTCCTTAACCAAACGCGAGATTCAGGTATTGAAATTAGTGGCACAACAATATAGCACCCGTGAAATTGCCGGAGAGTTGGTCATTAGCGAAAGTACGGTAGAAACCCATCGTAAAAACCTAATGAAAAAAGTAAAAGTAAAAAATAGTGTAGGTTTGGCTATCTTTGCTTTAAAAAATGAAGTAATATAAATTGTAAAATACTTAAGATACTACTTTGGGCTTATACCTTTCATTAATTAAAAAAAGGAGCTATCCTTTTTTCTTGTTTTTAATTTTGAGTTTATCTGTTAATGCCCAAGATAATAAAAATCAATTTGCTTATATAAAAGATAAATTGCTTAGAATTGATTCTTTAATTGAGAGAAAGGAATATAAAAAGGCAAAGGAACTTATAGACAATACCAAAAACACTTTTCTATGGAGAGCTAATAGTTCAGATCAACTTGCTTTTGATTTTAGAGAGTCTCAAATTTTATTTGATAAAGGCAAAGAAGAGGATGCTCTTAAATTATTTCTAACTGGTTTTGAAAAATTAAAATCAAAGGATGATGCTCAATTATACATCAAATATGCAAATATATTGGCTAAAATATTTGCCAACTCTCAAAATTTTGATAAAGGAATTATCTATAATAAACTTGCCTTAAAAAAATCAATAATTGTAAAGGATACAAACAATATAATTAAATCTTTAATTCGGATAGGTAGTTTTTATTATGCAAAAGATGAAGAAGATAGTGCGAAAATATTTTTTAGAAGGGTAACCTATTACCCAGTTACACCAAAAACGGAACAGAGAATATCTAATGCCTATAACAATTTAGGTGTAATTGCTTCTAATAATGAGAATTATAATCTTGCCAGGGGGTTAGCACAAAAAGCACTGAAGATCAAAGAAAATCAAAAAGATTCTTTAGGAATGGCTTTATTAACTGTTAATATTGGAAATTTGTTTCATTATCAGGTAAAGTATAAGGACGCTATCAGTAATTATTTAAATGCACTGCAAACAATTGCAAAAGATTCATCTAAAGAGGCAATGAATTTTAAAAAGAGGATATATGTAAATTTATCTGTATCCTATGATTCTCTTAAGGATTTTGAAAATGCATATAGAAATTTGGTTAAATATGATAAAATTAATATCAAATTATCTAAAGACGATTTAGCAAAAAACATTGCTGAAGTCGCCGGTAAATATAATCTAGCTTTAGAAGAACAAAGAACAGAAGTAGAAAAGAGCAAAGCATTTAAGGCACAGGTATTGTTTTATGGATTAGCTTTTTTAACAATGGTGCTTTTAATATTGAGTTTGATATTTTATAAAAATTACAAACTATCACAACAAAACAAATTGGAACAAATTCAAAATACCTTACAACTAAAGGTTATCAACGCTACCATTGATGCAAAAGAGGCAGAACGTAAAACCATAGCCGAAATCTTACATGACAGTGTGAGTGCATTATTATCATCTGTAAATTTACATTTACAGGCCGCAAAGTCCCAATTGAAAAATAAAGTCCCAGTTGAAATTAATAAGGCACAGGAAATTTTAGGAGAGGCTTCTACAAAGATTAGAGATCTTTCGCATGAATTGATATCATCTGTTCTTATTAAATTTGGATTGGCATTTGCAGTACATGACCTTTGTGAAAAGTATTCTAATTCTAAGTTGGAATTTATAAGTGATGATAACGGTATTAAAAGATACAATCAAAAATTCGAGATTAAAATTTATAATATTATTGAAGAATTGATCAATAATATTTTAAAGCATAGTGAAGCCAAAAATGCTTCTATTACCCTGATTGAAAGAAATGGAGATAAATTATTGATCCAGATTATTGATGACGGTAAGGGATTTAATGTGAAAAATGCAAGAAAAAAAGAGGGATTAGGTCTGAGTCATATTGATGCAAGGATAAGAATAATGCAAGGTGTTTTTAATATCAATTCAAAAAAAGGAGAAGGAACAAGTATATTTATATCCGTTCCTGTTTTTAAGTAGAATATGCCTGCTAAGTATTAAAATCTATTCTCCATTTCAATGACTTCTAGTTTTTTTATTTCTTTATTATCTATGACAAAGCGGAGCATAGTCCTTACCTTGTGAATACCATATTTACCAGCAGATCCCGGATTTAAATGTAAAAGATTCAATTTCTTATCATATTGTACTTTTAAAATATGAGAATGACCAGAAATAAATAATTTTGGTGGGTTTTTCGTGATCTTTTCTCTTATTCGTTGGTCATATCTATATGGATAGCCGCCTATATGAGTAATCCAAACGGGTACTTTTTCAATTGTAAATATATTATCCAAAGGAAATTCAGCTCTTATTGTTTTATCATCAATATTTCCATAAACGGCTCTAAGTTTTGAAACCTGCTTTATTTGATCGGTTACTTTATAGCTTCCTATATCTCCTGCATGCCATACTTCATCAGCTTTACTACAATAATGTAAAATTTTGTCATCTATATAACTATGGGTATCCGAAAGGAGTAAGATTTTTTTCATTGAAATGGTTAGGTATATTATATTATCTTTGTTTTGCGTAAAAATAAAGATTTTTGAGATATTTTATTGAACTTTTTTATCATGGAAAGAATTATCATGGTTGGCAATTACAACCTAATGCAAAATCTATTCAGGAAGTATTAGAGAATTCTTTGTCACTTTTGTTGGGTACACCCATTTCGGTTGTAGGTTGTGGCAGAACTGATGCAGGTGTGCATGCAAGTCAGTTTTTTTTACATTTTGATGTTGAAAAGAAATTGGATGAAGATCAGTTAAAGTTTAAACTCAATGCATTTCTGCCAAATGATATTGCTATAATTCAAATATTTTTAGTTAACAAAGATGCTCATGCAAGGTTTGATGCAACTTACAGAAGTTATGCGTACAGAATTTCTTTGGTGAAGGATCCGTTTTTAGTGGATACAAGTTGGCAAGTTAGACAAGGCAATTTGGATATCACTAAAATGAATGAAGCAGCCAAACTACTAATGGAGTATAAAAATTTTAAATGTTTTTCACGATCAAAAACCGATGTAAAAACTTATAATTGTACGGTTAGTCAAGCTGTTTGGAAAAAGGAAAATAATCTTTTGGTTTTTTGTATCACAGCAAATAGATTTTTACGTAATATGGTAAGGGCAATTGTAGGTACTTTGTTAGAAGTTGGTAAAAGTAATATGAGTATTGAAGATTTTAGAAGTATTATTGAAGGGCAGGACAGAACAAAGGCGGGAGCATCTGTAAAAGCAAAAGGATTATTTTTAACAGAAATAGGTTACCCTGATGAGATTTTAATAAATAGAAATGTCAGAACAAAAAGATAAAAATAAAAAAATAACCGGTAAAGTATTTGATCTTCAAATGTTTGTAAGATTACTGAGCTACGCAAAAAAATACAGGAAGCATTTTTTTGTAGCTGCACTATCTGTGGTTTTATTGGCACTTTTTGCAGCAGTACGCCCTGTGTTATTGCAGCAAATAATTGATGATTATATTACCAATAAAAATGCAAAGCAGCTATTGGTATTTGTTATTTTAATGCTGGTTGTATTGCTTTTTGAAGTGGTTTTTCAGTTTTTGTTTATCTATTTTGCCAACTGGTTAGGGCAAAATATTGTTAAGGATATGCGTATACAGCTATTCCAGCATTTGTCTTATTTTAAAATGCAATATTTTAATAATTCTTCTGTAGGTAAATTGGTTACCCGAGTTGTATCTGATATTGAGACTATTGCCAGTATTTTTGGTCAAGGACTGTTTATGATCATTAGTGATTTGTTAAAAATGATAGTAATTGCTGCAGTGATGCTTTGGATGAACTGGCAACTGGCTCTAATCGTTTTTGCAATACTGCCAATCTTGATATTTGCTACAAAAATATTTCAAAAGGCTATGAAGTCTGCTTTCCAGGAAGTAAGAACTGAAGTCGCTAATTTAAATAGTTTTGTTCAGGAAAGAATTACCGGAATGAAAATTATACAACTATTTACTCGAGAAGAGATTGAGTATAAAAAATTTAGATCTATCAATGAAAAGCATAAAAAGGCTTGGGTTAGAACGGTTTGGTATAATTCAATTTTTTTTCCCGTTGCAGAGGTATTGCCATCTATTGCTATAGGTTTGGTTGTTTGGTATGGTGGTTTAAATGCAATTGCAGATAGCTCTGTTACTGTTGGTGAAATTATTAGTTTTATCATGATGAACAATATGTTGTTCAGACCGTTGAGGCAAATAGCTGATAAATTCAATACATTACAGATGGGTATGGTTGCTGCAGAACGAGTTTTTAAAATTGTAGATGCCGTTGAAACGGAAACAGATAAAGGCACAATTCCTGTAAAAGCATTTAATGGTAATGTAACTTTTAAAGATGTTTATTTTAGTTATATTGAAGATGAAGAGGTTATAAAAGGTATTTCATTTGATGTGAAATCAGGAGATACTGTTGCGATTGTTGGAGCAACAGGAGCTGGTAAATCAACAATTATCAATTTATTAAATCGTTTTTATGATATCCGAAAAGGAGAAATAACTATTGATAATATCAATATTTCTGATTATAAGTTACATGATCTTCGTAAAGAAATTGCCGTTGTATTGCAGGACGTATTTTTGTTTTCAGACTCTATATTTAACAATATAACGCTTAAGGACAATAATATAACTTTAGATGAGGTCAAAAAGTCTGCTAAAGAAATTGGTATTCATGAATTTATCATGACGCTGCCTGGTGGCTATAATTACAATGTAAAGGAACGAGGAGTAATGCTTTCTGTTGGTCAACGTCAATTGATTGCTTTTTTGAGAGCCTCGGTAAGTAAGCCAAGTATTTTAATTTTAGATGAGGCAACTTCTTCTATTGATTCATATGCGGAGCAATTGATTCAGGATGCAACTGAAAAAATTACTAAGAACAGAACTTCTATTATCATTGCGCATCGTTTAGCAACTATTCAAAAGGCGGATAAAATTATTGTTATGGATAATGGAAAAATAGTAGAGCAAGGTTCACATAGAGAATTGCTTGATAAAAAAGGATATTACAGTAAACTTTACAATATCCAGTTTGCTCAAAAAAAAGCAAGTTAATCTCTATTTTGTATCCATTTTATTTTGGTTAGTTTATACCTTCGATCTAAACAATTATCCTTTTGGTTGTAAAACTCTTTGTCAAAAAGCATAAATTTTTCAATTATTTTGATGGATATTTTGTTTAATATATAAGCATCTGCAGTTATCAATTCAAAATTTAGTTTTTGAAAGCCGTAATCTATCAAACCTTTGGCAATTTCGGTTCCGTATCCTAAATTCCAAAATTTTTCACGAAACCGATAAGCAATTTCATTTTCCCCATCATTATTGTGAATCAACCCACAAAGTCCAATCATTTTAGTGTTAGATTTCTGATCAATTGCCCAAATTTTTTTAGTTGAATTTGATGTGTAATAATTGATAAGCTTCTGTAGCTTTTCATCACTTTCTTTTTGAGATAAAGATTTTAATGGAATGGGATTCATCACATTGGGATTACCCATCATGTCAAAAAAAGCTGATGCATCAGAATGTTTAAAGCGTCTGATTGTAAGTCGTGTTGTTTCAAAAATGGTTTTATCAAGCATAAGAAACTCTTAGTTCAGATCATCTTTGATAATTTCAATTAACTCCTGTCCATCTTCAAAAAGTACAAATGCACCATTATTAATATATGAAATCTGGCCAGTCTCTTCAGAAACCACAATAGATAAAGCATCTGATCGTACGGTTATGCCCAAAGCAGCTCTGTGTCTCAAACCAAAATGTGCAGGAATTTCAATGGTGTTGTCAATGGGTAAGATCACTCTGGTAGCTGTAATAATACCATTTTCAATAATCACTGCACCATCATGTAGCGGACTGTTTTTATAAAAAATACTTTTCAAAATAGGTTTGTTCACTTCGATATGCATTTTATCACCGGTCATTTTCACAAAGTCAAGACTATTATTTCTTTGTAAAACAATTAAAACCCCTGTCTTTATTCTTGACATATCTTCACAAAAACTAACAATGATGTCAATATGATCATTTGGAGCAATTTCTGTATTAAAATTAAAGAAGCTAAATTTTTTCATCAGCCCTTTTTTAGTAGCAATATTTGTAGAGCCAAGCATCAATAAAAACTTTCTGATTTCCTGTTGAAAAACAATGATCAAAGCAATAAAACCACCTCCTAGAAATTTACCTAAAATATCACTTAATAGTTCCATTTCTAGTGCCTGAGTCAATTTCCAGATCAAATAGATAATGGCAATTCCAATAAAAATATTAATTGCTGCTGTACCTCTTATCAATTTAAAAATGTAAAAAAGCAACACAGCAACCAAAACGATATCCAAAATGTCTAAAAAACCGATATCTAAAAAATTAATTGAGTCCAATATAAATGTAGTTTTTGTAAATGTATGAATTATTTTATACTATAAATATTTTCAGTAGAATCAATAGTTATATTAATTTTTGATAGTATCATTTTGGTTTGTAAATACTTTTGATAACTAATACTTTCACTGTAGTTTAAAAATATTCTACTGTTATTTAGAGAATCTTTATTTTTATAATCTTTTAAAATATTTTTAACATGATCAATATCAGTTAAAATATTGTTTATCAGTATTTTATTTTTTTGAAGATTGATCTTTATTATTTGATTTCCATTAACGGTATCTTTAATTTGCTTTTTGGATGTTATGAAATTAGTAGGTTTGAATTCGATCAATGAAATATTATTTGATTTTGTATTTGCATAGGCAAAATAAATAAAAGTTCCTTCTTTTCCATGCAAGGACGGTTTGTATTTTGCCTCTTGCATTTCACCCAATATAGGAACAACATATTTCATGGTCAAACGTTTGTCAATATTTAGCAACCAATGTGTGTTAATGATCTTATTATTTTTGTTTAAAACCGCCAAAGTGTCTTTTCCGTTTTTTTCAAAGAACAACCAAATACTGGAATGGTTATAAATATCAGAAAGTCCATCGGAATCAAGAAGAGGTAATTGTATATCTTTTTTAGAACAACTTGTTATTAAAAATAAAAATATATAAAGTAAATATTTGTTTCTCATGTTAGTTCTTAGTTCTGGTTGGTTTTTTCTAAAATTTTAATGGTTTGTATGGACTCTTTCACATCGTGAACTCTTAAAATATTGGTACCTTGCTGTAAAGCAATCGTATTGGCAATACTTGTAGCATTTAAGGCTTCATTAGATGTTGTGTTTAAAAATTCATACAACATTGATTTTCTTGATATTCCGGTCAAAATTGGTAATTCTATACTTTTAAATAGATTAAGGTTGGCTAATAACTCATAATTTTGATCGATTGTTTTACTAAAGCCAAACCCAACATCTATAATAACATCATTTATATTTAAGGCTCTTAATTCATTTATTTTTTTTGAAAAATAATAAATAATATCATTGATCAGATTATTATAGTCAACATTGGTTTGCATATTTTTTGGATTTCCTTTCATATGCATAATGATATAAGGAACCTGTAAACTTGCAATGGTTTTAAACATATTGTCATCTAAATTTCCTGCAGAAATATCATTGATCATACAAGCGCCTGTTTCAATTGCAATTTTAGCTACATTACTTCTAAATGTATCAATAGAGATCAATAAGTTGGGGAAATTTTGGAGGATCAATTTTAAAACGGGAAGCAACCTTGATAACTCTTCTTCTTCACTAATATGAATAGCTCCGGGTCTTGAAGAGTAAGCACCAACATCTATAAAAGTTGCACCTTCTAATATCATTTTTTCAGTTTGTTGAAGAATATCCTTTTCGGATTTATATTTTCCACCATCGTAAAATGAATCTGGTGTAAGATTTAAAATCCCCATCACCTTTGGACTGGTTAAATCAATTAATTTCCCTTTACAATTGATACTTTTCATGTTAATTTTTCTTATCTGCTGGCAACGGTATTTACAACTTTACTCATTTTAGGAGCCTGATAATTCTCCATTTTTAAGATCAGATCTTCAATTTTATCACTTACCAAAAGCATGTCCCTATTGCTTTGTTTTAAAAAACCTTCCTTTACCATATAATCTAATTGATTCAAAGTTAGCGTAAAAAAACCATTTGTATTTAAAATACCTACAGGCTTATTCTCTATGCCTAATTGTCCAAGAGTTAGTGCTTCAAATATTTCATCTAAAGTGCCAAAACCACCTGCAAGAGCTATATATCCATCCACCATTTTACTTATCTTCACTTTTCTTTTTGACATTTTTTTTGTCACGATCATTTTCGTGATCTTGGTATGAGCAACTTCTTCATGACGCAATAAATTGGGAATTACACCTATTACTTCTCCATTGTTTTCCATGATGGTGTCTGCCAAAACACCCATCATACCAATTTTTCCTCCTCCATAAACCAAACCAATGTTATTTTTGGCAAAATATTCCCCAACTTTTTTAGCATCAAGTGCATAATCCGGTTTAAAACCGATACTTGAACCACAAAAAACAGCTATTCGTTGCATACTTTATATTTTAAAACTTTTGTAAAAATAAACAATCGAAAACTAATATTTCATTAGATTTTTTATAAATTCGTTTCGATTAAAAAAACCAATAAAAAACCTTTTTTTTAATATATATGCAAAAAACATCTCAGCAATACGATAAAATAACGGCTAAGTGCCGAGCACTTTTTGTTGATAAAATGAGCGATTATGGAAGTGCATGGCGTATTTTACGATTACCATCTTTAACTGATCAAATTTTTATTAAGGCGCAGAGAATTAGACAACTTCAGGAAAATAATGTAAGAAAAGTTGAAGAAGATGAAATACCTGAATTTATTGGAATTATTAATTATTCAATAATGGCATTGATCCAAATAGAAAAAGGAATTGCAAATCAACCTGATATGGATGTAGAAGAAGCATCTCAATTATATGATAAGCATATTGCAGAAACAAAATTATTGATGGAGAATAAAAATCATGATTATGGTGAAGCATGGCGTGAAATGCGTGTAAGTTCTTTAACAGATCTGATATTACAAAAATTGCTTCGTGTAAAACAAATAGAAAATAATAAGGGAAAAACAATTGTTTCTGAAGGGATTGATGCCAATTACCAAGATATGATCAACTATGCTATTTTTGCATTAATTTTAATGAGTGAAAATCAAGACTAATTCAATATGAATATTATTACCCAAATAGCCAGATTACTGGTTTCAGTCACTTTTATCTTTTCTGGATTTGTAAAACTGGTTGACCCTTTAGGTTCTTCTTATAAGTTTGAAGAGTATTTTGGTGCTGATGTTTTAAATATGGAATTTTTAAGTCCGTTTGCATTACAATTTTCTGTTGTTTTGATCTTGGCAGAGATCATGCTTGGGGTTATGTTGTTGGTTGGTTTTAAGGCAAAATTTACGGTATGGAGTTTATTCTTTATAACAATTTTATTTTTGTTTTTAACCTGGTATTCTGCTTATTTTGATAAGGTTACAGATTGTGGGTGTTTTGGTGATGCAGTACAATTAACACCTTGGGGAACATTTTATAAAAACATTGTTTTAATTGCTTTGGTAATATTTTTAATTGTCCGGGTTTATGATATCCAGCCTGTAATTTCTGATAAATTTGTCAAAAGGATTTCTATAATTGCATTATTGGTGTTTGTTTTTATAACCTATCATGTTTTAAAACACTTGCCTATTATTGATTTTAGGGCTTATGCAATAGGTAAGAATATTCCGGAAGGAATGATCTACCCAAAAGGTGCCGCCAAGGCAGTTTATGAAGACACATGGGTTTATAATGTAAACGGTAAAGATCAGGTTTTTACTACAGAAGAAAAACCATGGAATATAGAAGGAGCAACTTTTGTTGATAGAAAAACGAAAATTATTGAAAAGGGATATGAACTTCCCATTCATGATTTTACCATGGAGATAGGTGGAGAAGATATTACTGATAAATTGATGAAAAAGGAAAAATTGATGCTTATTGTATCCTACAATCTTCAAAAATCAAATGAAAAAGGTTGGCTGAATATCAAAGAGGTATCCGAAAAAGCAATGCAAAATGGTTTTACTGTTTATTGTTTTTCTGCATCAACCAATGAAGATTATTTGGAACTAAAGAATAGATACAATCTTGATTTTGACCTGTTGTTTTGTGATGAAACAATTCTTAAAACAATTGTAAGATCAAATCCGGGAATTGTTACCCTTAAAAAGGGAACTATTACCGAAAAATGGAACTGGATTGATGCTAAGAAAGTGAAATTATAATATGATTAATAAATGATGAAACAAGCGCTTTTGGTTTTTTTAGGTGGAGGATTAGGTAGTGTTGCGCGATATATACTTAGTTTAAAATTTAATAATTTTGAAAATGCGATGCCTTATGGTACTATGATCGCAAATGTTTTAGGAAGTTTAATCATAGGATTGATATTTGGATTGGTATCAAAATATGGTTCATTAACTGAAAATCATTCTTTATTTCTAGCAACTGGTTTTTGTGGAGGTTTTACAACTTTTTCAACTTTTGCCTACGAAAATCATTTATATATAAAAAATGGAGATTATTTTGGTATGCTCCCCTATTTGATTGCTACCTTTGTTTTGGGAATAACTGCAGTTTTTTTAGGAATGTATTTAGTAAAATATTTTTAATGATCCTTATATTTTTTTATTCCTGCATTAATTTCTATATCTAAGTGGTTGGCTTTTGGTGGAATAGGGCATGAGTATTTTGCATTATAGGCACATGATGGATTATATGTTTGATTAAAATCAATAAGGATAGTGTCTCCATCTGATATTTCCAGATCAATATATCTACCACCACCATAGGTTGTATTACCATTAGTTCTATCTGTATATGGTAAGAATAAATAGTCTTCAAAATCAGTAGTTTGTATCAGTTTTACGTTTTGATAAATATTTAACTTAAATTCTCTGCCCTTAAGGTTAAATGAAGCGGTAGCATAAATCTTATAGACGGGTAACCTGTCTGTAGTAGTTTGCATTTTAAAAGTTATACTATCTTTCTGAAATTTTAGCTTAGCCAGAACAATATAACTGGTGTCAATTGGGAAAAAATCCAGTTCATTAAAATCTTTAAGATCCTCATCCGTTAAAGGACTTTTTTCTTTATTGGAGAATTCTTTATTTATTTTTTTTTGAAACTTAATTGCTTCTTTTGTAGATTTATTTCCTTGTGCATAAATTGTATTTATAAATAATATACAAATTGTAAGTATGAAAATTCTCATCAGTGGGTTATTTACTCAAATATAATCATTTACTTATTCTAATGGATATAAAACAACATTAATGTCAAATTTGTTTCCTCTATGGTTGCATTGTGTAATTCAATTTAAAGTAAAGAATCTTCAATAAATTTAGTCTATTTTTACTATATGTTTACTAAACTATTAACGCCTTATAAGGGATTGTCAAATGAAGTATGGTTTTTAGCCCTAACTACTTTTATCAACAGGGCAGGAGCCATGGTAATTCCTTTTTTATCATTATATCTAACCAAGTATTTGGGCTATACTTTTGGTCAAGTAGGTTGGATTATGACTTTTTATGGCTTAGGTTCTTTGGTTGGTGTTTTTTTTGGAGGAAAACTTACGGATAAAATTGGTTATTACAAAGTAATGTATGTCAGTCTGTTTTTAACAGGAATTGCCTTTTTTATTTTGCAATATATTACTTCTTTTTATTTGCTTTGCGCAGGAATTTTTATTTTGACAGTTGTTGCAGATGCTTTTAGGCCAGCCATTTGGGTTGCTATGGCAGATTATAGTAAAGAGGAAAATAGAACTCGATCGGTTACTTTAATTAGGTTGGCTATTAATTTAGGATTCTCTTTAGGGCCAGCTGTTGGAGGTTTAATAATTGCCAATATTAGCTATCAAGGTTTGTTTTGGATTGATGGTATTACCTGTGTTTTTGCAGCAGTTTTAATAATAAAATATTTATATCAAAAGGATACTGTAGTTAAAGTGAAAACTGAAAATAACGAAGTAAAACTATCTCCTTATCGGGATAAACAATATTTGGTTTTTTGGTTTGCCATGTTTTTAATAGGTTTTACTTTTATGCAATATTTTTCTACGATTCCTTTGTTTTATAGCCAAAATATGAAAATGGATGAAGAGGAAATTGGTTTGCTTTTAGCAATGAATGGATTTGTGATTTTTTTATTAGAAATGCCAATTGTTCATAAATTAGAGAAGAGTAAGTTAGAAGGGGTGAAAATTGTTATTGCGGGTATATTCTTACTGTCAGTTAGCTTTTTTATATTAAATATTTCTAGTTGGATTGGAATAATAATTATAGGAATGCTTTTTATGACATTTGGAGAAATGTTGGCTTTTCCTTTTTCAAATACTTATGCATTAGAAAGAGCAAAAAAAGGAAATCAAGGTGAATA
>JADGEA010000321.1 GCA_016744615.1 Flavobacteriaceae bacterium
ATTTACAAATTATATTGATTTATTTTTCGGTACAGTGTTCGTTCTGAAATACCCAACTCTTTGGCAGCTAATTTTCGCTTGCCTTTATTTCTTTCAAGTGCCTGTTTGATCATTTCAAATTCCTTTTCCTGTAAAGAAATGGTTTCCTCAATGGTTTCTGCGTCATCATAAGTATTTACTTTAGGTTCTTCCTGGTAGGTTTTTTGTTGTGGGTTTGGCATGATCTCTAAGGTATTATTGATTTCATCATCATCTTTACCATAAATTTTATCAATAAGAAACTGTGTGTCTTGCTCAGGCGGTTTTCCTTTTTTATCTTTGATCAATTCCTGAGTTAATTTTTTTAGATCGGTAATGTCATTACGCATATCAAACAGCACTTTATATAAGATCTCCCGTTCATTAGTGAAATCACTTTTTGACTCAGGATTTGTGATAACTGCAGGTAAATTAGCACTGTAATCAGGTAAATAGGATTGTAAAATGTTCTTGGTAATATTTCGGGCTTGTTCAATTACTGATATTTGTTCAGTAATATTTTTTAATTGTCTGATGTTTCCTTTCCAGGGATATGAAATTAGGGTATTTATAGCAGATTCATCTAGCCGAATGGTTGGCATTTTATATTTTTGAGCAAAGTCAGAAGCGAATTTTCTAAATAATAAATGTATATCTTCTTCACGATCTCTTAATGGTGGCAGTTGGATTTCAACTGTGCTCAAACGATAATAAAGATCTTCTCTAAATTTACCTTTTTGAATGGCCTCCATCATATTTATATTGGTTGCGGCTACGATTCTTACATCGGTCTTTTGCACCTTTGATGAGCCAACTTTTAAGAACTCACCATTTTCCAAAACACGAAGCAATCTCACTTGTGTAGTTAAAGGTAATTCTCCAACTTCATCTAAAAAAATGGTTCCTCCATCAGTAACTTCAAAATAACCACTTCTTGTTTGTGTTGCACCGGTAAAAGCACCTTTTTCATGACCAAAAAGCTCACTGTCAATAGTTCCTTCTGGTATTGCTCCACAGTTTACTGCAATATATTTTGCATGCTTTCTATGAGATAATCCATGAATGATCTTGGGGATAACCTCTTTTCCAACACCACTTTCTCCTGAAACCAAAACCGATATATCTGTTGGAGCAACCCTTATGACCTTTTGTAAAGCTAGATTTAACTGGTTGTTGTTTCCAATAATTCCAAATCGTTGCTTGATGTTTTGTAGTTGTTCCAAAATAATTATTTTAAATTAAAATTGTTTGAAATATAAGTGTGATTTCAATTAAACTCTTGTTCCAATTAAAGTAGCGGAAGTACAATCTTCAATTTTTACCATTACCAGATCTCCAATTTTTTCATTTCCTTTTGGGAAAACTGCAACTGCATTTTGAGAATTTCTTCCCATCCATTGTGCATCAGATTTTTTTGAATTTCCTTCGATTAGAATTTCTACAGTTTTGCCAACAAATTTCTGCATTCTGTATAAGCCATGCTTTTGTTGCAAGTTTATAATTTCTGATAATCTTCTTTTTTTTATTTCCAGAGGTACATCGTCCTCCATTCTTTTTGCTGCTGGTGTTCCAGGTCTTTCCGAATAGGCAAACATAAACCCAAAGTCATATTTTACATATTCCATAAGTGAAAGAGTGTCTTTATGATCATCTTCTGTTTCTCCACAAAAACCTACAATCATATCTTGTGAAATAGCACAATCAGGTAAAATTTCATGTATTTTGTCAATCAATTCAATATATTCTTCACGGGTGTGCTGGCGGTTCATTCTTCCCAGCATTCTGGTGCTTCCGGTTTGAACAGGAAGGTGAATATACTTGCAAATATTATCATATCTAGCCATGCTGTACAAAACATCAACACTCATATCCTGAGGATTGGAAGTGGCAAAACGAATTCGCATTTTTGGTAAAATTGTAGCTGTCATTTCAAGTAAATTGGCAAAATCAATAGCAGTTGTCTGAGCTATTTCCGATGCGTTTTTTAGATCTTTTTTTAATCCACCACCATACCATAAATAAGAATCTACATTTTGGCCAAGAAGTGTAATTTCCTTATATCCTTTATCCCAAAGATCTTGCGCTTCTTTAATAATACTTTGTGGATCTCTTGATCTTTCTCTGCCTCGTGTAAACGGGACTACACAGAAAGTGCACATATTATCGCAACCTCTTGTTATTGAGACAAATGCAGACACGCCATTACTGTTTAATCTTACAGGAGAGACATCACCATATGTTTCTTCTTTAGATAAAATAACATTGATGGCATCTTTACCATTTTCCACTTCTTTTACCAAATTTGGCAAATCGCGATAAGCATCCGGGCCTACAACAAGGTCTATCATTTTTTCCTCTTCTAAGAATTTGGTTTTTAATCGTTCGGCCATACAGCCCAACACGCCAATTTTCATATTAGGATTTATCCTTTTTACTCTGTTGTATTTTTGTAATCTCTTTCTAATGGTTTGTTCTGCCTTTTCACGAATGGAACAAGTATTTACTAAAACCAAATCTGCATCTTCTAAGTGAGGTGTGGTATTAAACCCTTCTTCTGCTAAAATGGAAGCAACTATTTCACTGTCATTTAAATTCATTTGGCATCCAAATGACTCAATATACAAAAGTTTAGAATTACTGCCCTTTTGTTCCGTTATCAATGCCTGCCCTTGTTTTTTTTCTTCAATTATATTTTCGCTTGCCATATATTTTATTTGGTTTGCAAAGATACAACCAAAATCTAAACTATATGACACATTGTCATCTTAAATCTAGCGCAACTTTTTATTTATGAAGTATCTTTAATAATACTAAGTATTTATAAATAGACATAGTTATGAAAACAAAAATAGTTTTAGCAATAATAATGTTGTTTTTTGTGTTGCAATCTTGCAATGATGAGACTGAAGGGGAATTTGTTTTGGTTAATGTTGCTACACCAAAGTATATGACTAAAGAGGCTTTAAGATCTTCCGTAAGAATTTCCTCACCAATGCCAATTATTGAATCTGGAAAAATATATGTATATAATAACTCAAGTTTCGCACTTCCACAAGCCTTGTAAAATATAATTTTCAAAACTTATAATTGGTGCTAAATTATTCAATTTAATTAGATTTGGTCA
>JADGEA010000322.1 GCA_016744615.1 Flavobacteriaceae bacterium
TTATTATTAATCTAACGGGATGTCGAGATTCCGTTTCAGTATTATGTTAAGAAATATTTGGTAAATAAGCTATCCCGGTAGGGATTTAGTTCAACACCGGCTAAAATTTATTGTGGCTTCTCGCTTTATCGAAGCTGTTTTTGTATTTTTTGGCTGATTTTATAACGGAAAAGTCTATCGACATTTTCCACAACAAAATCTTAGCCAAACCGTTAGCCACAAGGTCCAGAAACATTACGGAATAATTTATAATTTACGGAAAACAGTAAAATTTAAAAGTTATCTCAAACTAACTTTACTAAAAATCACATTATAAATGAAAGACTATAGGAGATTAATACAAAACATACAAGCAAGAACTAATCCTGAAAGTATTGCTCTTGAAAAAGCATTTTCAGATGAGTTATCTTCAATTTCATATAGTGACATATTGAAATATGTTCGTTATGCAATGAAAGGTGTCGAACCTGAATATACTCAAAAAAGTAAATTAGCAGGAGAAAGAGTTCAAAATCATCTGAAACAAAATCTATCAAATGTAATTTATAAATATCAAGGCTCTGTAATGACTAATACTCATATTAAAGGCACAAGCGATATTGATTTATTAGTAATCACAGATTCTTTTTATGCTTTTGACCGTAAATCAATTAATACAGTAGTAACAACAGAAAGTTTAAAATCACAATTAAGTTCATATCAATTAGAAAAACTTCAAAACGAACTAAAAGGCGGAGGATATTCAGATGCTTTAGCTGATTTGAAAAAGAACCGAATCGATTCTGAAAACACACTTAATCCTGTTTATGACATTTGTGATATTTCACATCCAAAAGCCATAAAAATAACTAATAAAAGCCTGAATAGAGATGTTGATATAGTTATTGCGAATTGGTATGATAATCTTACAGCAGTTTTAAAAGACAAAGATTCTGATTTTAGAGGAATTCAAGTTTACAATAAAGAATCTAACTCGAAAGGAGATGCCGACTATCCTTTTTTAAGCATAAAAAGAATAAACGAAAGAAGTTCAGAAACTAAAGGCAGATTAAAAAGAATGATTCGTTTTTTAAAAAATATAAAAGCGGATTCTGATTTAGAAATAAAACTTTCAAGCTTTGACATTAATGCTATTTGCTACGACATTGAAACTTCAAAATATTCTAACAAAAACTTTTACGAATTAGTACCAATTATTTATTTACAACTTAAAAGTTTATCGGATAACATTCAACATTCAAATAACTTAAAATCAGTTGATGGCAACGAAAGTATATTTCTTAATGATAATGCAAAACTAGATAGTTTAAGGAATTTAATGTCGGAAATTGACTCTATACTACTCGACCTTAAAAAAGCATTTGTAATATGAGAAAAAAACGAATATTTATAGGTTCATCATCAGAGGAATTAAGTTTAGCAGAATCTGCTAAAAAAATTCTAGAACCTGAATTTGAAGTTACTATTTGGAACGATACTGTTTGGGATACAGCAGTTTTTAAAATAAATAATAATTTTCTTCACGATTTATTAAAAGCAACTTTACAATATGACTTTGGCATTCTACTTGGAACTACTGACGACAAAGTTATAGTTAGAGAGCAAGAAATGTTACAATCTCGTGACAACGTACTTTTTGAATTAGGACTTTTTATGGGACGATTAGGTTTATCGAAATGTGCTTTCGTTGTTGAGAAAGAATTAAAAATACTATCCGATATTAAAGGTATTTCTTTAGCTAGATTTTCAAAAAGTGAACCTGATAGTTTTATAAACGCAATTTCAACAGTTGGCGATTTATTTAGAACTCAAAGAGATTCTTCTGTAAATTTCTTCCCATCTTCAACTTTAGCATCTGTTTATTTCGAGAATTTAATTTCACCTACTTGTAGATATTTAATTGAGAAAGGTGGTTTTGAAGAAGATGGTGCAAAATATGAAAACTGTTTAATCAGAATAATAATTCCAAAAAAACTTAATACAGACTTAAATCTTCAATTTGAGAAACTCAAAAAAGGACGTTCCACTAAAAGCGTATCATTTCATTATGCAGGTCGTCCGAGATTTATAAACCTTGAGACAGAAATAAAGGATAACAAATTGGTATTTATTGACTTTCCAACAATATTGACAGGAATAAATTATGCTATTCAGAATCTTTTACCAAATGATTTCAATTCTATGAGTGAGGATTATGAATCAATTTTAAGTCGGGAATTAGAAAGGTTTATAGTAACTTTAAAAGACTTGGCTTTGAGAAGTGGATTTGATGAAATGCTAGTATTTGAAAAAACCGAATAAAACCCAGTGGCTAACACCGTGTATAATTAATTGCTTGGTTTTAGCTGATTTATGAAAGTCCTCGCGGACTTTCTATCTGTGTTTTATTTGCTAACTTTAGTGCTTAAAACACGCAACTAATCATACACAAACACGTTGTGAGCCATAAAAAAATGAACATCAAAATAGCATTTTTACTGATTTTTGGAATTTACTTTTCTGTAAACGGACAATCTGAATCCGAATCTGAAAATAAAAAATATGGTGGAATTGAAATCTACTTCATTAATGATTTTCTAGCGAATAAAAATTCATACACGGAATTCGACAAAAGAAAAATCAGAAAATTTAAACGGAAATATAACAAAAACTCAACAATACCAGATTCCATTTGCCAGCATTATATTGATATTAAAAACAATGACATTGAGAACGAACCATTTCTGAATTTAACTGATATAAAATATTACTCAAAGACCAATAATACAATTGAATTAACAGATAGTGGAAAAGAAAAAATTAAAACTTTAAAACCGACAAGTATCTCTATATTTGGGAAACCTTTTATTATTGTTGCTAATGGAAAAAAACTGATTGGTGGTTGGTTTTGGACATCATATTCCTCGCAATGGTGTGACAGAATAAGCATACTAATCGAAGAAGAAACTGAATTTATAAAGTTAAAGTTTGGAGGATGTGGAAATGATATGAGGAATAATAATGAATTCATAAAAGAACTGACTGAATTAAAGAAATAACGGCTCACAATAAATAGCCTTCATACGGCTTGTAAAGCCAAGTATGAAGCAGATGTTGAACTACATCCCGGTTGATTAACACTAATTATTGTTTATGGGTTTTC
>JADGEA010000323.1 GCA_016744615.1 Flavobacteriaceae bacterium
ACTGCGGCAGAGGCAAAACAACTTGATATTCCAGCTTTAAGGTGGGAAAAAAATTCTATTTTATTACCAGATAATATAAAATATACCAGCGGCAAAGCCAGTGCCTTGAACGGAAAAATAGAATTTCCTATTACTAATATAGGTAAATCATTTAGTAAATATGCAATAGTACCAATTGAATTAATTGGCACCTTAAAAACTGGAGAAAAGCGAAATATTATCTATGATGAAAAACAACATAGCTTTTTACTTGCCAGAGCAGGCTATAGAGGATTTCGCCTCTATGCACGAAGTATTGATGACATTCCCGCACTTTATAGACATTTTATTGAAAATAAAATTGAAGTAATCACAAAAGTTCAATCAATTGAAAAAGTTAAAATCTTAGATCGCGGTTTAACTCGTATATTTTGGTTAGTTGCGATTATTGGAATAATTGGCGGAATTGCTGCACTTATTGCAAGCTTATATGCAGCAGTTGAAAGGAAAAAACGCGATATTGGTATCTTGAGACTAATGGGCTTATCCAGAAACGAGGTATTTAGATTTCCAATTTATCAAGGAATTAGCATCGCGATAATCAGCGTTTTAGTAGCGATTATTGGATATGCAAGCTTGTCTTATATAATAAATTTTGTATTTGCTGCTGATTTAAGATTAGGAGAAAAAATTTGTTTTCTGCCTAATGAATATTTTATGATTGCTTTTATTGCTACTACTAGTGCAGCTGCTATGAGTTCATTGCTAGCGGCTTGGAAAACCACTGAAATTGAACCGGCGGAGGCAATTCGTGAAGAATAAGTCTTTTTGGTATTTTCTTCATTCTTCTATAGCACCGGCACTAAAATTCTATAGATGGCAGGTAATTTAATATGATCTTAATCTAGTTGAATGAGTTTGTATTGTTATAGAACATGACATTAGATGTATAGCATACGCTGACTACCCATCTAATTGTTAGATAGGTAGTTTTTAGGTTTTACGACATAGCATTCATTAATTCAGCTATTTTTTGCATAAAGAATCGCCTAAGTTTCTGCTATCTTTATCACGTATTTTGCAGTTGTAACCAGATCCATCCATAGAACCACCTCCAGCAAGACGAGCAATAGACCATGTTCCCAACGCAGCACATGCTTTATTTTGATTAGCTCTGGTTTCTTGTGGAGTCGCCAAAGTCAAACCAGTTGGGCATGTACCATCCCCTTTTGATGCTTTGAATTCTAAACGTAAACACAAGGTATCGCCTAATCCTCTGCTATCTTTATCGCGTATTTTGCAGTTGTAACCAGATCCATCCATAGAACCACCTCCAGCAAGACGAGCAATATACCATGTTCCCAACGCTGCACAAGCTTGATTTTGATTGTTTCTCGCATTATCTGGTGTCGCTATGACATAACCTGAAGGACATTGACCATCACCTTTGACTGCCTTGAAATCTAACGCTAAAGCTGTACCTACATTCATAAGCAGCATACTTGCTACTGTTGATGTCATCAAAAATTTTTTCATAATGTCTTTTCCTAATTTTAAATTTAATACACAATCAAATAAAAACAATCAAATACATGATTGTCTATTTCTTTAAAAGCTAAAGGTATGCCAACTAGCTGGTTAGTATATAACAATTTGTTATATAAAGCTTTAAATAAATTTAAACGCAATAATATAATGCCCACTTTGGGAATTATTTCCTAATACACGGAAAAAATGTGCCCTTTTTGGAACAAAATATAAATTAAGCTATGGATAATCATAAATATTACTTTATGTAATTCCACTTTTGTAACTTTCGGTAAAGGGTTGTTTTTCCTATTCCCAACAATTTTGCCGCTTGTACTACATTGCCATGGCAAAATTCAATAGCTTCAAGGCTTGCGTTTTTTTCCACCTGCCAAAGAGGAAAAATGGTTTTGGGGGAAATTTTGGCGACTTCGGGCGTGGATAAAGATTGAGGAACTATATGCTCCATTTCTTCAGTGAATGTGCTAAGCAGCATATCTGCTGTTATTCTCTCACCATAATGAGATAGCACAAGATTATGAATCACATTCTTCAATTGTCGGATATTACCCGGCCACTCATAATCTAACAGGATTTTTTCGGCTTCTAGGGTAAAATATTTAAAGCTTTTCTGCTCTTGTTTGGCATATTGTTTAAGAAAATTTTGGGCAAGCAGTAAAACATCTTGTCCACGTTGACGTAGTGGTGGCAAATGGATTGAGCTGACTTTTAAGCGGTAATAGAGATCTTGACGAAAACGCTTGGCTTTAATTTCGCTAAGCAGATCACGATTGGTTGCCCAAATAAAACGAATATCAACAATTTCTAATTGGCTACTGCCGACTTTATAAAAAGTACCGGTTTCAACAAACCGTAGTAGCTTGCATTGTAAATTCAAATTCATTTCACCGATTTCATCTAAAAACAAGGTACCACCATTGGCTAAGGATGCCATGCCTTTCCGGTTTTGAGTTGCGCCAGTAAAAGCTCCTTTGACATGCCCAAATAATTCACTTTCTATCAAGTTATCTGGAATTGCAGCACAATTTATAGATAAAAATGCTTTATCTTTATATCGACTAACTTGATGAAACATATGAGCGCAGACTTCTTTACCGGTGCCGGTTTCTCCAGTAATCAACACGGAAGCTTTACTATTCGCAACTTGGTCAATTTTTTGGTAAACCCTCTGCATGGCAGGGGATGTTCCACAATCAATGATATTGGAATTTTTTTGCATAAAAAATAAATTGAATTTTAAAAATTGTAGGAAATAGATAATATTTTAACCTTACTATTTAGTATAGTACCGCGTGTACTATGATAAATCAATAAACAAAACTACATAATATGTTAAAAACATGTAAAAAAACAAAAACATAAAATTATATCCTACATTCAGCACACGCATTTCATATCTTGATTTCAGTTTTTTGTGTTTACCTTTATAATAAAGTACAAGGACATGTAGATAAACTATATGAAATATATTTAATAAAATTTACAAATGCTGAGCAAGAAAACCACTGAAATTGAACCAACGGAGGCAATTCGTGAAGAAAAAAAATTTATGTATCATATTATTATTAATAAACTTTCCAGTATTAGCATCAGAAGATAAATGTAC
>JADGEA010000108.1 GCA_016744615.1 Flavobacteriaceae bacterium
GTATCTTTAGATTTTCGATATAGAAAATTAACCGATAGATACAGACAATTAGATTTTCGATTATTTTTTGGAACATTTATTTTCAACAATACAGAATCTGACTTTTTCAGTTTTGCTTTGGATAGACCAAGTGATTATATGTTTGATTTGAATTATTTGGGCAGATCAGAAGAATCAGGATTATTTAGTCAGGAAATCATTATTGCAGAAGGAGGATTTAAATCTATTTTTGAAAATCAATTCTCTAACCAATGGATGCTAACCAGCAACGCAAGTATAGGATTATGGAGATGGTTGGAATTATATGCTGATGTTGGTCTTGTAAAAAATCATGATCAAAGTACTCTTTTTAGATATGACAGTGGTATTCGTTTAAATTTTATTCATAATTTTTTGGAGTTTTATTTCCCTATTCAATCCAGTTTAGGATTTGAACCAGGTCTGCCAAATTACGCTTCAAAAATTAGATTTGTATTCACTTTAAGCCCTTCTAAAATTTATAATTTCATAAGAAGAGGCTTTTATTAATGATGAAAATTCATGATAATTAAAAAAATACTCAAAATATTAATTTATCTTTAATAAATCAATATTTAAAAAATAATACTTTACTAGCTTTCACATAGTTAAACAATATTAAAATTGTCTTAAAATTTGTATCTTTGCAGAACTTCCTAAGACAAACTAAAATATGATAAAAAAAGCTACAGAGACATCTAATTCCATATCGTTTGCACAATTTAAAAAAGAAGTATTAAACGATTACAAAACTGCAGTATTAAGCAGGCAATGTAGTATCTTAGGAAGGAGAGAAGCTCTTACCGGTAAAGCAAAATTTGGAATATTTGGCGATGGAAAAGAAGTGCCTCAACTTGCCATGGCAAAAGCTTTCAAACTTGGAGACTGGAGATCTGGCTATTACAGAGATCAAACATTTATGATGGCAATTGGTGAGTTAACCGCTCAACAGTTTTTTGCAAATCTATACGGAGATACAGATATAAAGAACGCTCCCGAATCTGGCGGAAGACAAATGAATAATCACTTTGCAACCCACTCTTTAAATGAAGATGGTTCCTGGAAAAATCTGATGAAGCAAAAAAATTCAAGTTCTGATATTTCCTGTACCGCAGGGCAAATGCCTCGTTTATTAGGATTGGCTCAAGCCTCAAAAATGTATAGACATATTGATGAATTAAAAGATTTTAATACTTTTTCAGATAAAGGAAATGAAGTGTCCTGGGGCACAATAGGAAATGCAAGTACAAGCGAGGGTTTGTTCTGGGAAACCATAAATGCAGCAGGTGTTTTACAGGTGCCTATGGCTATTAGTATTTGGGACGATGAGTATGGCATTTCAGTACCGGCTAAATATCATACAACCAAAGAAAGTATTTCTGAAATTTTAAAAGGATTTCAAAGAGATGAAAATAGTAATGGATTTGAAATATTTTCTGTAAAGGGCTATGATTACCCCTCTTTGATTGATACCTATGAAAAAGCAGGAAAGATTGCCCGTGATGAGCATGTACCTGTTGTTATTCATGTTACTGATCTAATGCAACCTTTAGGGCATTCCTCCTCAGGATCACATGAAAGATATAAAAGTAAAGACCGGTTAGCCTACGAAAAAAGTATTGACTGTAATACAAAAATGCGAGAGTGGATTCTCAATTATAAAATTGAAGATGACATGGGAAATGTCTTTCAATTTATAAAAGATGAAGAAGAATTGATAACTATTGAGAAAGATGCTAAAAATGAAGCAAAATTAGCCAAAAGAAATGCCTGGAATAATTTTAAAAATCCTATATTAAAGGCTGGTTCTGAATTACTTGCAATTCTTAAAGAGGTTTCTGAAAATTCAAAGAACAAAGTTTTTATCAATAAATTAATCGAGCAGTTCTTAGCAGATGATGAAGTTCAGGTAAGAACTAATTTGGTATATGCCCGTAAGATTTTAAGATTTATAACTGAAGAAGATTTTGCAGCAAAAACTACTTTACAAAACTGGATAAAAAATTACAAATCATTATTTCAAAAACGATATAGTTCTCACTTGTACAGTCAATCTAAATGGGCCGCATTGAAGATCAAAGAAGTAAAACCAACTTATGGAAAAGAGAATAAATTGGTGGATGCAAGAACCATTTTGAGAGATAATTTTGAAACGATTTTCAACAAATATCCAGAAGCTCTGATCTTTGGTGAAGACACTGGTTTTATTGGTGATGTTAATCAGGGATTGGAAGGCATGCAGAAAAAATTTGGAGAATTAAGGGTTAGTGATACCGGTATTCGTGAGGCAACTATTGTTGGACAGGGAATTGGTATGGCCATGCGTGGTTTGAGACCTATTGCTGAAATTCAGTATTTAGATTATATATTATTTGCTTTACAAACACTGAGTGATGATCTGGCTTCATTACATTACAGAAGTGCTGGCAGACAAAAAGCTCCTCTTATTATTCGCTCTCGAGGCCATAGACTCGAAGGCATCTGGCATTCAGGCTCTCCTATGAGTGGTATCAATACTTTTTTAAGAGGAATATGTATTTTGGTTCCCAGGAACATGACTAAAGCAGCTGGTTTTTTTAATACCATGATGAAAAGTGATGATCCTGCACTAATCATTGAAAATTTAAATGGTTATCGCCTTAAGGAAAAACAACCAGATAATTTTGGTGAATTTACAACACCAATTGGTGTAGTTGAAACTATCTTAGAAGGTAATGACATTACCCTTGTTTCCTATGGTGCCACCTTAAAATTAGTTGAAGAAGCAGCTATCCAATTAAGACAATTTGATATCAGTTGTGAGGTAATTGATATTCAAAGTTTAATGCCTTTAGATATTTCTCATGATATTGTAAAAAGCATTCAAAAAACAAATCGTTTAATGGTCATTGATGAAGATGTACCGGGAGGTGCTTCTGCGTACATAATGAATGAAATATTGAACAATCAAAATGCATACCAGTATTTAGACAGCAAGCCTGTAACTTTATGTTCTGAAGAACATCGACCAGCATACGGAACTGATGGTGATTATTTTTCAAATCGAAGTGCAGAAGATATTTTTGAAAAAATTTATCAAATAATGCATGAATCTAATCCACAGCGATTCAAACCATTAATATAGCTATTTTGTATTATTATTGAGAATTTGATAATAATTACGCTTATAAAGTGATACTTTTTTTTGATTATTTAACTAAATACTGATTTTAATCATTTTTTATCAATATTATATTATGTAAGTTTGCATCGTAAAAGCGTTATATTTTTTATTATTAACCTAAAACTGCTATCTTATGTCAAAAGTTAAAGGTGCTGTTATTATAGATGCCGAAGCTTGCAAAGGTTGTGACCTTTGTGTAGTAGCCTGTCCAACAGATGTATTAATCCTTGATAAACAAGTAAATTCAAAAGGTTACAATCCTGCTTTCCCAATAAATCATAGTGCTTGTACCGGTTGTAAAATTTGCGCTTTGGTTTGCCCTGATATGTGTATTACCGTATATCAATACAAGCCCGAAAAAGCGGATTCATTAACTTATTAATTTCTCATTAAATGCAAGAAATAAAACTAATGAAAGGTAACGAAGCAATGGCTGAAGCTGCAATTAGAGCAGGAGCTGATGCCTATTTTGGTTATCCAATAACTCCACAATCTGAAGTTATAGAATATTTAATGCTTGAAAATCCTTACAATCGTACTGGTATGCAAGTCCTTCAGGCAGAAAGCGAACTGGCCGCCATTAATATGGTTTATGGTGCTGGTTCCTGCGGTAAAAAAGCCATGACTTCTTCATCAAGTCCAGGTATTAGTTTAAAACTCGAAGGTATTTCTTACATGGCTGGCGCCGAGATCCCTTGCCTTATTGCTAATGTTATGCGTGGTGGACCAGGCTTGGGAACAATTCAACCCGGACAGGCAGATTATTTTCAAGCAGTAAAAGGTGGTGGTCATGGAGATTACAGAATGATCGTTCTGGCACCATCAACAGTGCAAGAAATGGCAGATTTTGTTGATCTTGGATTCGAACTGGCTTTTAAATATCGAAATCCGGTAATGATTTTATCTGATGGGGCAATAGGGCAAATGATGGAAAAGGTATCTTTACCAGAACAAAAGGAAAGACTAACCAATGAAGAAATTATTGAAAAGTATGGTGACTGGGCAACTACAGGCAGACCCAAAACCAGAAGCAGAAATATTATTACTTCATTAGATCTAGATCCTGAAAAACAGGAAAAATATAATTTTCATTTACAAAAAAAATACGAAACCATTGAAAATAATGAAATTCGCTATGAAGAGATTCAATGTGAAGATGCTGATTATATTATTGTAGCATTCGGAAGCAGTGCCCGAATTAGCCAAAAAGCTGTTCAAATGGGGCGTAAAAAAGGGTATAAAATTGGATTGATACGACCAATTACCTTATGGCCTTTTCCAAAAAAGATCATTGCCAAATATGCTGATAAGATAAAAGGTTTTATTTCCATAGAAATGAATGCAGGACAAATGATAGAAGATGTACAACTGGCTGCAAATGGAAAAGTACCTGTCGTTCACTACGGAAGAATGGGTGGAATGATGGCTTCTCCATCGGAAGTATTGAATGCAATAGAAGAAAAATTAATTTCAAAAAACTAAAATGATCGCAACAGAAATAACTCCGGAAGAAATTATCAAGAAAGGTAAAATTGTATTTCAGAAAACTAAACTCATGAATGAATGCACACTTAGTTATTGTCCTGGTTGCGGACATGGAGTGGCGCACCGTTTGGTTATGGAGGTTGTAGATGAAATGGGTATTGGCTCTGAAACCATTGGTGTTGCACCTGTTGGTTGTTCAGTGTTGGCCTATGAATTTATGAATATTGACATGCAGCAGGCTGCCCATGGTAGAGCTCCTGCAGTTGCAACCGGCATCAAACGTGTTTTTCCTGAAAAATATGTTTTCACCTATCAGGGAGATGGAGACCTTGCAGCTATAGGAACAGCAGAAACCATTCACGCTTGTAACAGAGGTGAAAATATTGTTATTATTTTTGTAAATAATGGTATTTATGGTATGACTGGTGGACAAATGGCACCAACAACTTTGCCTGGCATGAAATCATCAACATCGCCATACGGAAGAGTGGTAGAAACCATGGGATACCCTTTAAAAATTACGGAAATGGTTGCTACATTACCTGGTGTAGCTTATGCTACAAGACAGGCGGTTCATGAGGCCAAATATGTTCGCAAAGCCAAAAGAGCCATACGAAAAGCGTTTGAAAATCAAAGAGATAAAAAAGGGTTATCAATAGTTGAAATTGTATCTAACTGTAACTCTGGATGGAAAATGAGTCCTGTTGAATCAAATAAATGGTTGGATGAAAATATGCTTGCATATTTTCCTTTAGGTGATATTAAAAAATAATTATAAATTATAAATTTCAATATTGAATTTAAACTCAGTATTTAAAATTTGGAATTAAACAGTAAAAATATGACTGAAGAGATTATTATCGCAGGTTTTGGAGGACAAGGAGTTTTATCCATGGGGAAAATTTTAGCCTATTCGGGTATCATGCAAGATCAAGAGGTAAGCTGGATGCCATCATACGGACCCGAGATGAGAGGTGGAACTGCCAATGTTGCAGTTATTTTAAGTGATGAAAGAATTAGTTCTCCCATTTTAAATGAATTTGATACTGCCATTATTTTAAATCAACAATCTATGGATAAATTTGAAAGTATGGTGAAGCCAGGTGGATTATTGATCTATGATCCAAACGGAATTACAAATCATCCAATCCGCAAAGACATCACAATTGCTACTATAAATGGAGCAGAAGAAGCTTCAAAATTAAAAAACACAAAGACCTTTAATATGGTGATTTTGGGCTCTTTTTTAAAAGTGCATCCCATAGTGAAAATGGATAATGTACACAAAGGTCTTGAAAAATCTTTACCGTCAAGACATCATCATTTAATCCCTTTAAATGAAGAAGCAATTCAAATTGGCATGAAAAAAGTAAAAGTAATTCAAAGTATTGAAAAGCTTGCCTCTGTAAATTAATCGAAAATAATTAGTTTTTTTTACTAAAACATATAATACTTACAATAATTTCATAAATTCGTTGTTTTAAAATTTGTATTTCCTTCAATATATTAGTTTTAACTAAATTAAATTTTAAATTTATTCATATTTTTAAAAGGGGAAAATGATTAAACGCATCTTATTATTATCAGCTCTAGCGATAGTAACTTTTTCAAGTATTTCGTGGAACTCACCACATACTGAACTAGTCGATCCAATAAAAGGAAAACATAACTATAATTCAATCAAACTTTATAATTTACTTAATGATAAGGATCTTAAATTTGAAGTTTTTGAAAAAGCCTTATTAGGATATAATAAGCTTCTGAAGAATAAAAAAATTCAAAACTCAAAATTCTTAACGGTTATTGATCTTAGTTTATCAGCCAATGAAAATCGTTTTTTCCTTATTGATTTCAAATCAAATAAGATCATTCATAAAAGTAAAGTTGCTCATGGAAAAAACTCTGGTGGCGAATTTGCAAAGTTTTTTTCTAATAAAATAGGTTCTTATCAAAGTAGTATAGGTTTTTATAAAACTGCCGAAACCTACAATGGAAAACACGGTTTATCTCTTCGTTTAGATGGATTGGAAAATTCAAATAGCAATGCAAGAAAAAGAGCAATTGTGATACACTCTGCAGATTATGTTAGTGATCTTTTTATCAAAAAAAATGGCAGATTAGGTCGCAGTTTAGGCTGTCCTTCTCTTCCAAAAAAAGGTTTTTTAAACATCCTCAAAAATATCAAAAATGGGAGTGTGCTATTTATCTATTATCCGGAAAAGAATTACTTAAAAAACTCTTTACTGGTAAGCAATTAATTGAGTAAACCCTTATTGATTCTTTTAACCAATCCCGGACCTTCATAAATAAATCCTGTAAAGATTTGTATCAGATCAGCACCGGCGTCTAATTTTTCTTTAGCATCTTTTGCAGAGTGGATACCTCCTACTCCAATAATTGGGAAAGCCTTATTTGATTTATCAGCTAAAAATTTAATCACTTCTGTAGATCTTTCTCTTACCGGTTTACCACTTAAACCACCAACCTCAATTTTCTTTTCTGAAACAAGATTATCTCTTGAAATAGTAGTATTAGTAGCTATTACACCTGCTATTTTAGTAGTTTTAACGATATCAATAATATCCATTAACTGCTCATCAGTAAGGTCAGGAGCAATTTTTAACAAAATAGGCTTAGGTGCTGTTTTTTTATCATTCTCATCCTGCAATGTTTGCAACAGTTTAGTTAGTGGCTCCTTATCCTGCAAAGCTCTTAAATTTGGTGTGTTAGGTGAACTAACATTTACCACAAAATAGTCAACCACATCAAAAAGCCCATGAAAACAGATCAAATAATCATCCACTGCTTTTTCATTTGGAGTCACCTTATTTTTACCAATATTTCCACCAATGATAACATCCGTTTTTCGTTTTCGTAATCTTTCAGCAATTACTTTCACACCATCATTATTAAAGCCCATACGGTTGATAATAGCCTCATCCTCTATCAATCTGAATAATCTTTTTTTTAGATTACCATCCTGAGGTTTTGGTGTAACAGTTCCTATCTCAACAAAACCAAAACCATAATTTGAAAATTCATCAAAAAGAACTGCATTTTTATCAAATCCCGCAGCCAATCCAACCGGATTTTTAAAGGTCAAACCGAATAAATTACGTTCTAATTTTTTATCTTCTATAACAAATTTAGTCCGGGCTAAAGTTCCTGTTAACGGAAGTTTAAATAAACTTTTCAACATGTTAAAAGTGAAGTGATGAACATCTTCGGGATCGTATTTAAAAAGTACCTTTCGGATAACAGATTTGTACATTGGTCAAATTTTGGCAAAGATAAATCAACTTCCTATTCTTTACTAATAAAATTGGAAGTTGTGCGTAAAAGAAAATTATTAATTTCATTGGTAAACCCAATTTATAATTTTCTATCACTAAAAACATTATTGCAATATATTTATGATTAGAAATTTAAATACAGACCTTTTTATCTGGTCTAAAAAAAGCTTTAGACCGAAGGAAGGATTAGTTCAACAACGTATAGCATTTATTGTGGATTTTCGCTTTACTAAAGATTATTTTGTGCTTTTTTGCTGATTTTATTAACGGAAAAATCTATCGCCATTTTCCACAACAAAATATTAACCAAACTGTTAGCAATTATTAAAAAAGGAACGTGGAAAAATAAATCAACCAAATTTCAATTAGATTCCAAAATTTTCTAATCAAAATTAGCCTAAAAGTAAAAGCATTTAAAGAGAGGCTATTGTAATGGATGACTGACTACGTAAAAGAATCCAGTCATTGCTCTTTTGATTTTTCACTAAACACAACAACATCTAAAATTCATATTTATTTTTTTACCAACACATAGGTAAACTCTAAAAAAATTAAAAAAGCTATTTTTACCAAACACACAAACTGATCTCATCAAAGAATAAATAATTATAAATATCCCTACTTTAGGTGATTAATAAAACACAAAATACCTACATTCAGCTATTGTATAATTAAAAAAGAACATCGTTCTTTGCAGGGTAGAATCTCAATTAAATTATGCAGACAAAGAAACAAAACATCCATAAAGTGATTTTAGAAATTGCAAGAACAGAATTTTTAGAAAAAGGTTTTAAAGATGCATCAATGAGAACCATTGCAGAAAAATCTAATGTTGGGTTAAGCAATATTTATAATTATTTCAAAAATAAAGATGATATATATATTGAAGTACTGTCGCCACTATTAAACACCTTCAATAAACTATTAATAGAACATAATGAAAATGAAAATATAAGTTTGGAAATTTTTAAATCAGAACAGTATATGCAAAAGCAAGTTGCAATGTTTATGAATATTATTGTTCAATTCAGGAAAGAACTAAAACTTTTATTATTTCAATCTTATGGTTCATCGCTTGAGAATTTTAAAGATAAATTTACAGATAGACATACAGATTTAGGGTTAAAATATATTCAGAAGATGAAGGAGAAATATCCACATATTAACAGCAATATTTCAAACTTTTTTATACATACAATGAGTTCGTGGTGGCTTAGTGTTATGGGAGAAATAGTAACACACAATGAATTAAGCAATCAAGATATTGAGGTATTTATTAACGAATACATGGCTTTTGGCACCGCAGGCTGGGAAAAACTAATGCAAATATAATTTTTTTGAACAAATCTAAACAATGTTCTTTATTTAAAAAACTATGGCACACGAACATTATCATCACGAAACTAACCTACAAGGAAAAAAACTGCTTTGGGTAGCTCTGTTTAATTTTGCAATTACAGTAGTTCAGATTATAGGCGGAATAATATCTAACAGTCTTTCTTTAATTTCTGATGCCATACATAATTTGGGAGATGCATCAGCAATATTCATAGCATTTTTAGCAGGAAAATACAGCAAAAAACCTGCAAATAAACATAGAACTTTTGGACATAAGCGAATAGAAATACTTGCAGCATTATTTAATTCAGTAGTTCTTATAGCCATAAGTATTTATTTACTTTTTGAAGCCTACCAACGTTTTGTAACACCTGAACCCATAAAAGGGAAAATTATGTTTATTGTGGCAACATTTGGCTTGTTTGCCAATCTTGTTTCTGTTTTAATTCTAAATAAAGAAAAAGATCATAATCTAAATATAAAAGCTGCTTATCTGCATTTAATGGGCGATACGCTTTCGTCAGTTGCTGTAATTTTGGGAGGAATTGGTATTTGGATTTACCATATTTATTGGATAGATCCTGTAATAACAGTTGCTGTAAGTATTTTTATCCTTTTTCATACTTGGGGTGTTGTAAAGCAAACTGTTGATATATTAATGCAAACCACACCTGAAAATATTAATATTGATGAAATTAAAAGTAAAGTAGAAGATCTAAAAGAAATTGAAAATATTCATCATGTTCATATTTGGAAATTAGACGATAAGCAAACCCATTTCGAAGCTCATATAAATCTTAAAAACAATATGAATATGGAAGAAATGATGGAAGTAAAAAAAGACATTGAACATCTTTTAGAACATCATTTTAAGATACAACATATTACACTACAAATGGAATACAACACATGTACTGATAGTAATGAATTAATTAAAAGCAATGGAAGATAATGTATTATTCGCTTTTGGTTTAACTTTATTTGCTGGCTTATCAACAGGAATAGGTAGTGCTTTAGCTTTCTTTACAAAACGCACAAACAAAATATTTTTATCCGTTTCGCTTGGGTTCTCAGCTGGTGTAATGATTTACGTTTCCTTTGTAGAAATATTTAGTGAAGCCAAACGTATTTTAACAGAAGCTCACGGAGAAAAATTAGGATATTGGTTTACTGCACTTGCTTTTTTTGGTGGAATATTAATAATTGCAATTATAGATAGATTAGTTCCATCTTTTGAAAATCCACACGAAGTTAGAACAGTTGAAGATATAAATAAACCCGTTACAGAAGATAAAAAATTAATGAGAATGGGTTTGTTTTCTGCACTTGCAATAGCCATTCATAATTTTCCCGAAGGAATAGCAACATTCTCTGCAGGATTAATCGACCCAACTATTGCCATCCCTATCGCTGTTGCTATTGCAATACATAATATTCCCGAAGGTATAGCCGTTTCCGTTCCAATTTATTATGCAACAGGAGATAGAAAAAAAGCATTTTTACTTTCGTTTCTTTCTGGTCTTGCAGAGCCAGTAGGAGCTTTGGTTGGTTACGTTATACTAAGACCATTTCTTAACGAGACTGTTTTAGGTATTTTATTTGCCTCTGTAGCAGGAATTATGGTATTTATCTCACTTGATGAATTATTGCCCACCGCTAAGGAATATGGTAAACACCATTCCGCTATATACGGATTAATAGCAGGAATGACTGTTATGGCTGTTAGTTTATTACTGTTTGTATAAAAAAATGAATTTTCAATAAATGAATAGATTGACTAAACGTATAATAATAAAAATCATCACCTTTTTTATGATAGGGGTAATGGGAATGCTTATTGCCAATAAGGCAATTTTCTTACATGTCCATAAACTAGATAACGGGACAATTATTGAACATGCTCACCCTTACGATAAATCAAACGATTCAAAGCCTTACAAATCTCACCATCATTCAAATGCTGAATTTTTATTCTTTCAAAATTTAGAAATTCTTTTTCTTATCGTTTTCCTAACCTTTGCATTGATTACAATTGTTGGAAAAGGACAAGTTCCGTTTCAATTATTAACAGAGCACATATTAATTTTCATAAACCTTTATAAAGGCAGAGCACCCCCAATTTCATAATATCAATTTTCATATTACATTTTTTATGACAGGTTTTTTAATTTCTGTCATTTGGCACTATTTATTATAGAAATATTTAATGCCGAAAAAGCAAATTATTTATTAATAATAGAACACGATATTATGAACAGAATACATATAATTTTGACAATATTTTTATTGTCAGTAACACAAATCATTTTTGCTCAAAAAACAAAAACTGATGCAAATATTGTTGGGCATGTAGTCAGTAATGGAGGGCACATTCCTTTTGCAACTGTAAGTGTTAAAGGAACAACAATTGGAACAACAACAGATGAAACTGGACATTTTCAATTAATTAATTTACCTGAAGGCTCTTTGGTGATCATTGCACAATCATTAGGCTATAAGCCACAGGAAAAAGAAATTACAATTAAAGCAGAAGAAACCAAAGAACTGAAATTCGAATTAGAGCAGGATGTTTTGGGGCTCGAAGAAATTGTAATTACTGGAAATAGAAACGCGACAAACAGGATAGAGTCTTCAACCATCGTTAATACAATCACACCTAAACTTTTTGCGACAACACAATCCGTTACTTTAAGCGAAGGATTGAATTTTTGTCCGGGTTTACGAATGGAAAACAATTGCCAAAATTGTGGTTTTTCACAAATTAGAATGAATGGAATGGAAGGTCCATATTCTCAAATATTAATCAATAGCCGTCCAATTTTTAGCGGATTAGCAGGAGTCTATGGTTTAGAATTAATCCCTTCGAGTATGATAGAACGTGTTGAAGTTGTTCGCGGTGGCGGCTCTGCTTTATATGGTAGTAATGCTATTGCGGGTACGATAAACCTTATACTTAAAGACCCTATTAATAATTCTTATGAATTTGGAGTAAATACCGGGCTTATTGGTCTTGGGGTAGATGATTCTGGAGATATGGCACAAGATTATTCTGTTAATTTTAATACATCAATAGTTTCTGCCGACAATAAAACAGGTATGTCCCTTTATGGGTTTTACCGTGACAGAGAACAGTTTGATGCCAATAATGACGATTTTTCTGAAATAGCTTCTTTAAAAAATACTACCATAGGAACTCGCTTATACCATCGGTTTGGAACAAGGAATAAATTAACTGCCGATTTTTTTAATATAAAGGAAGACAGACGTGGGGGAGATAAATTTGATTATCCAGTACATGAAGCAAATATTGCCGAGGCATTAAGCCATAACCTTACAACAGGTGCATTAACTTACGAGCAATTTTTTAGGGAAAATGATCTGTTTTCAGTTTATGTTTCAGGTCAAAGAGTAAATAGGGATTCTTATTATGGAGCAAATAAGTCTTTAAGTGATTATGGAAACACCAAAGACTTTTCCTATACAATAGGAACTCAATATAATGCAAAATTTGGAATTTCAAATTTGGTAGTGGGTATTGAAAACAATGGTGCATGGCTTAAAGATAAAAAACTTGGATATGCAGATCTTGATAATGCTTCTGTTATTAACAATACCATTATAAGTATTCCGCATACCGATAATGTTGTGGTTGCCGACCAAACTACTAATACTACCGGAGTTTTTGCACAATACGAAATCAACTGGAATAAACTTAACGTTTCTGCTGGAGCACGCTTTGACCATTACAATATAGAAGACGAAGAACATTCAGGCTCAGATAAATCAGGTAATGTATTAAGCCCTAGACTTACCTTTAAATATGATATAAAAAAATATTTGCAAGCTAGGGTAAGTTATTCGCAAGGATACCGTGCCCCACAAATATTTGATGAAGACCTACACATTGAAACATCAGGCTCAAGAAAAGTAATTCATGAAAATAGCCCTGATTTAGAACAAGAAACAAGTCATAGTTATATGGCATCACTCGATTTCAATAAAAAATTAGGTGAAGTATATGTTGGCTTATTACTTGAAGGTTTTTATACACAATTGAATAATCCTTTTGCAAATGAATATGGCGATCCTGACGAAAACGGAACAATTATTTATACACGAGTTAATGCAGATGAGGGGGCAAAAGTACAAGGTGTTAATATTGAATTAAATGTAGTGCCAACTGATAAGTTTTCAGTAAAAGCAGGTTTTACGGTGCAAAATAGTAAATACGAAGAATCCCAAGAGTTTAATGAAAAGGAATTTTTTAGAACCCCAAAAGATTATGGATACTTTATTTTAGATTGGCAGCCTTCAAAAAAACTGGGAATATCTACTACTGGTAATTATACAGGAAAAATGCTTGTTCCTTATTTTGGCTTACAAATACCAAATCCTGATGATGGAGAGTTAAGAGAATCAGAAACTTTTTTTGATTTAGGATTAAAAGTACGATACAATATTAAAATGAACGGAGCTACTTTACAGTTATTTACAGGAATGAAAAATATATTCAACTCTTATCAGGATGATTTTGATAGTGGAATTGACCGTGACCCTGGATACATTTATGGACCAATGAATCCAAGAACAGTTTATTTTGGGTTTAAAATCGGAAATTTTTTAAAATACTAAAAATATTAGGATAATTAAAATTAAGTACATGTTTAGGTTAAAATCGAAATATGTACTTAATTCTTCTAAATAGGATTTTTAAGTATCAAAAATGGGCAAGAGTAACAAAATAGAAATAAATATGAATATTTTTTTGAATAAAATTGAACAGTGTTCTTTATTGAGTAATTTAAATTTTAAAACATGAATACATTATCAAAACTACAAAGTTATATGACAGGTAGGAAAGCATTGCTTCCTGGAGCGTTGATTTTGTCAGCAATTAGTACCGTTATAGGGATGTTGCCATACATATTTATATGGCTCATTGTAAAAGAGTTGTTTAATTCAGATGTAAATTATTCTCAAGCTCTTATTAATACTTATGCGTGGTGGGCTGTAGGAACGGCAATAGCAGGTGTTATAATATATTTTTTGGCTCTTACACTCTCTCATTTAGCAGCATTTAGGGTAGAAACCAATATGAGACGACAAGCTATGCAAAAGATAG
>JADGEA010000324.1 GCA_016744615.1 Flavobacteriaceae bacterium
GTATATATGAGAAGACAAACCAATACCGTAAATTACTCAGATGAATTGCCTTTAGCGCAAGGAATTAAATTTGATTTGTAATCAACAGTATTATAATAAATTAAAAGCCTCCAAAATATAAATTTTGGAGGCTTTTTTTATTAAACAAACAAAAAAATGTTGTCAAATTTTAGAAGGAACTCATTAACCTTGCAAAAGCAATCTTGTATGATTACATTTGGTAATCAAGGTTTTTATATACAAAAGATGATACTTAAATGTTTTATTTATTTACAATTTGTAGTATCATCACCTTTTTTATATGCCCAATTTGGACTACAGCAAGTAATTTCAATAGAAGGTGATGGACCTCAAAGTGTTTATGCTGCCGATTTAGATGGAGATACTTATAAAGATGTACTCTCTGCAAATAAGTTTGGCAGTGATCTTACTTGGTATAAAAATATAGGGGATGGCACTTTTGGACCTCAGCAAATCATTGCATCCTTAAATCAACCAAAAATCATCTATTCTGCAGATTTAGATGGTGATAATGATTTAGATGTATTAGCTACAGCTCTTTTTATAGACGAATTAGTTTGGTATAAAAATTTAGATGGCTTAGGAAACTTTAGTTCTCAAATAATAATTGCTAACGATCTAGATGGTCCCTATGATGTAAAGGCTGTTGATATTGATGGTGATAATGATTTAGATGTAATTTGTGGCTCTGAATCTTCCGGCTTAGTTTGGTATGAAAATCAAGATGGCCTAGGTAATTTTAGTACTAAAAATATTATAAATGCATCTGCTCCAAATTCACGTTCTGTAGTGGCAATAGATTTAGATGGAGATAACGATTTAGATATTGTAGGCTCGTCTTCAGGAGCAGTAACTGTTTCCTGGTATGAGAATTTAAATGGTTTAGGGGCTTTTGGTTCACAACAGATAATTGCAGGTAGTGCTTCAACAGTAACTTCTGTATTTGCTGCAGACTTAGATGGTGATTTGGATAATGATGTTTTATCTGCAACAGCTGGAACAGATAAAATTGCTTGGTTTGAAAATACAGATGGAAACGGAAGTTTTGGTTCAGAACAAGTTATAACACCTCAGGCAGATTTTGCACTTTCTGTATTTGCAGCAGATTTGGATAATGATAATGATATAGATGTTCTTTCTGCCTCTGCATTAGATAATAAAATAGCATGGTATAAAAATACAGATGGACAGGGAGGGTTTTCTACCCAGAATATTATTTCAACAAATATGTTAGGCACAGTTGATGTTTATGCTACCGATCTTGATAATGATGGAGATATGGACGTACTTTCTGCTTCACAAAATGATGATAAAATTGCTTGGTACGAAAATTTAACAATTTTAGGTGTTGAAGGTAATTTGTTATCTAAGATAGAACTTTATCCTAATCCAGTAGCCGAGACGTTATTTATTAAAACTAAAGAGGCAATTAGTAGTATCTATATTTATAATTTATTAGGAGTTGAACTTCTAAAAAAACAATTATTTTCAAAAGAAATAGATGTTAGTAATTTTCCAAGAGGCATTTATTTTGTTTCATTATTAGTAGAAGGAAAGACGGTTACTAAAAAAATGATTAAGCAATAACTAAACAAAATGCCATTAAACATTCCCTTTATTCAAAAAGAAGTAGATTACAAGAATCACGATTAAAATACTGAGTACAAAGAAGAAAATTTTCCAAAAAGAATAAGGCCTTTGTCCCGATAATTTTCCAGACTGTCCGTTTACAAAAAAGTTATAGCGCTTGCTTTTAAAAGTATAGGCACTTATATACACAGGTAATAAGATGTGTTTAAAGGTTTCTTCAGATAGCTTCACCTCTAAAGAGTGTATGTTTTGAGTGTCACCACCGATGTCTCTTCTGGACCAGGTATCTGCAATTTGACGAGCTACTTTTTCAGCTTGTTCGTGGCCACTTTTTAAGGGTATGGTATATTTTTCGGTTATAAATCCAGATAAAAAACTGGTGTTAAAAGGTTTTAACAATTTTAAATTCCAATGCTCAATTTTTTTAGGAATGATACCAGATTTTTGATTAGAGGCTTTCGTTAAAGTATCGTCTACAAATCCACTTACATAACCAGAAGCGGGATACCAACGGGTTTTTCTTTCTTGTACCGTTCTTCTATTTTTTCCGCTTCCCACTGTTTTAGTAACATAGTAATATTCTCCTCGTTGTCCTGTATAATCTGCATACAATTGAGCGTCAAAAGTCCAATAAGGAGCATACAATCCTTTTGTGTTTTGAGGATCGAGGGTTGCTTTCTTTAAATTATTAGGAGCAAACCACAAACTTTTTACCCATTCTTGAAATATTTGATGGGCTTTTTTTTGAGCAATCTGAAAGGGTAAAACAGCACCAGGAACAATCCATTCTTCTTTGTAAATATCATCAACAATTAAAGGAGTAGCACAATAAACACAATGCAACGATTTGTAATTTTCTTCAATATGTTGATTAGCACCACAATTTTTACATTGAATCATCGTGATTTCCTCACTATGAGATTGCTGACCCATTTCTCCTAAATAGTTTTGAAGTTCTAATTCTTCTAACTCCGTTTCTGATGCTTCTATGGTCACGGAATGGCCGCAATAATCACATTTTAAATCGGTAGTTCCAGGAGCATATAATAGCTCAGAACCACAATTCTTGCATGATTTTTTTAATTCAGATTTTTTGGGAATTTTTTCTTCCATTGTTTAAAAAAGAACCTAAATATCATTCAGAAAGAAGAAATAGAAAAAGCTTAGAGATTCCTCGGCGCTTTGCTTTGTCGGAATGACAAAGTGATTCTTCGCTTCCTTCTGAATGAAATAAATATTATACTCCAGGAAGTGGTGGTGGTGTATTACCTCCTAAAAATGCTTTTAATTCTTCGATGTCTTTTAAGGCAGCCCAATTAACCATTCCTTGTTTCCAAACTAAGGAATCTTTATTCACGGTTCTGTTGGCAAATAATGCTTTTAATTGGTCAAAAGGCACAGGCCCTGTTTGTTGTCCGTTATGTGAATAGAAATATTGAACCGCAACAGGCATTGGTGGTGGCACCGCTCCTCCTTGTTGCATATTATTTTGTTGCCCTCCCATTTGTGGA
>JADGEA010000109.1 GCA_016744615.1 Flavobacteriaceae bacterium
TGTTGTGCCTGATGATTTATACTTACTCATAGTGTCAATTCTTATGACAATATACAACTAATAATCTGATATTCACCTTATTAATTCAAGAGGTTGCCTTATCTTCATTCCACATACAAACATCCCCTCCACCAATATTTGCAGGCCAAACTTTATCAGTCACCGTAAAGCGAGGAGTATCTGTTGGATCCAGATTTAATTTGTCTTGAGCAATTGATTTCTCAAAAATAAAAAAGCTAAATAAAATAAGAGTAATTGTTCTATTCATAACCTTAAAGTTTTAAGTTTTGTGTAAATTTATAAAAATACAATCGATTGCGCAAATATTTTAAAAAATATATGATTAACTCCTAGTTATGATATATTTATTCGAACTTTATTATTTTAATGATGCCATTCCTTTTTCTGTTTTGCACAAAAATGTAGTAAATATCAGAATTGAGATGATCAAAATTATCAAACTGAAATCTTGTAGATTTTGAATTTTCTAGAACCTTCAATTTTTCTTCCCTTAAGATCAAATAGTGATATTCTCAACTCACCATTAAGGACTTCAGAAGTTTGTAAATGGAATTTTCCTGTTGTACTAAATGTTGGATAAATTACTAGATTCTTCTTATCCTATTCATCCTTTACACCCAATGAACTTACATATTCATAGGCTCCAACATCAAACATCAATCCCACTGGCCGGAAATTTTTATCGGCATCCAAAACGGAGGCTAAAATTTTAGATCCAATATCAATTGCCGTTGCACTCTCTTTTAAATGAAAGTCAAAATTCTGCCAATCTACAAACTCTACTTCATAATCAGTACTATTATTTCCTGCCAAGACCAAATTATGATCCTGAATTCCAACCCCGGCATTGTCAAGTACAATTTGATTGACAATACAATTTCTGATCACATTCCCATTGCTTTGTGTTCCATTTTTATGATTTACAATTTTGATCCATACCGAACCTAAAGGACCTCGGCATTAGGATCAGGATGATTTGGATAGGTGACTCCAAAATAAGTATCAACAACCGTATTGTTAATGATCCTGCAATTTGTAGTTCTATACAAACTGATACCATGCCAATGATCAACAATAACCGCATTATTTTCAATAACAAAATCTTCAAACATACCATCCTTGCCAAAAATTCCCTGCATTGGACCTAAAAAACCCCTGCTTGAATCAGTATAATTGATAAATATATTCCCTATTAGAATAATATTCTTAGCTCTATTAGAAGAAATTGTTGGTTACTAAATTTGAGTTTAAGTGTATTTATTAACAGATAACCGTTGTGCAATTGTAAAAGAGATTATAGCTTGGTTTGCTGACAAAGTCAGGATTTCGCTATTTTCCAAACGAAACCCTGATTTTATCAGATATTTTTTATTCATTATTTTGAAGGAACCGGAAAACCTCGATCTCTCATCAATGCTTCCATTTTTGCATCACGTCCCATAAACTTACGATATGCATCCACCGGATCCATTGAGTTTCTTGGAGCAAATAAATACTTCACAAGATTATCTGCCATTTCCTTGTCATAGAATCCTCCGGGAGCATCTCTAAATGCCTCAGATGCATCGGCAGTTAAAACATCTGCCCACATATATCCGTAATAAGCAGTTGCATAACCTTCACCTGAAAATACATGACCAAATTGAGGGGTACGGTGACGCATTACCAGTTCTTTTGGCATATGCATCTCTTTTAAAGTTTCTATCTCAAATTTACCCACATCTAAATTCGTTGGATTTGCCAAATGCAATTTCATATCCATAATGGCTGATGCTAGATACTCTGTTGTTGCAAATCCCTGATTAAAAGTGGCAGCCTTTTTAATTTTTGCAACCAATGCTTTTGGAATCACTTTACCGGTTTTATAATGTACCAAAAATTGATTGATCACCTCATCGGTTGATAACCATCTTTCCAGTAACTGTGACTGAAACTCTGTATAATCTCTTACTCCTCCATTTAAAGTTGGATATTTTACATTAGATGAAAAGAAATGCAAAGCATGACCAAATTCATGAAAAAAAGTAGTTGCATCATCCCATGAAACCAAAACAGCTTCACCAGGTGCAGGCTTTACAAAATTTGAATTATTAGATGCTAAAACATTTTTTTTGCCATCAAAAGCACTATAACTTCTATAGGTTGTTGCCCATGCTCCAGAACGTTTTCCTGTTCTTGCATAAGGATCTAAATACCACAATCCGATATTTTTACCCGTATCTTTATCCGTTACTTCCCAAACCTTTACATCTTCCTGAAAAACAGATACGGTTCCTTTTTCAACTGGTTTAAAATCAAAATTAAACAATCTTCCTGCAACATAGAACATGGCTTCTCTTAGTTTATCCAATTGCAAGTATTGTTTTACTTCTTCTGAATCAAGATCGTACTTCTTTATTCTAACCTTTTCAGCATAATATCGATAATCCCATGGTTCAATAGTTATTTTATCACCATTTGAATCAGCAACTGCCTGCATATCTGTAACTTCTTCATGAACTCGTGCAATTGCTGCCGGCCAAACTACATTTAATAAATTCATCACATTTTCAGGCTTTTTTGCCATCCTGTCCTGTAGTCTCCATTCTGCATAATTTTTATAGCCAAGCAACTCAACTCTCTCTCTCCGTAACTTTAATATTTTTGCAATGATATCTTTGTTATCATAAGTATCATTATTATCACCTCTTGAGTAATAATTGGTCCATACTTTTTTTCTCAGATCTCTTTCAGTAGAATAAGTCAAAAATGGATCCATAGAAGATCGTGTGTTTGTAATTGCATAAGAACCACCATGATCTTTATCTGAAGCAATTTTAGCAGCAGATTTAATAAAAGAATCCGATAAACCACCCAGTTGGTCTTTGTTTAAAAAAGTAACATAGTTCTCTTCATCATGTAAAACATTATTTGAAAACTTTGTATATAATGAAGAAAGCTCTTTATTAATTGCAGCATATCGTTTTTTCTTAACTAAATCTAATTCAGCACCACTCATTGCAAAACTTTTATAGGTTAGGTCAACCACTCTTTGCTGATCAGTTTCTAAAGGAGTTTTTAATGAATTATCATACACCGCTTTAATACGCTGGAATAACTTTTTATTTTGTGATATTTTAGAATTGAATTCTGATAATTCCGGAGCCAGTTCTTCCTGAATTTTTCTTACTTCAGGACTTGACATATTACTTCCTAAAATTCCATAATAAGCAAAAACACGATCCAAAACACTACCTGATCTTTCCATTGCAACAATTGTATTCTCGAAAGTAGGAGCTTCAGTATTTTCAACAATAGCATCAATCTCTTCTAAATTTAACTTCATTCCCTCTTTTACAGCTGCTTTTAGATCTTCAATTTTCATCTTATCAAAGGCAGGAACTCCTCCATAAGGACCAGACCATTCTTCAAGAAATACATTTACACTCATATTATTATTTTTTGATTTTTTATCATCATTTTCACAGCTTACAAAAGCCATCAAAACAATTAAACTAAAAAGTTTACTAAACATTTTTAATCGTTGTATTTTCATATTCCTATATTTAAAATTCAGCAACAAAAATAATGAAATAAACACTTTTAAAAGGTCTAATTTGTTACTTATAATTTCAAAATAGTTCACCTTTATTTTACTAATTTAAAATAACTTTTGTCGTCCTGTTAATTAAAGATAAATTTGCATATAATTATCGGCAAAACATTATGAAAAAAGAAGATTGTTTTTATTTGGGAAAAATTGCAAGAAAATACAGCTTTAAAGGTGAAGTTATTTTAAAAATGGACACAGATGAACCTGATATTTATGAAAACCTGGATGCTGTTTTTATAGACCTTGGTAAAAATTTGCTTCCTTTCTTTATTGAAAAAAGTTTATTACAAAAAGGCAATCAGTTGAGAATACAATTTGAAGATGTAACCAATGAAGCAGACGCAGATGTCATCTTAAAATCAGATGTTTATTTACCTCTAAACCTCTTACCTAAATTAGAAGGCGACAAATTTTATTTTCACGAAATAATTGGCTTCGATTTAGAAGATGTGATTTTTGGAATAGTTGGTAAAATAACTTCTATTAATGACAAGACTGCTCAAGATTTGTTTGTGATTGAAAAAGATGGAAATGAAATATTGATTCCGATGATTGATGATTTTATCAAAAAAATTGACAGAAAAAACAAAAAAGTAATTGTTGAAACACCTGAAGGACTTATTGAAATGAATATAAACAATTAGCCTAAAGTATTAAAGATCAAAATCAAACGCCATGAGTAAAAAACCCTTTCAATTTAAAGAATTTACCATTCATCAGGATAAAACTGCTATGAAAGTTGGAACTGATGGTGTTTTACTTGGCGCATGGGTTGACCTACCCGATCAAGCCAATTCTATTCTTGATATTGGAACCGGAACAGGCTTAATCGCTTTACAACTTGCCCAAAGATGTGATGCTTTAACCATAGATGCACTTGAAATTGAACCCAACGCCTACGAGCAATCTGTAGAAAATTTTGAAAATTCCAATTGGGGAGATCGGCTGTTTTGTTATCATGCCTCTTTACAAGAATTTGCAGATGAAATGGATGAAAAATATGATCTTATCATTTCCAATCCTCCTTTTTATACAGATACTTTTAAATCAGTTGAACAAAAAAGAGCTACTGCCAGACATACCAAAACGCTATCATTTAAAGAGTTACTTTCCGCTACAGCTAAATTATTAAGTTCGAGAGGAAATTGTGCTTTTATCATCCCTTTTCATGAAGAGGATATTTTTTTGGCTTACGCCGAAGAAAATCAATTATACCCTCAAAGAATTACCCGAGTTAAAGGAAATATTAAAACAAATTTTAAAAGATCACTTTTACAATTAAGTTTTACAAATACAACCCCAAAAATAGAGGAATTAACTATTGAAATTGAAAGACATAGATACACAGATGGTTATAAAGATCTTGTCAAAGATTTTTATCTAAAAATGTAACTATTATATGCTTTTTTGATCTATTTAATAAAGAGTCAAAAAATGAATCTAATCCAAAATATAGTAAAAAATAAGGTCAAAGGAAGAAAGGTATTATTTCTCTTTATTCTTAGTAGTTTGGTATATGCTGTGATGATTTTTATGACCATCCCAAAATTGATTCAGTTTAGCAATGGTATGGATATTTTAGACATGATGCCCTTTGGATACTCTTACCCATATGTAACACAATTATTTACAGAGTTAGGAGCTGAAGGCAGGAATTACTATTTAAACTATCAAATTCCTATTGATATGATTTACCCACTCTTGTTTGGGTTATCCTATTTTTATATTATGACCTATTTTTTACAAAAGATAAACCTCTGGAAATCTCCTTTTATTTATATAAGTATCTTACCTATTATAGGAACTTTATTTGACTATTTCGAAAATATTGGAACCATTCTTATGCTTCAAAATTATCCAAATTTAAATCCTACAGTTGTCCAATTAAATAGTTTTTTTACAATAACCAAAAGTATAAGTATTACTGTATTTTTTATTGCTTTGATCATTATTTTGGTTGTTTTAGGCATAAAAAAAGTCAGTAAAAAGTAATACTGACTTTATTATAGAGGCTTAAAATAACTAAGCTCCCAAATTAAAAGGATTATAACCTAAATATTTTACTTTTTTTTCTTTAAAGTTTACGCCATAGGATTGCAGCTCCTTTAAAATTGGTTCATAAATCTCTTTTGTTATCGGCAACTGAACTCCCGGAGTTTTTATTTCTCCATTTAATATTTTTAAAGTGGCGATTGCTACGGGTAAACCAACAGTTTTTGCCATTGCGGTATAAGTTTGATCATCGCCAATCACAACCATATTTGACTCTATTTGTTTTTTCTCTCCATCCAGCTCATACCCAAATTTATGATACATTACAATCATATCTTTTTCATCTTCTGCCAATGTCCATTTTTCTGTCAAGATCTTTTGTAAAATCTGAGCTGGAGTAGCATCTTTTAGTCCAATTATTTTATTATCATTAAAAATATCCAATTCTAAAAGTTTATCCCAAATAACATCATCCTGGTCTATTTTTAAACAATGACGTAATTTTAATTCAACAGAATCATGGGGTTTATAAGGTAAAAAAGAGTTAGTAAATTCACGATAACTCATATTCTCTGAGCCTTCTATTATATAGCTATCATCGGGCATCCCCAATTGAACAAATATATTCCAGGCTCTGCTAAAACCTACTCTTCTTATTGTCCCTCTGTAAAGAGTTTTTACATGCTCTAATCCATAAATATCTCTATATTTTAAAGAATCTCTGTTTGCTAAAGCTTCAAACCTTCCATAATCATCGATTTCTAAAAACTCTGTACGCCTGAATAACTTATTATAGGGAATATACTTATACTTACCTTCCTGAATAAATTTTGCAACTCCACCTTGTCCCGCAACTACGACATTCCTTGGGTTCCATGTAAATTTATAGTGCCATAAATTTGTATCGCTTTGAGGAGCAACCAAACCTCCGGTAAATGATTCAAAAAGAATAATTTTACCTCCCTTATCACTGATTCGGTCAATCACCTGCATTGCACTCATATGATCTATCCCTGGATCTAATCCAATCTCATTCATAAAAACCAAATTTTTAGCTTTTACTTCTTCATCCAATGCCATTAATTCATCGGAAATATAGGATGCTGTCACTAAATGCTTTCCAAATTCAACACAATCCCTTGCCACTTCCATATGAAACCTTGCAGGCAACATAGAAATAACAATATCTGAACCTATAATTTCTTTTTTCCTTTCTTCTATATTAAATATGTCAAGTGCAATTGCGACACCATTTGGATGATTCTGCAACAATTTTTTGGCATTTTCAATGGAAATATCAGCAACTCTAATTTCCAAATTCTCCTCTTTTGATTTATCTAACAAATACTTGATCAAAGAAGAGGCTGAACGCCCTGCGCCTATGATTAAAATCTTTTTCACAATCTATTTTTTTTTAAAACTAAGTACAAAATTACAAATATTGCTTACATAAACAATGCTAAATTTCAATATAAATCAACAAAAAAATGATACTTAAATCACAGACCATTATTCGCATAACAATTGCAATAAAATTAACTAAAATCTAATTCCTTCCATATTGCAATTACTTTTTCATTATCCAATATATTAACCTTTAATTTAAACCCTTCAAATATATCTACCATAGACCATCAATAATATAACTGCTTATTCCGTAACTTACCAATAGCGAATTTGCTATATGGATCTCATGCAACAAACTGGAAATTAAAATCATAAATAATGAATTACCTCCTTTTTCCATAATTTAAAAATTAACAAATGATTTAATGGAATTAATGAATACTTTTATGTTTTTAATTTCTAACAAATAATATACGGTATGAAATACAACTTAACAATAACGGCATTTTTGGGTATGCTTGCAATAATACTAGGAGCTTTTGGAGCTCATGCACTGAAAGAAAAATTAGATCCGGATACTTTAAAAAGTTTTGAAACAGGCGTTAGATATATGATGTATCACGTAATTGTTTTGTTATTTGTAAATTCTTACTTTGGTTTCACCTTAAAAACAAAGAACAGTATTAGCTATTTGTTTTTTCTTGGAATAATGTTCTTTTCATGCTCAATATTTGCCATAACATTTGGTGTACCAGCAAAAAACATATGGTATATCACCCCATTGGGAGGTTTATTTTTAATAATAGGTTGGCTGAATATGTTTTATGCATTTTTAAAGCATAAAAGAAAATAATATTTAAGCACAATCCATAACCTTATATTAGTTGAAAAATATTTCATTTTTTATGATTTACGTCATATTTGTTACTTAAATATTTAGTAAATTTGTGCCCTGATAATAAATAAATAATTTTAATCTAAATACTTATGGAAAACCTTAAAAAATCAATCCTCAATTCCTTAAATAAAATTGGAATTACAGACATCAAAGAATTAATTCACAATCCTTCATACGAACAATTATTTGAAGAAGAAATGAATCCAAATTTAGAAGGCTTTGAAAAAGGACAACTATCTGAACTAGATACTGTTAATGTAATGACTGGAGTTTTTACTGGACGTTCTCCTAAGGATAAATTTATTGTTAAAGATGATAGTACTCGTGATACTATGTGGTGGACTACACCAGAATCTCCAAACGATAATAAACCAACAACTGTTGAAGTTTGGAAAGACCTTAAAAACACGGTTACTGACCAACTAACTAGCAAAAAGCTTTTTGTAATGGACACTTTTGCTGGTGCAAATGAAGACTCTCGTCTTAAAGTTCGTTTTATTATGGAAGTTGCATGGCAGGCTCATTTTGTAAAAAATATGTTTATTCGTCCAACGGAAGAAGAATTAGCAAATTATGGAGAACCTGATTTTGTAGTACTTAATGGTTCAAAAACCGAAAATAAAAAATGGAAAGAGCACGGATTAAACTCTGAAGTGTTTACTGTATTTAATTTAACTGAAAAAATGCAGGTGATTGGCGGTTCATGGTATGGTGGTGAAATGAAAAAAGGAATGTTTGCCATGATGAATTATTATCTACCATTGAAAGGGATGGCTGCAATGCACTGTTCTGCTAATGTTGGTAGTGATGGTAAAACAGCTATTTTCTTTGGTTTATCAGGTACTGGTAAAACAACTCTTTCAACCGACCCAAATCGTCAATTAATTGGTGATGATGAGCACGGATGGGATGACAATGGAATTTTCAACTTTGAAGGTGGTTGTTATGCAAAAACAATTAACTTAGATAAAGAAGCTGAACCGGATATTTACGGAGCGATCAAACGCGATGCGCTTCTTGAAAATGTTACCGTTAACGAAAATGGTAAAATTGATTTTACAGATGGTTCCGTTACACAGAACACGCGTGTTTCTTACCCAATTTACCATATTGAAAATATTGTTAAACCAAAATCAAGAGCAGGGCATGCAAATAAAGTTATTTTCTTAACTGCAGATGCTTTTGGTGTGATGCCTCCTGTTGCAAAATTGACTCCTGCACAGACTAAATATCATTTCTTATCAGGATTTACAGCAAAATTGGCAGGTACCGAACGTGGAATTACTTCCCCACAGCCAACTTTCTCAGCTTGTTTTGGAGCCGCTTTCCTTTCTCTTCACCCAACAAAATATGGTGAAGAATTAGTTAAAAAAATGGAAGCCCACGGAGCAGAAGCTTATTTGGTAAACACAGGATGGAACGGGACAGGAAAACGAATTTCTATTCAGGATACTCGTGCAATTATTGACAGAATTTTAGATGGTTCAATTGAAAAGGCTAAAACTAAAAACTTGCCAATATTTAATCTTGAAATCCCTCTGGAATTAGAAGGTGTTGATACAAATATTTTAGACCCAAGAGACACATATAAAGATGTGGAAGAATGGAATAAAAAAGCTGTTGAATTAGCCGGTTTATTCATTAACAATTTTGAGAAATATACTGACAATAATGAAGGTAAAGCATTGGTTGCTGCTGGACCTCAATTATAAGTTTTATATCAATTTATTTAAAAGGCTGTCTGAAAAGACAGCCTTTTTTTTATCTAAAACTCAAATTTCAATTGCACATCCATAACCTCTTCTTTCTTTTTAGTCTGGTTATTTAAATTCGTTACCGAAATTCCCAGCAATCTAACTGAATTCTTTATTTTTTGCTGATATAAAAGATCTTTGACCGTACTAAGCAATACCTCTCTATCTTTGATAAAATAGGGCAAAGTTTTACTTCGTGTTTGTGTTGTAAAATCGCTATATTTAATTTTTAAAGTAACTGTTTTACCTGCAACTTTTGATCTGTTCAACCGATTTTCTAATTCTTTAGCAATCTTTTCCAATCTCTCAAGCATATAAACCTCTGAGGTGAGATTCTTAGTAAAAGTATGTTCTGCTGCTACAGATTTTTGAATTCTATTTGGTTTTACTTCACTATTGTGAATGCCTCTTACAATATTGAAATAATACCCTCCTGAATTTTTAAAATGATCTGTTAAAAATTCTAAAGGTTTACTTTTTAGATCCTTCCCAGTAAATATTCCTAATTGAAACATTTTAGCCGCAGTCACTTTTCCAATTCCAAAGAATTTCTCAATAGGTAATTCTTCTAAAAACTGAATTATCTCTTCAGGAGGAATCGTTTTCTGACCATTTGGCTTATTAATATCAGAAGCTATTTTTGCAATAAATTTACTCGACGAAATTCCTGCAGAGGCTTTTAAACCAACTTCGTCTAGAATTCTTTGCCTGATTTCCCTGGCAATCAAAGTAGCTGATTGCTTACCAAATTTATTTTGGGTCACATCCAAATAGGCTTCATCTAAGGAAAGGGGCTCAACAAGATCTGTATATTCAAAAAATATACTCCTGATTTTTTTTGATATTTCTTTGTATCTGGTAAATCTCGGTTTTACAAAAATCAATTGCGAACAGTTCTTTCTTGCCATGACTCCACTCATCGCAGAACGGACTCCATATTTACGAGCTTCATAACTTGCAGCAGCTACAACTCCCCTTTCACCTCCTCCACCAACTGCAAGAGGCTTTTCCCTTAGTTCGGGATTATCCATCTGCTCTACAGAAGCATAAAAAGCATCCATATCAATATGAATTATTTTCCTTTGGATGTTTTTTTCCATGACAATGTAAAACTAAAATATTATTATGAATAAATGCATATCTATAGCATCAGTAAAAATCATAAAAATGACTTACTTTTGCCCTATGGCAAGAAAAAAGAAATTTCATTTATTTGAAAATATTGAAGTTATAGATACAGCAGCAAAAGGAAAGGCTGTTGCAAAGTCACCTGATGGTAGAGTAATCTTTTTATCCAACGCAGTTCCAGGTGATATTGTTGATGTACAAACAGGCAGAAAAAGAAAATCTTTCTTTGAAGGAAAAGCAGTTAAATTTCATACACTTTCTGATAAAAGAACTGAACCTGTATGTGATTATTTTGGTGTTTGTGGAGGTTGTAAATGGCAAAATATGAAATATGATAAACAGCTTTTTTACAAACAAAAAGAAGTTACCAATAATCTGATTCGAATTGGTCATTTAGAATTACCTGAAATTACACCTATTGCTGGTTGTGAGGATATTTATTTTTATCGCAATAAAATGGAATTCTCTTTTTCTGATTCCAGATGGCTGACCAATGAAGAAATCAAAAGCGGACAGGATTTTGACAACAAAAGTGCCTGCGGTTTCCATATTCCACGAATGTGGGATAAGATTTTAGATATTGATAAATGCCATTTGCAGGAAGATCCTTCAAACGATATTAGAAATTCCATCAGAGAATTTGCAAAAAACAATGATATTTCATTTTTTAATCCACGACATCAACATGGACTTTTACGCACTTTAATGATCCGAATTGCATCGACTGGTGATATTATGATAGTTGTTCAATTTTTTGAAGATGATAAAGAAAAACGGGAGCTTCTGTTAAATTATGTTACTGAAAAATTTCCTGAAATTACATCACTACAATATGTGATCAATAATAAAGGAAATGATACCATTTACGATCAGGATGTTATAGTTTTTAAAGGTGAAGATCATATTTTTGAAGAGATGGAGGGTCTTAAATTTAAGATCAATGCCAAATCATTTTACCAAACCAATTCAAAACAAGCCTATGAATTATATAAAATTACCCGTGATTTTGCCGATCTGAAAGGTGATGAACTGGTTTATGATCTTTATACCGGAACAGGAACCATTGCTCAATTTATTGCTAAAAAAGCAAAAAAAATAGTTGGGGTAGAATCAGTGCCCGAAGCTATTGAAGATGCAAAAGAAAATGCAAAACTAAATCAAATTGATAATGTTGAATTTTTTGTAGGTGATATGGCCAAGGTCTTTACAAAAGAATTTATTCAACAAAATGGAAACCCTGATGTAATTATTACAGATCCCCCACGAGATGGCATGCATAAAAAAGTTGTAGAACAAATTTTACAAATTTTACCTAAAAAAATTGTTTATGTAAGTTGTAATTCTGCTACACAAGCAAGAGATTTGGCCTTGATGAATGAAAATTACAAAATTATTAAAACGCAGGCTGTGGATATGTTTCCTCAAACACATCATGTTGAAAATGTAGTATTATTGCTTAAACGTTAATTTATGTACATTTGATAAATTGTAAATAACATACCTTTATCTGACTAAAATTATAATAATTAATGAAAAAACAAGCGCTATATATCACTCTATTTTCCCTTTTACTTTCCATAATTTGGAGTTGTGAAAGAGATGATATATGCATAGAAGAGAATACTCCACATTTGATCATCAGGTTTTTTGATCATGAAAATCCAACGGAGTATAAAAAAGTAATCAATTTAAAAGTTCAGATCGAAGGTATTGATGGAGATTATACTAATGAAACAATTACAGCTTTAACAGATTCCATTGCAATCCCTGTAAAGGTAACCGAAGATATTACAAGTTTCAAATTAATATTAAATGGAAACAATCAGGACGACGCCAATGAAGATATTTTTGACCTAAATTATATTCGTGAAGATGTTTTTGTGTCAAGATCTTGTGGTTACAAAACACTTTATTACGATGTTACTACATCTTTGATCAATGATAATAATAACTGGATCAAATCTATTGAAACAGTTAAAGACCCTCAAGATATACTAAATCAAAATTCTGATCATGTTAAAATATTTCATTAGTATATTATTTATATTCCTGTTTTTTTCTGCTTTTTCACAGGAAAAAACAATGGATACTGTAAAATATAAAGACCGATATGGTTTAAGAATTGGCATTGATATTTTTCAGCCTGTTTACTCTCTTTTCGATAAAGACAAAAAAGGATTGGAATTTGTTGGTGATTTTAGGATTACCAAACGATTTTATGTTGCTGCAGAATTAGGATATTCAGAAGCAACTAGCAAAGAAGATTATTTTGAGTTTTATACCAACGGGCAGTATATAAAAGCAGGTGTAGATTTTAATGCGTATAAAAACTGGATTGGTATGGAAAATATGATTGTAGTTGGCTTGCGTTATGCATTTAGCACTTTTGACCAAACATTGAATGAATATACCGTAAATGCAGATCCTTTTTTACCCAATCAAACCATAACTACACCGGTTAGCTATGATGGATTAAATGCCCAATGGATAGAGTTTGTTTTAGGTCTTAAAGCTGAAATTTTACATAATGTATTTATGGGTTTTAGTTTCAGATGGAACCAAATGGTGACTTCAAAAGAACCTGAAAACTTCAAAAATCTATATGTTCCTGGTTTTAATAAAGTCTATTTAAATGACAATGGTTTTGGCTTTAATTATACCATTTCGTATCTGTTACCTTTTTATAGAAAATAAAATCAACATGAGTAAAAAAGTAATTTCATTTTTCACATTCGGATTTTTACTAATTATAATTGGTGCTATTGGAAAAATGCTAAAATGGGATCAAGCCTCCGTAATTTTGGCTACGGGTTTGGTATTCGAAGCTTTAGCCATTTTAATTATGGCATGGAATAAAATTAAAAAAAATGAATAGTTCTAGTCCGCAAAAACTTATTCTGGCATCCATGTTTTTAGCATTGGTTTCTATAAAACTAAAAGATCAATGTTATTATTGTTTTTTAGGAGCACTTATTACCGGTATATTGTTCTTACTATTTGGAATTTATAAATTAATCAGAAAAATATAATGGCAAAAAAGAAATTAAACAGTTTATCTGATCTTGGGGGCTTTGTGTTTTCGACCAATGAAAGTGAAGATTTTTCCGCTTTCGCTGAAAATGATCAAGGAACATTAGATACCAAAGATCAATATCTTGAAGCACATTTTTCCAATAAGGGACGGGGAGGTAAAACTGTAACCGTTATCAAAGGGTTTCAGGGAACTGAAGCCAATCTAAAATCATTAGGAAAGTTACTCAAAACCAAATGTGGCGTTGGTGGCAGTGTTAAGGATGGTGAAATTATCATACAGGGAAACTACCGTGATAAGATCATTCAAATTCTTCAAAAAGAAGGTTACCACACCAAAAGAGTTGGGGGATGAAATTGTTAATTCGTTGACTTGTTTTCGTTAAACTAAATAATAATCAAACGTGAAAATAACAATCCAATTAAATATATGTAAATTAGCGTTCGTTAAAAAATCCACAAATAAACAGACATACCACTTAATAACAATCAAAATATGAACAAAATAGCACCTTCTGAATTAATTATAAATCCTGACGGAAGTATTTACCATATCAATTTAAAACCGGAACAT
>JADGEA010000110.1 GCA_016744615.1 Flavobacteriaceae bacterium
TTAAGCGAGTTAAAATATTTGAATTATGACTAGAGAAGAAAAATCACAAGTGATTAAGGATTTAACTGGCAAATTAGCAGATAACAATATTATCTATTTAGCTGATATTTCGAACTTAAATGCTTCGGATACATCAAATTTACGTAGAGCTTGTTTTAAAGCAAACGTTAATTTGGCAGTTGTTAAAAACACCTTGCTTGCAAAAGCAATGGAACAATCTGATAAAGATTTTGGAGACTTATCTAAAACTTTAAAAGGTAATACTTCAATGATGGTCTCTGAAACTGGAAATGCTCCGGCTAAAGTGATCAAAGAGTTTAGGAAAAAATCTAAAAGGCCTATTCTTAAAGGTGCATATATTGAAGCAGCAATCTATGTTGGTGATGACCAATTAGATGCTTTAGTTAACATTAAATCTAAAGAAGAACTTATTGGAGATGTTATCACCATCTTGCAATCACCTGCTAAGAATGTTATTTCAGCATTACAATCAGGAGGAGGTAAATTGGCTGGTATTCTGAAGACTTTATCAGAAAAATAAAAAATACACACACTAATAAACTAAATAATAAATTTAAACAGTAGAAAAATGGCAGAATTAAAAGATTTCGCAGAACAGTTAGTTAACTTAACAGTAAAAGAAGTTAATGAGTTGGCAGATATTTTAAAAGAAGAATATGGTATCGAGCCAGCAGCAGCAGCAGTAGCAGTAGCTGGACCGGCAGCAGGTGGAGAAGAAGTTGCAGAAGAGCAGACTGAATTTGATGTAATTTTAAAAGCAGCAGGTCAATCTAAATTAGCAGTTGTTAAATTAGTTAAAGAATTAACTGGTTTAGGATTGAAAGAAGCTAAAGGAATTGTTGATAGTGCACCAGCACCAATCAAAGAAGGTATCGCTAAAGATGAGGCTGAAGGTCTTAAAAAATCTTTAGAAGATGCAGGAGCAGAAGTAGAGCTTAAATAGTCTACTTTTCTCTAAACAATTAAGGTTTAGGTCTTTGGGGTAATTCCACTTAGACCTAAACCGTTTTGCATATATATTCGTTCTTATAATTTAAATTTAAATTTTTCTCCATTGGCAACGAAACAATTAAACCAAAGAGTAAACTTTGCATCAGCTAAATTGATAACCGACTATCCTGACTTTTTGGATATTCAAATAAAATCATTCCAAGATTTTTTTCAATTAGAAACCAAATCTGATGAAAGGAGTGATGAAGGTTTGTACAAAACTTTCATGGAAAATTTCCCAATTACAGATACCAGAAACAATTTTGTTTTAGAATTTTTAGATTACTTTGTTGATCCTCCACGTTATTCAATTCTTGAATGTATTGAAAGAGGTTTGACTTATAGTGTTCCATTAAAAGCACGTTTAAAACTTTATTGTACCGATCCTGAGCATGAAGATTTTGAAACAATTGTTCAAGATGTTTATTTAGGGGTTATACCTTATATGACACACAGTGGTACTTTTTGTATAAATGGTGCTGAACGTGTTGTTGTATCACAATTACATAGATCTCCAGGTGTATTTTTTGGGCAATCATTTCATGCAAATGGAACAAAATTATACTCAGCAAGAGTAATTCCTTTTAAAGGTTCTTGGATAGAGTTTGCTACCGATATAAATCAAGTGATGTTTGCTTATATCGATAGAAAGAAAAAATTACCTGTTACAACACTATTTAGAGCAATTGGCTTTGAAAGAGATAAAGATATTCTTGAAATATTTGATCTTGCTGAAGAAGTAAAAGTTTCAAAAAGTGGACTAAGAAAAGTGCTAGATAGAAAGCTTGCAGCCAGAGTTTTAAAGAGTTGGTTTGAAGATTTTGTTGATGAAGATACAGGGGAGGTAGTTACTATTGAAAGAAATGAGATTATATTAGACAGAGATACGGTTCTTGAAAAAGAACATATTGAAGAGATTATTGAGTCTGGTTCTAAAACAATCTTATTACATAAATTAGATAATGATTCAGGTGATTATGCTATTATTCATAACACCTTACAAAAAGATCCAACAAACTCTGAAAAAGAGGCTGTTGAACATATTTACCGTCAGTTACGTAATGCTGAACCGCCAGATTATGAAACTGCAAAAGGTATTATTCATAAATTATTCTTTTCTGAACAACGTTACAATCTTGGAGAGGTTGGTCGTTACAGAATGAATAAGAAATTAGGTTTAGATATTGATATCGAACAAAAGGTTTTAACCAAAGAAGATATCATCACTATCGTTAAAAACTTAATAAATCTTGTAAATTCAAAAGCAGAGGTTGATGATATTGACCACTTGTCTAACAGACGTGTAAGAACAGTTGGAGAACAACTTGCAGGTCAGTTTGGAGTAGGTCTTTCTCGTATGGCAAGAACTATTCGTGAAAGAATGAATGTTCGTGACAATGAAGTATTTACACCTATTGATTTGATTAATTCAAAGACTTTGTCATCAGTAATCAACTCTTTCTTTGGTACAAATCAGTTGTCTCAGTTTATGGATCAAACCAATCCTCTTGCAGAGATCACACATAAAAGAAGATTATCAGCTTTAGGCCCAGGTGGACTTTCTCGTGAAAGAGCAGGTTTTGAGGTTCGTGACGTTCACTTTACACACTATGGTAGATTATGTCCGATAGAAACTCCCGAGGGACCGAATATTGGATTGATCTCTTCATTGGCAGTTTATGCAAAAGTGAATAATTTAGGTTTTATTGAAACGCCATATGTTGAAGTAAAAGACGGTCATGTTGATACTACACAAAAACCTATTTATTTAAGTGCTGAAGAAGAAGAAGGTAAAAAAATTGCCCAGTCTAACTTAGAGTTAGATGCTGAGGGTAATATTGTATTAGAAAAAATGGTTGCTAGAGAAGATGGCGATTTCCCTGTAGTTCCTGTTAATGAGGTAAATTATATGGATGTATCGCCTAATCAAATTTCTTCAATATCAGCATCTTTGATTCCTTTCTTGGAGCATGATGATGCGAACCGTGCATTGATGGGATCAAATATGATGCGTCAGGCAGTACCTTTAATGAGACCGGAAGCTCCTATCGTAGGAACAGGTTTGGAAAGAAGAGTTGCAGAGGATTCACGAATTTTGATCAATGCAGAAGGTGATGGCGAAGTAATCTATGTAGATTCTGACAGAATTGAGATCAAATATGAACGTACGGAAGGAGAAAGTGTTGTAAGTTTTGATTCGGATGTTAAAGTTTATGAATTAATTAAATTTAGAAAAACGAATCAAGGAACTTCAATAAACTTACATCCAATTGTTCAAAAAGGTGATAAAGTAACTAAAGGAAAAGTTCTTTGTGAAGGTTATGCAACTGAAAAAGGAGAGTTGGCTTTAGGTAGAAATATGAAAGTTGCTTTTATGCCTTGGAAAGGATATAACTTTGAGGATGCAATTGTGATTTCTGAAAAAGTTGTTCGTGAAGATATCTTTACTTCTATTCATATTGATGAGTATTCATTAGATGTGAGAGATACCAAACTAGGTGCTGAAGAGCTTACAGCAGATATTCCAAATGTTAGTGAAGAAGCTACTAAAGATCTTGATGAAAATGGAATGATTAGAATTGGTGCTGAAATCAAGCCTGGTGATATTCTTATTGGAAAGATCACTCCAAAAGGTGAATCAGATCCAACTCCTGAAGAAAAATTATTAAGAGCAATCTTCGGTGATAATGCAGGAGATGTAAAAGATGCTTCATTAAAAGCTTCTCCTTCATTAAGAGGTGTTGTAATTGATAAGAAATTATTCCAGAGATCAGTAAAAGATAAAGCAACAAGAGTTAGAGACAAGGAAGAAGTTAACAGACTTGAGGTTGAATTTACAGTTAAATATGATAGTTTAAGAGAAGTTCTTATTGAAAAATTATTTAGTCTGATCAATGGAAAAACATCACAAGGTGTTCAAAATGATCTTGGCGAAGATATCTTACCAAAAGGTAAGAAATTTACTTTGAAAATGTTAAATTCAGTTATTGATTTTGAACATTTAACTAAAGGTATTTGGACTACTGACAAAAATCTTAATGATCTAGTTAATAGGCTAGTACATAACTATAAGATAAAGGTTAGTGATTTACAGGGTTCTTTAAGAAGGCAAAAATTTGCTGTAACGATTGGTGATGAATTACCAAAAGGTATTATCAAGCTTGCAAAGATTTATGTTGCTAAAAAACGTAAATTAAAAGTGGGTGATAAAATGGCGGGACGCCACGGTAACAAAGGTATTGTAGCTAGAATTGTTCGTCAGGAAGATATGCCTTTCTTAGAAGATGGAACTCCAGTTGATATTGTATTGAATCCGCTTGGTGTACCTTCTCGTATGAATATTGGTCAGATCTATGAAACAGTACTGGCTTGGGCAGGTAAGAATTTAGGTGAGACATATGCTACACCAATTTTTGATGGTGCTAATATTGATGAAATTACTGAATTGACCAGAAAAGCTGGAATTCCTGATTTTGGACATACATACTTATATGATGGTGGAACGGGAGATCGTTTTGATCAGCCTGCAACAGTTGGTATTATTTATATCATCAAGTTAGGTCACATGATTGAAGATAAAATGCACGCAAGATCTATAGGACCATATTCATTAATCACGCAACAGCCGCTTGGTGGTAAAGCACAATTTGGTGGTCAGCGTTTTGGTGAGATGGAAGTTTGGGCTTTGGAAGCTTATGGAGCATCTGCAACATTAAGAGAGATCTTAACTGTTAAATCGGATGATGTATTAGGTAGAGCCAAAACTTATGAATCAATTGTAAAAGGAGATACAATGCCGGAACCAGGTTTGCCGGAATCCTTCAACGTATTGATGCACGAGTTGAAAGGGCTAGGTTTAGACCTTAGGTTAGAAGAATAATTAGCAATAAATGCAGTAAAGAGGTTCTGCCTCTTTTACTGCTTCAAAATAATTTTTACATTTAATTCTATTCCATTATTATGGCAAGACAAAGAGAAAAATACACTGTAAAAAAGTTTAATAAAATTACCATCGGTTTATCGTCACCTGAATTAATTCTTGAAAATTCAAGAGGTGAAGTTTTAAAACCAGAAACCATAAATTATCGTACACATAAACCGGAAAGAGATGGATTATTTTGTGAACGAATTTTTGGTCCAATAAAAGATTATGAATGTGCTTGTGGTAAGTACAAACGTATTCGTTATAAAGGGATTATTTGTGACAGATGTGGTGTTGAAGTTACTGAGAAAAAAGTACGTAGAGACAGAGTAGGTCACATTAATTTAGTAGTTCCAGTTGCACATATCTGGTATTTTAGATCATTACCTAATAAAATGGGATACCTTTTAGGTTTGCCATCTAAAAAATTAGATATGATTATTTACTACGAAAGATATGTAGTAATTCAACCGGGTATTGCAAACAATGAAGAAGGAGTACCAGTACAAAAAATGGATTTCCTTACGGAAGAGGAATATTTGAATATATTAGAAACCATTCCACCAGAAAATCAATATTTAGATGATTCAGATCCAAATAAATTCATCGCCAAAATGGGTGCTGAATGTTTGATCGAATTATTATCAAGAATTGATCTGGATGCTTTGTCGTATGAATTAAGACATAAAGCAAATACAGAAACTTCGAAACAACGTAAAATGGAAGCTTTAAAACGTTTGAACGTTGTAGAAGCTTTCAGAGATGCAAATACTCGTAAAGAGAATAAGCCTGAGTGGATGATCATGAAAGTAGTTCCGGTTATACCGCCAGAATTACGCCCGTTAGTTCCATTAGATGGAGGTAGATTTGCAACATCAGATTTAAATGACCTTTACAGAAGAGTTATTATTCGTAACAATCGTTTGAAAAGATTGATGGAGATCAAAGCTCCAGAAGTGATCTTACGTAATGAAAAACGTATGCTGCAGGAATCTGTGGATTCATTATTTGATAATACACGTAAATCATCTGCAGTTAAAACAGAATCTAACAGACCACTTAAATCTTTATCAGATTCTTTAAAAGGTAAACAAGGACGTTTCCGTCAAAACCTTTTAGGAAAACGTGTTGATTATTCAGCTCGTTCGGTAATTGTTGTTGGTCCGGAATTGAAATTATTCGAATGTGGTATTCCTAAGGATATGGCAGCGGAACTTTATAAGCCTTTTATTATCAGAAAGTTAATTGAAAGAGGTATTGTAAAAACAGTTAAATCTGCAAAGAAAATAATTGATAAAAGAGAACCAGTAGTTTGGGATATTTTAGAAAATGTCTTAAAAGGACATCCAGTACTATTGAACCGTGCTCCAACGCTTCACCGTTTAGGTATCCAAGCGTTTCAGCCAAAATTAATTGAAGGGAAAGCAATTCAGTTACATCCATTGGTTTGTACTGCATTTAATGCGGATTTTGATGGAGATCAAATGGCGGTGCATTTACCTTTAGGTCAGGAAGCAATTTTAGAAGCACAGTTATTGATGCTAGCTTCACATAATATTCTGAATCCTGCAAACGGTGCTCCGGTAACGGTACCTTCTCAGGATATGGTTTTGGGCCTGTATTATATGACCAAAGAGCGTAGATCATCTGATAAGGTGAAGATTAAAGGAGAAGGAACTACTTTTTATTCTTTAGAAGAAGTGAAAATTGCTTTTAATGAGAGGAAGGTTGACCTAAATGCAAAGATCAAAGTTAGAGCAAAAGATCTAAATGAAGAAGGAGAATCTGTAACTAAAATTATAGAAACAACTGTTGGTAGAGTGTTGTTTAATGAAGTTGTACCTGAAGAAGCAGGATATATAAATGAGGTTCTTACCAAAAGATCTTTACGAGATATTATCGGTAATATTTTAAAAGTTACAGATGTACCAACAACAGGTAAATTTCTTGATAGCATCAAGAATATGGGATTCAAATTTGCATTCCAGGGTGGTCTATCATTTAGTTTAGGAGATATTATTATACCAAAAGAAAAACAAGGCATGATTGATGATGCGAACAAGCAGGTTGATTCAATTATGGCAAGTTATAACATGGGTATGTTAACTAATAAAGAGCGTTATAATCAGGTAATTGATATTTGGGGATCAACCAATAACCGTTTAACGGAATTATCAATGAAACGATTGCGTGAAGATAAAGATGGGTTTAACTCCGTGTATATGATGTTGGATTCTGGTGCAAGGGGTTCTAAAGAGCAAATTCGTCAGTTGACCGGTATGCGTGGATTGATGGCTAAGCCTAAGAAATCTACTGCAGGTGGTGGTGAAATTATTGAAAATCCAATTTTATCAAACTTTAAGGAAGGATTATCAATTTTAGAATACTTTATTTCTACTCACGGTGCACGTAAAGGATTGGCAGATACGGCGTTAAAAACTGCAGATGCAGGATACTTAACACGTCGTTTGGTAGATGTTTCTCAGGATGTGATTGTTAATATTGAAGATTGTGGTACTTTAAGAGGATTAGAGGTAACACACCTTAAAAACAATGATGAGATAGTTGAAACATTAGGTGAGAGGATTCTAGGTAGAGTTTCTTTACATGATGTTCATCATCCAGAGACGGATGAGATCATTGTGGAAGCAGGTGAATTATTTACAGAAGAACTTATAAAAAGAATTGAAAAAACTTCTATAGATACAGTGGAAGTTCGTTCTGCTTTAGCTTGTGAATCTAAAAAAGGTATTTGTGCCAAATGTTATGGTAATAGTTTATCAACCAACAGAATGGTACAAAAAGGAGAAGCAGTTGGAGTTATTGCGGCACAATCTATTGGTGAACCGGGTACCCAGTTAACACTTCGTACTTTCCACGTAGGTGGTATTGCAGGTAACATTTCTGAAGATAATAAGTTGGTTTCTAAATTTGATGGTAACCTTACTATTGATGAATTAAAAATTGTTACTAGTGTTGATGCGGAAGGAAATGATGAAAAAATTGTTATTTCTCGAACTGCGGAAATTAAAATTATTGATAAAAATACAGGTATTATACTGAGTACAAATAATATACCTTATGGTTCAAAGATTTTTGTTGATGGTAAAAGAACCATTAAAAAAGGAGATGTAATTTGTGAATGGGATCCATATAATGGTGTTATTGTTTCTGAATTTGGTGGTAAAGCAGCATTTGAAGATATAGTTGAAGGTGTTACTTTCCAGGTTGAAATGGATGAGCAAACAGGTTATAAAGAAAAAGTTATAACGGATGCCAAGAAGAAAAAAGTTATTCCAATTTTACATGTACAAGATAAAAAAGGAGAAACAATTCGCTCTTACTCTTTGCCTGTAGGTGCTCACCTTTTAATTGAAGAAGGTCAAGATATCAAAGTTGGTGAAATTTTAGTGAAAATTCCTAGAAAATCTGGTAAGGCAGGTGATATTACAGGTGGTTTACCACGTGTAACCGAGTTATTTGAAGCTCGTAACCCTTCTAATCCGGCAGTTGTTTCTGAAATTGATGGTGTTGTTTCATTTGGTAAGATCAAACGTGGTAACCGTGAAATTATCGTAGAATCAAAACTTGGTGATATCAAGAAATATTTGGTAAAACTTTCAAATCAAATCTTGGTTCAGGAAAATGATTTTGTTAGAGCAGGTATGCCACTTTCTGATGGTTCAATTACTCCAACCGATATATTGAATATTGAAGGCCCAGCAAAAGTGCAGGAATATTTGGTTAATGAAGTGCAGGAAGTATATCGATTACAAGGTGTAAAGATTAATGATAAACACTTTGAAGTTGTTGTTCGTCAAATGATGCGTAAAGTTAAGATCATTGACTCAGGTGATACTATTTTCTTAGAGAATCAATTGATTCATAAAAATGACTTTATAGAAGTGAATGATAATATTTACGGAATGAAAGTGATTGAAGAAGCTGGTGATTCAGCTGATATGGTAGCCGGACAAATTGTTACAGCCCGTGCTTTAAGAGATGAGAATTCTATACTTCGTAGAAATGATAAGCAATTGGTAGAAGCACGTGATGCGGTTCCTGCAACAGCAGAGCCAATATTACAAGGTATTACAAGAGCTTCGTTACAGACGAAATCATTTATTTCGGCAGCTTCTTTCCAGGAAACTACAAAAGTTTTAAATGAAGCAGCTGTTCATGGTAAAGAAGATTATTTACAAGGATTAAAAGAAAATGTAATTGTTGGTAAACGAATCCCGGCAGGTACAGGGATGAGAGATTATGATCATTTAATCGTTGGCTCTAAAGAAGAAATGGAAAGTTAAACACAAAGGCGCAATTTATTGCGCCTTTTTTAATTCTAGTTATTATGTCAAAAGAAGAGGTTAAAAACCAATTGAATATTGAGTTAGACGAGAAGATAGCGGATGGAACATATGTAAATCTGGCAATAATCAACCATTCAGTTTCTGAATTTGTTGTTGATTTTATCAATGTGATGCCAGGTACACCAAAATCGAAAGTAAAATCTCGTATCATACTTACTCCGCAACACGCAAAAAGATTAATGAAAGCTTTGGCTGAAAATGTAAAACGTTTTGAGAATAATCATGGTGAAATCAAAGATTATGACCAACCACCAATTCCTATGAATTTTGGACCAACAGGTCAAGCTTAATTAATAAATAAACGTTGAACATTGTTCAGCGTTTTTGTTTTATACTATATGTTTCCTAAAAAACTTTGGGTATTTCCGTTATTATTTGGAATAATTGGAGCCTTTATCGGGCTGGTATTACGCTATGCATATACTGGTGGCATTACCATGCCATTTAATTTCAAATATATTTTACATGCACATTCGCATGTGATGCTGCTTGGCTTTTTATTTAATGCATTGCTTGTTTTTGTGTGGACGAATTTCACCAAAGAAATAGATAAAGTTTCATATCGATATTATGTTACAATGCAGGTGTGTATGGCTCTTATGGTCATTGCTTTTATTCTACAGGGTTATGCTTTATATTCTATTCTGTTTTTAACATTGCATTTGTGGATTAGTTATATTTTGCTCGTAAGGTTATGGAAAAGATTAAAAGGTAAAAAAGAGATCTTATTACTGGTTAAAGTGGGGATTGTTTTTCATTTTCTATCATCTCTAGGACCGTATGCTTTAGGTCCCTTGATGGTTTTAGACTTAAAGAATTCACCCTGGTACCAGCAGTCAGTTTTCTTTTATTTACATTTTCAATTCTTGGGTGTATATTTTATTTGGATGTTCGCCTTGCTTGCCAAAAAAGTTAAGTTGAAAATACATAAAAAAGTGGTTATTGGTATTTCTGCTTCACTAGTTTTATTATATGCACATACGCTTGATTATAGTTTTGATCATTGGGCTATTCAATTGTTTGGAGGTATAGGCTCAGTATTATTGTTTGTTTTATTATTAAAGTTTAGATTCTCATTTATATCACAATCAAAAGGTCTTCGCAATATTTATTATATAGTTTTATTAGTTGTCCTAATCAATATAGTAGGTACTTTTCCAATGATTGCAGAGCTTGTGGTAAATAATAGGTTTATTTTGATTGCTTGGTTACACTTTTTGTTTTTAGGCCTGTACGTACCTTTTATTTGGGTGTTTACAAATAAAAAGATTTATTTATGGATTTGGATTGTTTATTTGATATCTGTAATTATTACAGAATTTGTTTTACTTTTCCCTGCACTATCTTTGGAATGGACATCAATTTCAACAATGGATTTGTTGTTTTATTCCTATTTGCTTCTTTTTATTAGCTTAAGTCTAATTCATATTTTGTTATTTAAAGAGTCTGAGGATAGAAATAAGCTAAACCAGATCAAATAAAAAAATACATGGATCATGGAGTATTTGGGTAAATATTTCATTGTTTTCTCTGTAACAATTGTAACTCTTTTTGTACTTTCGCCGACTTATTAATTATTCAATTTATGAAACTAAAAAATATATTTTTTATTGTTTTAGCTCTATGCTATAGCAATGTATTTTCTCAGGAAAATAAGACAGAGAAATTAGATGAAATTATCTTAACGTCTAATAGAATTGAAGTTCCATTTTCTAAAAATTCAAGAACAATTCATATAATTTCTAGGGAAGATATCCAAAATAGTACAGCTAATAATGTAGCTGATCTTTTACAACAATTTACGGGTGTTGATGTTAGACGAAGAGGAATCGATGGTATGCAATCTGATCTCTACATTCGTGGTGGAAGTTTTGATCAAACTTTGGTTTTGATTGATGGAATAAAAACTGAAAACCCTCAAACAGGTCATCATACCATGAATATAATGATCCCTATAGAAAACATTGAGCGAATTGAGATCATTAAAGGACCTGCAGCAAGAATTTATGGGCAAAATGCTTTTACAGGAGCAATTAATATTGTCACCAAGAAAACTGTAAATACTCAATTAACCGGAGAACTAGCGTACGGCTCTTACCATACTGGAACTATTGCTTTAACTGGTGGTTTGAATTTAAAAAATTCTTCGCATCAGGTACATGTTTCTCGAAAAGTATCCGATGGGTATCGATATAATACAGATTTTGAAAATAGAAATGTGTTTATAAAAAGTAAGTTCAACACCTCATCTACACCAATTGATGTTATTGCTACTTTTATGGATCGAAAGTTTGGCGCAAATGGATTTTATGCAAGCCCAGAAGCCAAAGATCAATACGAAGAAACACAATCAAGTTTGGTTGGAGTTTCAACAAATTTAAGTTCGAATAGTTTTACTTTCAAGCCTAAAATTTACTGGAAACGAGGTCAGGATATGTACGAGTATATTCGTGAGAAACCTGAGGTTTATAGAAACTTGCATATAACAAACAAAATAGGAGGGGAGTTCAATACAACCCTTGATTCTAAAATTGGTGTGACTGGTTTTGGAGTAGATATAGCACAGGTATTTATTTCAAGTAATAATTTAGGAGATCATGATAGAACAATGATTACCGGATTTTTAGAACATAGATTTAGTGTTTTTAACGAAAAGTTGGATGTTACACCAGGTGTAGCTCTTACCTATTATTCCGATTTTGATTTTCAGGCTTTCCCCGGAATTGATCTGGGATATAAAATATCTGAAAGTTTTAAAGTTTATGGAAATATGGGATATACTTATAGAATCCCTACTTACACAGACTTGTATTATAACAGTCCAACTACTGTTGGGAATATTAATCTGAACCCAGAAAAGGCTTTATCAGAAGAAATAGGAGCTAAATATAATTCTAATAAATTCACGATAAATGTTGCAATGTTTTATCGAGAAGCAAAGGATTTGATTGATTATATAAAAGAAGAGGAAGAAGATAAATGGAAAGCAGAAAATTTGGCAGAAGTAACTGCCAAAGGAATTGAAACTGAAGTGCAATACAGATTTGATTTATCAGGTTTCCAGCAGAAATTCAATATGGGTTATACGTTTTTGGAAGACAATATTCTGGAACAGGATTTACCCTTTTCAAGATATTCTTTAAATTCAATAAAGCATCAGCTAACAGCAAATTTTGATTCTCAGTTTTTAAAATATTTAAGGCAAAATATTGCCTTTCGATTTGTTGAAAGACCTGATGGAACGAGTTATAATGTAGTGGATTTTAAGCTGACAGCTATGTATAAAGATTTAGAATTATCAGGTATGTTCAATAATATTTTTAATACGGAATATACGGAAACCAATTTGGTGCCAATGCCAAAAAGCAATGTGCTTTTTATTTTGAAATATACTTTTAAATAACAATAAAAAACCGTTTCAAAAATAAATTTGAAACGGTTTTAATTATTATTTGTGATGATGTCTACTACATCATTCCCGGCATTCCACCGCCACCCATTGGAGGCATTGCAGGTGCATTTTCTTCTTTAATATCTACTAAAGCACATTCAGTAGTTAAGATCATTCCTGCAACGGAAGCAGCATTTTCTAATGCAATTCGCGTTACTTTTGTAGGATCAATAATTCCTGCTTTAAGCATTTGTACATATTCATCTGTTTTAGCATTATAACCAAAATCTTTTTCACCTTCAATTACTTTTGATACAACTACAGATCCCTCTGCACCAGCATTTTCAGCAATTTGACGTAATGGCTCTTCAATAGCTCTTGCTATAATTTTCACACCAGTTTCCTGATCAAAATTTTCTGTTTTTAATTTTCCCAATTTGCTTTTAGCTCTTACCAAAGCAACACCTCCACCAGGAATAATTCCTTCTTCAACAGCAGCTCTTGTTGCGTGTAAAGCATCTTCCACTCTGTCTTTTTTCTCTTTCATTTCCACTTCACTAGCAGCACCAACATATAAAACAGCTACACCACCGGCTAATTTAGCCAAACGTTCTTGTAGCTTTTCTTTGTCGTAATCAGAAGTTGTAGTTTCAATTTGAGATTTGATCTGATTAACTCTTCCTTTGATATTTTTAGCGTCTCCAGATCCGTTCACAACTGTAGTATTGTCTTTGTCAATGGTTACTCTTTCAGCAACACCTAACATATCAATTGTAGCGTTTTCAAGAGTAAAACCTCTTTCTTCTGCGATTACAGTACCACCGGTTAATATTGCAAGATCTTCTAGCATAGATTTTCTTCTGTCACCAAATCCAGGAGCTTTCACTGCTGCAATTTTTAATGATCCACGTAATTTATTCACAACCAATGTTGCCAATGCTTCACCATCAATATCTTCAGCAATAATTAAAAGTGGTTTTCCTGTTTGTGCAACCGGTTCTAAAATGGGAAGTAAATCCTTCATTGTAGATATTTTTTTATCATACAATAATATATAAGGAGTTTCCAGGTCAGTAACCATTTTTTCAGAATCTGTCACAAAATAAGGAGATAAATAACCTCTGTCAAATTGCATACCTTCTACAATATCCACGTAAGTCTCAGTTCCTTTAGCTTCTTCCACAGTAATTACACCTTCTTTGCTAACCTTCGCAAATGCTTTAGCAATAAGATCTCCTATAGAAGTATCATTATTAGATGAGATAGAAGCAATTTGTTTGATTTTATCCAGTTTACTGCCAACAACATCTGACTGATCAGAAAGGCTTTCAATAACAGATTTAACTGCCAAATCAATTCCATGTTTCAAATCTAAAGGGTTTGCACCTGCAGCAACGTTTTTTAAACCTTCTTTAACAATTGCCTGTGCCAAAACAGTTGCAGTAGTTGTACCATCACCAGCCAGGTCGTTTGTTTTTGAAGCTACTTCTTTCACCATTTGTGCTCCCATATTTTCAAGAGGATTTTCTAACTCGATCTCTCTTGCAACGGTTACACCATCTTTTGTAATTTGTGGTCCGCCAAAAGCTTTACCAATTACAACATTTCTTCCTTTTGGACCTAAAGTTACCTTT
>JADGEA010000325.1 GCA_016744615.1 Flavobacteriaceae bacterium
TTATTGAATTCTACAGCACAACTGATCCAAAACTGTACAATTGGAATTTGTCAGAAATCATAAATAATAGAATTGTTAAAATATTGGAAAGGCATTAAAAATCATTTAAGCCAAACCGTTAAACAAAACACCTTAAACTACAACTCCAAAATCGTAAATTCATGACAAAGTGGATTCAATTGTTTTTTTAAGGACACCAAAAGAGAATCTCCATATTCTAAATATAACTCAGAGAAATTAACAGTACGCTCCTGTAAGCTCTCCTTTGGAAATAAATATTCTTGTATAGATGTTAATCGCTGTAGTTGATCTGCGAGTTTGCGTTTTTCTGCTTTTAACAATCTTTTTTCTAAGTTGTCCAAACCATTGAGTTGCTTTTTCTCTTGTGCAGCAACGGCTCCTATAAAAGAGGCATCCGTTTTTTCGGCAATCACATACAAATCTTTAAACTGTTGTTGTAAATGTGCTCGCTGTGAAGTAAAATCGATCGTAACATCTGATAGTTGATGGGTATGCTTTTTTTCTAATTCGTAGGTATTTAAAAACAATGCCTCTATACTTTCATTTAGCTTTTCTAATTTTTGAGATAATTTTTGAGGAACTAACAAAACCGAGTTTCTCAATAATAATATCGGGAACGTCACCTCCACACTTTTAAAATAATCTTTTAACTGAAACCAATAGGCCAACTCTCCTCCTCCACCTACATAACAAAGATTTGGTAATATTACTTCTTGAAAAAGTGGTCTTAATAAAGCATTGGGAGAAAAACGTTCAGGGAAATTCTGAAGCTCCTTTAATATTTCATCTTTGGTAAATACAAGCTCCGTATTATTAATTTTAAAGCTTCCGTTTTCTTCAATGATTCGTTCTCGCAATCCCTTTGTAATATAAAACAGATTGATTTCTCTTGGGTGTACTTGCTTGTTATAGCCTATCGATTCTAATCGATCGGTGGTTTCATTGATAGTTATAAAAGATTCTTTATCCAAAAGTTCTTTTTGAGCAAAAGGAGCAAACTCCTCTTTAAGCTCTCGATGATTTCCATCGATGATCACCAGACCGTATTCAGCAAATAATTGATTGGCTAAATATCGAGTGGCATCGCTTAGATTGTTATGGTTGATATATGCTTCAGAAAAAAGAGTACATAATTTTTGAGCATTTTCACTGGTTCCCAATTCCGATTTTAAAGTTTCCAATAATACATTTAGTCCATCGGTTTCCAATTCTCCAACCGCTCCACCACTCTCATGATCCCAAGCTATTTTTTTTCCAAACAGGTTAAAATAATTGATTTCATCAAAATCGTGATCTTCCGTAGCCATCCAATAAACAGGCACAAAATACTGATCCGAATGTTTTTTATTTAAGCTTTCCGATAAATTAATTACTGAAAATATTTTATATAAAAAATACAAAGGTCCCGTAAATAAATTGAGTTGATGCCCTGTGGTGATGGTAAAAGTATTTTCGTTTAAAAGAGAATTGATATTGCTTTGAGTCTCTTCAGAAATATCGAAATCTTGATATTGTTTGTTAAGAGAATTGACAAGAATAGTTCTCGACTGCTCTCGAACAGACAATTTTTTTTCATTTAACTGATCTTCAAAATTTTCGATTTTAGGAAAACGATGATAAAAAGATTGTAAATCCTCTTTTTTAGTTAAGTAATCAAGCATTAACGATGAAAAGTATCCCGTTTTTTTATAAGGTAAATGTTTTATCGACATAAATTGGTTTGCAATATCTGTCGTAAAAATACAAAATCCTTAATAGCGATTTGCAAGAGAATGTTAATTAATAAATATATAGGATGAAATATAAAACATTTTTTAAATTGCAGGCAATAATAAAAACCAACCATGATTCGTTACTTGACAATTCTATTTCTATTTATTTCTTTATCCTTAACCGCACAAATTAAATCTCCATCCGAGTTTTTAGGCTATGAAATCGGCACTCAATTTACTCGTCATGCCGATGTGGTCAATTATTTTGAGTACGTTGCTTCCAACAGTAACTTAGTTACTTATGACAGTTACGGAAAAACCAACGAACGAAGACCCTTAACTTATGCGATTGTTTCTTCTAAAAACAATTTAGAGAATATAGAAACCATAAGAACCAACAACCTTAAAAATGCTGGAATTATGGAGGGCGATGCCAATCCTGAAACTGCTATTGTTTGGTTAAGTTATAATGTTCACGGAAACGAAGCTTCCAGTACCGAAGCATCCATGAAAACTCTTTACGAGTTGATCACCAAAAAACAATTGTGGTTAGAAAATACGGTGGTTATTATTGACCCTTGTATCAATCCTGATGGTCGTGATCGTTATGTAAATTGGTACAATCAAGTAAAAGCTACTCCTTACGATGTAAAACAAGCTGCTACCGAACACAATGAACCTTGGCCTGGTGGAAGACCTAATCATTACCTTTTTGATCTTAATAGAGACTGGGTTTGGGCTTCTCAAGTTGAAAGCACTCAACGTTTAAAAATATACAATCAATGGATGCCTCATGTACATGTAGATTTTCATGAGCAAGGTATTAACGAGCCTTATTATTTTGCGCCAGCTGCAGAACCGTTTCATGAAATAATTTCAGATTGGCAACGAGATTTTCAAGTGCAAATAGGTAAAAATCACGCAAAATATTTTGATCGTGAAGGGTGGTTATTTTTTACTCGAGAACGTTTCGATTTATTATACCCAAGTTATGGAGACACCTACCCTACTTTTATGGGAGCTATTGGGATGACCTATGAACAAGCTGGACACGGAAGAGCAGGATTAGGTATCAACACCGACGAAGGCTATGTTTTAACCTTAGTAGATCGAATGCAACACCATAACACAACAGGATTGTCAACGGTTGAAATATCCTCGAAAAACGCAAAGCAGTTAAACACAGAGTTTAAAACATTTTTTAATAACGATCAATTAAAATACAAGAGTTATGTATTAAATGGCAATGCAGACAATTTAAAATCCTTGACCAATTTACTGGACAAGCACGAAATTAAATGGGGATATTCAGATAGTAAAAGTGCTTCTGGTTATGATTATGGAACTCAAAAAAACGGTTCTATCGATGCTGAAA
>JADGEA010000111.1:0-2232 GCA_016744615.1 Flavobacteriaceae bacterium
CAAAATTAGTGCTTACTGATATTTTAATACCTTTTGTTATTTGTTGAATCATCCCTTATGTGTTGATATAAATGGGTTTACAAATGTAGTAATTATTTTATAATAGTATAATTTGTATTTAGCACAGTGTTTTTACAGTTAGGTGAGGGGTAATAATTAAAATTTAAAATTAAGATCAAGTCTGAATCTATTCCCAGATTCCAGATGGGAACCGGTTGTGACAATTCCGCTCACAAGCCATGTTCTAAATGTAATATTGAATTGAGAATTGATCGTATACCGGGCTTTGAGTTCGTGACCTTTAAAATTACTGGATCGGGTAAAAGTTTCTGTTCCCCATCTTAGCCAGTCGTCTTGTGCAAAATAATCTATTACAGCATATTTTTCAATATGTGCATAGCAATAGCCAAGTTGAAACTTGTTGACGGTATATTTTAAACTGGTAACGTAGCCAGTCTTTTGGTCTTTATAAACCTCATTAATATCTGGGTTATCATCATAATTTTCTATATTATGATAAAGATCTGCTCCAAAAATAAAAGCATTCCATTTATATTGTACACTACTGGCCCAAATTTTATAATCCATAAAAAAAGAATTTATTGGGATAGGGTTATTTTGCAGGTTATTGCCAAATATAAAACCAGATGAGGCAGTTAATTTATGGTCATTTTTGTTGGAATCAAATAACAATTGGGCAATGATGAGATTTCCGTCATCTTTGAATTTTTTTTCAGATCTATTAGCAATGTAATATGCTAGAACATATGAAAAGGATTGATCTTTTGCTATTTGAAATTTCGCACCAGTTGATACTCCTTCAGGTGTTACATCATCATCCCACAGCATTTCATTCTGACGCCAGAAAGGCATGCTGTTTTTCCCTCCCCATATCCAATAATTGGAATAAGTGAATTTTAAATAAGCCTTATCAATAGTAATTTGATCCGGCCGAAAATCATCTCCTATAGTTACATGAGGAGATTGTTGATTTAAAGGATTACCAGACCTTAATCTTCCACCCAGTTCAAAATTTTCATTATAGTTGTATTTAAATCCAAATCGTAGCCTGTATCGCAATCGGTCTCTGTCATCTCTGTATGACCCATTAATTCTTCTTGAATCACGGTCTGCTTCACCTCTAAAACGAAAATCGCCATAGAGTTTTAATTTCTTTTCCGTTTTTTCGGATGTTTTATTCTTTTCCTGAGTAAAAATAGGAGATATAAAAAAAACTAAAAGTATAAAAAAAAGGAATACTCTTATTGCCATAAGTAGATAAATTATAGCAACAAAAATAATAGATTAAAAGTATAAAAATTTGACAAATGTCATGTTATGTAGTGAATTTCTGAAACTATGTTTTTAGGAAAATGAATGATTTTCCTTTTTTGGAGTCCTCTGCAAAATCTGCAATACTTCTCTCGGTTAATTCTTTGATCAAAACATCCCGGCAGGGAGATGCAATATGGTGAATGGCACATGGGTTTTCATCACTGCATCTTGGTAAACCTACAAAACAGGATTTAAAAGAATCCAAACCATCAATACATTCAATAATACCCATTAAATTTTTAGATAATTCCTCTTTGGTCAAATAAAAACCTCCATTTGGTCCTTTTGTTGAAGATATTATTTTCTCTCTGGTCAGAGTTTGAAATATTTTAGCCAAAAAAGGTGCAGGAATATCAATTAATTCCGCAACTTTTTTTGATCCTAATTTATTAGTCTTACTTGAATAAATGGCAAGATATAAAACTGCTCTAATCGCATATTTACTTTGATTACTTAACATATAGCAAATATATAAAAGATAACAGTATCTTTCATATAATAAATAAAATATGTTGTATTGAAAATTTGGTTATATAAGAGCTTAATTATGTAATTTTAGGATAAATAATTAACCGAAATGATTACTGATAACTATTTACATAAAGTTGGCATTTAACTGTATAAGTGACAAATGTAACACTATGTAGTTAGTTGTATAACAATCCGAGCGTTTTTAATATTGTAACTTTATCGAAGTTAATTCACTAATCAATTATTAAAAAAAATGAAGAAATCCAATTGGTTTATCAGAGTTTTTGTTGGACTTGTTTTAGTATCTTTAGTTATTACTGATGCTTCTGCACAACAGACTCTAAACGATGTAAAATCAGCACGAGGTCTAGATGATCAGGATGTGCTGGCAGCTGTTAAAACGTTTATGCCACGTGGTGGTCGTGA
>JADGEA010000111.1:2332-14262 GCA_016744615.1 Flavobacteriaceae bacterium
ATGGATTACTTTGATGCTGGAAAAAGCAGTAGTAATGGTTTAATGGTAGGCTTAGCTGATAAAGATGGTAAAAACTATGTATATGTTTTAGATTACACCAAATTGGCAACAGTATCAACTAAAAAAGTAAATGACTTTAATGTAGTGTCTTTTGCAGATGCTAAAAAAAATAATGCTGTAGGATTTATTGAACTTCCCGCTGTTGGTAAAACGGCAAAAGTAACAGCAAATGGAAAAAATTTCCTTGTTGCTGCCGGAAACAATGTTATTGTGTTTGACTTTGCAAAAGTTAAATCAGCTTTAGCTAAAGGGGACGTTGTTGCATTAGCGGATGTTCAAAAAACAAGTATTGCTATAGGTAATGATGTTATTGATATAGCTTTTGATTATCGTAAAAATACAGCTTATGCTTCTGCTCATGGAGATAGCAAAATAGTTCGTTTTAATTACGAATCAGGGAAAACAGAAAATGAATTAAAATTAAGTTTTAAACCTAGTTTTTTAATGACTCCTCAAGGTTTGTCAGCTACTCCTCATTCAAACTACCTAACAGTAGTTAACAAAGAAGGTTTGTATGAGAATTATCCTAATGTAGGTCCTATTCGACCAAGTTTCCAACATTTGATTGATATTTCTTCTGATGATATGGAAGATGTTTATACCATGAGTTTACCTCAAGCTAATGTATATGGTGCAGTTTCAGTACTACGTACTACTATCAAGCCTATTATTCGTTACCCATTAGGAACAAATACTCGTACAGGTGAGATTTCTCGTTACAAAACCGTTGCAGGTCAGGAAAAAATTGAACGTGAAGGTAACAGAGTACATATTTTTGGTACTTTGATCCGTTCGCATATTACTCCTGAAATTGTTACCGTTAACGAAGGTGATGTAGTAACATTTCACTTAACTAATTTAGAACGTGCTGAAGATGAAACACATGGTTTTACTGTTGATACTTATGGCGTTCATGGTAGTTTTGAACCAGGTAAAACGGCTTCTGTTACTTTTACAGCAGACAGACCAGGTATATTTCCATACTACTGTACAGAATTCTGTTCAGCATTACACCTTGAAATGGAAGGAATTTTATTGATTCGTCCAAAAGGACACATTGACGTAAAACAAGAAGAAGTAGTACTTACTGCTGCACAACAAGAAGAATACAAGAAATTGTATGAAGAGAAATTAGTTGTAATTGATGAAACTCAGGGTATTATCAATGGAGTAGTTACTTATCTTAAAGAAAATAATTTTGGCGATTATCCTTATGTAGCAGCCTTAGTTGATGATGCATTTGACCAGTTAAAACAGGCAGAAGATTCTAAAGAAAAACATGAGAGATATGCCAAAGAAGGCAAATATAAACAAGCTTTCTTATGGGCAGAACAATATTGGCAATATCAAGTAAAAACTGCTGATGTAGGTTTACGTGCTAAGAAACTCTTAGGTGAAAAAATAAATAAATAATAAGTTAAGTCAAAACAAAATTTTCAAACAATGAAAAATATATTAAATAAAAAATATGGCTCACTTTTTATGATGGGCTTGTTTGTAATCACTTTAGGCTTGCTTACTGTAAGTTGTGGTGATAAAGACAAAGGCGGCGATGAATACGCCGGTGGAACTAATATTTCTGGAAAACCATTCGGAAAAGAATCTTTTAAAGAAGTAGTAGATCGTAGAGGATTAAATGCTCAAGATGTATTATCTGCTGCAAAAACTTATACTCCTGATAATCTTAAAGAAGAGTATATCGCTATAAATTCTGGAGGACAAGAAGGAAACTTACCCTTGTACACTGTACCATCTATGCGTATGTTAAAATATGTACCACTTAATACACGTCAACCATATTCTGGTTTTGGTTATAGTGAAGAAACTATGGATTTGATGAGAACAGGTTTTATTGAAGGGCAAGAAATTTTATGGGCAGATACGCACCACGTTGGTATGTCTGAAACAGATGGAGTTTATAATGGAAAATGGGGTGTTATTAATGACAAAGCAAATCCAAGATTATTTGTATTTAGTTTAAAGGATTTTCAAGGTAAACAAACTGTGAATAGTCCAATTTATCGTTCTAATCATGGTGGATGTTTCTTTACTCCTGATTCCCGTTATTTTATGGAAGCATCACAATATCCAGCTCCTTTAGATTGGAAATATCACGAATTAAGTGAAGCTAACTTTGAAAAATACTGGAGAGGTGGTCTTACTTATTGGCGTTTTGATGATGATAAAGGAAGAATTCTTGAAAAAGAATCATTCACTTTTGAATTTCCTCCTTATACACAAGATTTATCTGATGCAGGTAAATTAGATTCTTATGGTTGGGGCTTTACCAATTCATTTTGTACAGAGATGTATTATGGTGGTATTGAAAGTGGACGCCCTCCATTTGAAGCGGGTTGTTCTTCAAGAGATGTGGATTACTTGCATGTAACCAATTGGAAAAAAGCTGAAAAATTATTAAAAAATGGTACGATCAAACCGATGATGATTCGTGGTCACAGAGTAATTAAAATAGCAGATGCTGTTAAGCACGATTTATTTTTCTTAGTTCCTGAACCAAAATCACCTCATGGTGTTGATGTTGACCCAACCGGTCAATATATTGTAGTAGCCGGTAAATTAGATTCTCATGCTTGGGTTTACAAGTTTGATAAAATAATGAAAGCTATTAAAGATAGAAATTTTGAAGGTAAAGACAGGTATGGTATTAATATTATCAAATTAGAAGATGCTTTACATGGTAGTGTTGAGGTTGGATTAGGACCATTACACAATCAATATGATAGTAAAAAAGGTATTATTTATACGTCTATTTATGTAGATTCACGTATTACTAAATGGGATTATATCAATCTAAAAGTATTAGGTTATGTACCTTCTCATTATAATGTAGGTCACTTAGTGTCTGCTTCCGGAGATACTCAAAAACCTCATGGTAAATATTTAATTTCTTTAAATAAATTATCTATTGACCGTTTTAATCCGGTAGGACCTTTACATCCACAAAATCACCAACTTATTGATATAAGTGGTGATGGAGACCCTGTTGTAATATATGATTTACCATTACCAATGGGTGAACCTCATTATACAACTTTGATTCACGTTGATGAGTTTAAGTCAGAGGAAATCTATCCTGTAGGAACTAATATTATTACAGATGAAAAATCTAAGCATTTTACTGCATTAGGTGCTGAAAAGACTGCTGTAAAGGGTAAAAATGTACATGTTTATGGAACCATAAAAGATGGGAAAGTAACTCCAGATAACCTTAATGTAAAACAAGGTCAAACGGTATACTTATATATGACTAATCATGGTCAAACTAAATTAGATCATTATGTTTATCAAATTTCTGCTTATGATAAAATGTATCATTTTAGTCCGGGTGAAACGGCTACTATTAAGTTTTTAGCTGATAAATCTGGTATGTATCCTATTTTATTAGATGCGCAAAACAGCCCAACAAAACGTCAGTTGGTTGGTTATTTAGCTGTTGAATTTGATCAGGTTGCTGATAATGATAGAGTATTGGCTTATACAAATCGTATCAATGTAGATATGAAAATGCAATCATTTAAACCATCAGCAATTGAGTTAGCAAACTTATTACCTGGTGAATTAGAATATTTGAACTATGGTTGTAGTGCTTGTCATAAATTTGGTAGAGAATTTAATGGACCAGATTTAGCAATGATTGAATTACGTAGAGATGACAAATGGCTGAAAGAATGGATTTTAGATCCAGATTCTAAAATGAAAGATACCGATATAGAAGCGATGCGTCAACATTATAAATTAGCGATGCCTAATCAAAATGTATCTAAAGAAGATGTTAATAAGATTATTGCCTATATGAAAGCAAAATCGAAGGAATTAATGGAAGCTAAGTCTGGTGACACAAGTTCTGCTGGTGGTGATTTTGGTAATGGTAAAGCAACATATGATACTAAATGTATGGCTTGTCATGCTACTGGTGTAACGGGTGCTCCTAAATTAGATGAAAAAGAACGTTGGGTAACCATTGGAACTCAAGGTATGGATGTGCTTCTTGACCACACAATCAAAGGATTTCAAGGAAAAATTGGTGTGATGCCTCCAAAAGGGGGATTCACTGATTTATCTGATGATGACATGAAAAATGCCATCAAATACATGCTAAGCGCGGCAGGAGCTACCGCTAAATAAATTACTACTCCCGAGTAGGAATTCATTTTCTTACTCGGGGTTTTTTAAGAATTAATTTCAAATTTTTATTTGGTCTAAATTAAAATAAACTAATAATATTACTTTTTTTGAGAAACAATTAATTTTGTTTTTTGTTAAATTTGTAATAGAACTAAAAAAATTATATATAATGGATAGTCAAGCAAAAAAATTTGGACTTCTGTACAAAATCTTCGCTATAGTTGGGTTATTGTTAATCATTGCAGTATATTTTATGCCTATATGGTGGGTGGCTTTACAAAGTCATCAATATCCAAAATCTATGTACCCTAAAGGAATTCGTATAGAGTTTAAATATGATGGTGTTTATAATGGTTGTGAAGGAGTTCAAGAAAGAGCAGAGATAACAACAAATGAAGGAGCAGATTGTTTGATGGAAATGACTGCAATTAACCATTATATTGGGATGTATCCAATAGTACAAGGTATCAATAGTCGTGTTTTTGAAGAATTAAAAGATGGACAAATAAAGCCTGTTCCAGAATACTATGTTTTTGACACTAAAAAAGATGGGGAAGGGGAAGATGTTATTGATCCTGAGACAGGTAGCCCATTTCAAGTGGATGTTACTCCGCAATATTTAAAAATATTGAATGGTATTTTGGTCAATTCAAGGTATATTTTTGTTGTTTTAGGTTTATTGGTAATTGTTTTTATTGTAACTCCTAAAAAGAAGAATGTAATATTTGCCATGTTACCAGCATTGTTGCCGTTTTATTTCCTTTTTCTTTATATGTATTCCATGTATTGGTATGGTCATCATTTAGATCTACATGGAGGAGGGGCTTTTGCAGGGATTAAACCATTTATGCCAACTGTTTTTGGGCATGGTAAAGTGGCTCAGTTTGAAACAGTTGCTTATCCATATTATGGGTTCTTTGTAGCACTTGCAGTGTTTGTTTTCTTATTGTTAGCAATATTGTTTAAAAGAAAATATATTTCATTAAAATCAAATAGTTAATTAGTGATTTTATAGTCAAATTGTCTCTTTAAGTGATTTCATAGTTAGTTGTTTATTTTCATATTTTAGTTAAGCTTAGTTCCATTTTTAGAGACAATTTTTTCTTTTTATTTAAAACATACTTATTATTATGAGAGTTTATTTCCTCATGTTGCTAATCCTATTACAATGGAAATCTTTTTCACAAGAAAAAGATTTCGAAACAGCTGGTTTGCTTACTGAAATTACTCCTTTTACTTCGGATGAGAATCAAGTGTTCCTCAATACATTGCTTAAAAAACTCAAGCCAGGGGATACTTTAAAACTAAAACCAGGTTTCTATACAGGTCCCGCTACTATAAAAGTGCCTAATGTGGTAATTGACGGTGGAGGAAAAGCAACGGTTTCAGGTATGGCAAATGAATCTGTTTTTTATGTAAAAGCAGATAGTGTAACCATTAAGAATTTACATATAACAAATTCAGGTGATTCTCCTGACAGGTTGGATGCAGGGGTAAAGATTATTGAAGCAAATCATACAATTGTTCAAAATTGTCTTATTGAAGAATGTCTTTTTGGAGTTGATATTTTTAAATCAGATGGGGTTATTGTTGAACATAATGATATTACCTCTATCTCAAGAAAACCTTTAGCCTTAAAAGGTGATGCCATTCGGCTTTGGTATTCTACCAATAATAAAATACAGTTTAACTATTGGCATGGTGTACGTGATATGGTAGTTTGGTATTCTTCTGGTAATCATTTTGAAGGGAATAAAGGGGTAGGAAATAGATATAGTATTCACTTTATGTATGCACATAATAATCGTATACATAATAACGAATTTTATAATAATTCTGTAGGAGTTTTTCTGATGTATAGTGAGCAAACAATTTTATCTGAAAATTTAATTCAAGGCTCTGTAGGTTCTACCGGAATGTGTTTAGGCTTAAAAGAAACATCTTCTAATCAAATATTAAATAATCGCTTTCTATACTCTGCTTATGGCATTCACTTTGATGTATCTCCTTTTGTAACTGAAAAAATAAATACGGTAGTAGGTAATGAAATCGCTTTTTGCAATGTGGGTATGTTGTTTCATTCTGATTTGGAAGGTAATTTAGTCAAAGGAAACTACCTTCATGATAATTTAACACAAGTATATACTCGTGGCAAAACAGCAAATGGTAATAAATTTGAAGGTAATTATTGGAGTGATTACCAAGGTTATGATAAAGATAAAGACAATATAGGCGATGTGCCCTATAGTTTATACAGTTATAGTGAACATTTATGGGCATTTAATAAAAATGTAAAATTCTTTTACGGGGCTCCTATTTTGGAAGTATTAGATTTTTTAGAACGTTTAGCTCCATTCTCAAAACCAAAATTTGTATTAAGAGATAAAAAACCTCTATATAAATGGGAACATAATAAAGAGCGTAATTATTAAGAAGGAAAAGGAGAATCGAAAAGAAGGTAGAGAGAATAGTGATTTGTAAATGAGTAAACCGAATAAATAAAACTTAATACTGATATTATATGGAAAAATCAAAATCAGATATTAATAGACGACAGTTTCTAAAAAATGGAGCAGTTGCAGTAGCTGCTCTTGGAGCTGTAGGTGCTGGAGTTAATTACTTAAAACACTTTAATGAAGAAAGTGATAAAATATTATTACGCCCTCCGGGTGCTGTTATTGAAGATGATTTTATATATGCATGTATCAAATGTGGACTTTGTGTACAAATATGCCCTATTGAAGCAATAAAATTAGCTGGAATTTCAGATGGTTTGTCCTATGGTACGCCATATATTGATACTCGAGCACAAGCCTGTGATTTTTCTTGTGATGCCATGCAGTGTGTAGAAACATGCCCAACTGCGGCATTAAATTTTCTGCCTTTTAAAAAGGCAGGTGAAAATGCTTTATTAGAACATCAAAAAGAAAATCCAACTCCAGGTCCGGATTATAATCCATTTATTGTACAATCATTGGCAATGAAATCAAATACCAAAATGGGTATTGCAGTTACCAATCACGAAACCTGTTTGGCAAGAAACGGAAAAAGTTTTAAAGGTGTACCTAGAGAGGATGGGTTTGAAGGAGTTTATCGTTCGCCTAACCCTAAACGAAAAGAGCGAAAAGCATCTTCAGTAAATGATCATGTGTTTGATCGTGAGTTATGTGATTTGTGTGTTACGGAATGCCCAATTGGTGATACGGCTATTATAATGGAAGAGAAGACAAGAAGAAACGGAGAAAAAATCTGGCGTCCAATAGTGTTAGATGGCTGCACTGGTTGTGGAGTTTGTGAAATGGTTTGTCCAACAACACCAAGTAGTATTTTTATAGAAAAATTAGAAACCGCTTAAAAAACTTTTCTGATGATAAATATTAAAAAATTACCACCAATATCTGCCAAACGTAGAGAAGATATGCCTAATTCAAAATTAGGAATCACTTTTAAAGAATGGAAAGCAAGCAAACCAAATAAACACAAATGGCGTAACATCCGCTGGGGTGTTTTGCTGTTTTTCAATTTTCTATTTTGGGCATCCTTTTTCTTTGATATAGGGATACTTGAAGGTTCACTTAGCGGCTCTCGTTTTGTAGGAATTTATTTAATGGATCCATATAACGCTCTGCAAGAAATGTTTATTGGAAATCGTACAGGATATTTTGGAATGTTAACCATGAATTTCTTTATCGGTTTTTTTGTAATATTAATGTTTTACTTTTTGTTGGGAGGGCGTACATTTTGTTCATGGCTTTGTCCGTATCATTTTTTAGCTGAAAATGCGGAGAAGTTGCATAATTATTTGGTGAAAAAGAAAAAAATTAAAGAGCATAATTATAATATTGGAATCAAGTATATCTTTTGGATGGGATTTCTATTACTTGCTTTTATAACAAAAAACTTAGTTTTTGAAAATATGAATCCGGTAGGTATCATTTCAAGATCTCTTATTTATGGTCCAGGCTTATTAATGTTATGGGTAGTTGTTCTCTTACTTTTTGAAATTGTATATTCCAAACGCTTTTGGTGTAGATATGTTTGTCCAATAGGCGTAACATATAGTGCTATTGGTAAATTGTCACCTGTGGCTGTTAAATTTGACTTGTCTAAATGCGGTCATTGCCGGGATTGTCAAGATGTATGTTTGGTGCCACATGAACTTTGGTTTGTAAAACGTGGAGAGGCAACCAAAGAAGTTCATTTTGCAGGTGCGGATTGCACAAGGTGTGGCTTATGTGTTGATGTTTGTTATGGAGATGCATTAGAATTTACCGTAAAGGGGTTTGAAAAGTTATTATAAAAATTAAAAAACTAACTAAAAAAATAAATGGAAGACTTAGAAATCTTAATTTCAGTTGATCAGCTTACAAAATCCTTTAAAAAAACAACTGTAATTGAGAATTTGACAAATGGTTTTAAAGCTGGGGAACGAATTGCTTTAGTAGGTCAGAATGGTGCAGGAAAAACAACACTGATACGTTGTGTTTTAGGACTGTATAAATACGAAGGCACTATTGAGGTGCTAGGGATGAATCCAAGAAAGGAACGGGAATTAATACTCCAGAATATTGGTTTTGTACCGCAGATTCCTCCACCAATAAAAATGACTGTTGGAGAAATGTTGGATTTTTTTGGAAAATTGACCGATACAGATAAACAGGAATTTATCGATATTAGTGAAAATTTAGGTTTAGATATAAAGGGCAACCTTCACAAACCATTTATGAAATTGTCAGGCGGGATGAAGCAAAAGCTTCTGGTATCTTTTGCATTAGGTAGAAAGCCGAAAATTTTATTAATGGATGAACCCGCTGCTAACTTAGATCCTAAAGCTCGAAGTATATTATTTGATTATTTACATAAATTTGATAAAAATGCCTTGATGATCATAAGTAGTCATCGGATTGATGAAGTAGAAAATTTGGTAAACCGTTTAATTGAAATGGATATGGGTAAAATTGTGGTTGATAAAAAAGTATAGCAGTAAGCAGTTTACAATTTCAGTAAGCAGATTTTTTTTTAAAATGAAATAAAACGAATAGTAAATAATTTATATTAATTGTGCACTTTGCGGTTAAGAGGAATAAGATTAGCATGCCATAAAACTTTAAACAATGAAAAAATTAACAATTATATTCACACTTTTATTAGCCTTTAGCTCATGTAAACAAAATATAACTTACGAAGCCCGTGACATTAATTTTGATCGAGATGTATGCTTTATATGCCTTATGGGGTTGACAGATCAACGCTATAATGCACAATCAATTAACGAATATGGAGAAATTCATTGGTATGATGACATAGGTTGTTTAGCTGAAGAAATGAGAGATACTACAACTTGGAACCAATGGAAAGGTAATAAAGTTAGGTTTTGGATAGGAGATGCAAGTAAAGGAAATGATCCATCCAATTGGATTGATGCAGAGACAGCATTTTACGATTATGGTAAACATACTCCAATGGGATATGGTTATTCCGCTTATACCAATAAACCTGATACGGATAGTATTTACACTTTTGAACAGGTATTACAACGAATTAATGAAGGAAAAACTATGCGTGAAGTCTTTATTCAAGAAAAAATGTTGATGATGAAAGACAATCCTGAAAAATTGAAAAAGTTGGAGGAGAAATTAGAAAAAGAACACCATAAATAAGGATAAATTCATAAATAAATATAGATCTGTATCAATGAAAAGTTTTGAAAGTTTAAAAGAGATTGTACATTCAGATATTCGTCAAAACCTTCGTTCCAGTTGGTTTTGGGCTTATAGTTTGTTATTCGGTGGATTTGTAGCAATCATGTTTACATCGGGTATAACTGAATCACAAATTATAGGATTTGTTGGTTTGAGCCGTCTTATGGTTACTTTTATGCAAATTAGTATGGCAATTCTACCAATTTATGTACTTATTTCAACAGTGCGTTCAGTAGTAGGTGACAGAGAAAATAGTGTGATGGAGTATATATTATCTTTACCCATTTCTTTTAGTAGTTATTTTTGGGGAAAACTTATAGGTCGTTTTATTATTATTTACACACCTGTTTTTATTGCCCTGTTAGGATCTGTAATTTGGGCATTAATTACCAATATTGATGTGCCATGGGACTTATTTTTCTTGTATAGTGCTTTGTTGGCATCTTTGGTTTTTTTCTTTTTGGGCTTGAGTATGTATATTTCTGCCAGAGCTTCATCACAGGATATTGCTGTTAGTACTGCATTTATTATTTGGCTTTTTCTTGTTGCGTTTATAGATTTAATTTTAATTGGAATTATGTTACGAATGCGTGGCAATCCAGATCTGATCATAGGTTTGGGAATGTTAAACCCGTTACAGGTGTTTAGAACAGGAAGTTTAATTCTTTTTGACCCTCAACTTACGGTAATGGGAACAGCCTCTTACTATGTGTTAGACACGGTAAATAGAGGTGTTTTTATCACATTTTCAATTCTCTACCCAATTGTTTTAGGATTTCTTTTTGCCTATTTAGGGAATAGATATTTTAACAGGAATGATGTAGTGTAGATTGTAATAAGATTTTAGTACTGAGAAATGAAAAATAAATTTAGAATATGAAAAACATTATACATATTACAGTTATTGTAATGATCTTTAATATTTTATTTTCTTGTTCTTTTCAAAGTGCATCAAGAACGAGTCAGCTATTTCCCAATAAACCAGATACAACAAACTTACCTGAATTGGCAATTTTTTTAGAACCTGATCAACTCAATGTAATTATTAATGAAGAAACTACTCTTTTAAATGGTAAAAAAAGATATAAGGGAATTATAGCGGTTCCCCAAAATGGTGATAATTTCAGACTTGACTCCTTGGATGAAGTTTATTGGCCAAGAGTTAGCGTAATTGAAGGAGATTTTAGAGGTGCATCAATTCGTTCTGGTCGATGTATGGATGGAAATTATCGTAAATCCGATTTTAGAGTGGCAGATGTTAGGTGGACTATTTTTGACGGTTCAATTATGGATAGTATTAATTTTCAACAAAGTAGGTTGTTTCATGTAAAGGTTAACTATGCGTCTCTTTCAAATTCAAATTTTAGAGGAGCTAATATGTTTGGAATGGAAGGTCATTTTACTACGATGCGTAATTGTGATTTTTCAGGAGCATTGATGAAAGATTCTGAATTTTTAGAAAGCGATCTTACAGGTTCAGTTGGGATAAAAGCAAAATTATTTAGAGCCGTACTTATAAAATCTAAATTAGACAGTTGTGATTTTTCTTATACTGATTTTACCGGAGCAGGATTAGAAGAGTCGTCATTTATCAATTCCAGATTATGGTATGCCAATTTCCAAGGAGGACATTTACAAGGTACTGATCTTAGGGGAGCAGATTTAAAAGGGTGTAATTTTTTTGGAACAGAGTTTGAGAATACAAATTTTAAAGGAGCTATAAATATTCCAAAAGAAATTTTAGGGTTTATTGATGAAAACGGACTGGCAACAGGTATATGGCAAGATACAAAGTAGTTGAAGACCAGTGATAAGTGTTTAAATTTCAAACTTTAGATGTTATAGATTAAGAACAAAATTAAAAGAATTACAACAATGCGATTACCAATTTTTTATAAAATCATTACAATAATTGCAATTTTTTTGTTGTTTGTTTTTGCTTCTAAACCAAATAAAGATATTCAGAAAATAGAATATAATACCTATATATTAGATACGGCAAATAGTAAATTACACTGGAAT
>JADGEA010000326.1 GCA_016744615.1 Flavobacteriaceae bacterium
CACTAACACAGAAATTTTTGTACCAGCAATAATTTCTATACATTTAAACAGTAATTAAGGTAAAAATAAAAAATACATACATGCTAGAAATAAGACCCACTTGTGAGAATTGTAATAAAGAATTACCATACGATTCTAAAGAAGCTATGATTTGTACTTTTGAATGTACCTATTGCTGCGATTGTGTCGAAAATATATTAAAAGAAGTCTGCCCTAATTGTGGGGGTGGATTTACACAAAGGCCCATTAGGCCTAAAAATTTATTAGAAAAATATCCAGTGTCTAAACATATTGTTTTTAAACCAGTGGATGTTATTAAACATAACAAATAATAAAAAACAAACAATGATTACAGGTGAAAATCATATTGGGAATCAACGTTCCGCTATGGGAGATAAAACGTATACCACGTTTAACCCAAAATTAAATATAGAAAACAATCAACGATTTACAGAAGCTACCTCCGAAGAAATTAATCAAGCAGTTGATTTAGCTTCTGAGGCTTTTAAAACTTTCAACAAAAAATCTGGGCAAGAAAAAGCAACTTTTTTAAGAGCTATTGCTGATGAAATTTTGGCTATGGGAGACGAATTAATTGCTTTATATCAATCTGAAACAGGTTTGCCTGAAGGAAGAGCGAAAGGTGAAAGAGGAAGAACCATGGGTCAATTAACAAGCTTTGCTACTATGTTAGAAGAAGGTTCTTGGGTAGAAGCAACCATAGATACTGCCGACTTAGATAGAAAACCGATCCCAAAACAAGATATTAGAAAAATGATGGTGCCTTTAGGACCCGTTGTGGTTTTTGGAGCAAGTAATTTCCCTTTTGCCTATTCAACTGCTGGTGGAGATACTGCATCAGCATTAGCGGCTGGATGTCCTGTAATTTGCAAATCTCATCCTATGCATGCAGGTACAGGAGAAATGGTTTCTGAAGCCATTATTAGAGCTGCAAAAAAAACCAATATGCCTAATGGTGTGTTTTCAAATTTGAATAGTTCCGGAATTGAAGTAGGTATAGAATTGGTTACGCATCCAGGAGTTCAGGCGGTAGGATTTACAGGTAGTATTCAGGGAGGAAGAGCCCTATATGATATTGCTGGTCAAAGAGACGAACCGATTCCTGTTTTTGCCGAAATGGGTAGTATCAATCCAGTAGTTTTATTACCTGAGGCGACTCAAAATAGAGGAGAGGATATCGCTAAAACGTATGCAGGATCTATCACCTTAGGAACAGGTCAGTTTTGTACCAATCCAGGATTAATTCTTGGAATCAAAAGTGAGTCTTTAACAAATTTTATCAATACACTTTCTACAGAAATTGTAAAATTAGAGCCTTCTTGTATGCTTCATCCTAATATTATTGGGAATTATGAAAGAAATAAACAAAAAGTACTAGAACAAGATGGATTAACTGTAAAAGCAGATTATCAAGAAGATGTTGCAGTGAATCATGCAAGACAAACTATTGTAACTGTTGAAGGAACTACTTTTTTAAATAATACCACTTTGCATCAAGAAGTTTTTGGACCATTTTCTATGGTAGTACAATGTAATGATGCCTCAGAATTAGAAGAAGTGATCAACCATTTAGAAGGGCAATTAACGGGAACTGTTTTAGGAGAGTTAAATGAATTGCAAAAATTTAATACGGTAGTTGATGCACTTCAAAATAGAGTTGGAAGAATAATATTTAATGGGGTTCCAACAGGCGTTGAAGTTTGTCCAGCAATGCTTCATGGAGGTCCTTATCCATCATCAACAGACAGTCGTTTTACCGCAGTTGGAGTTCATTCTGTTAAGAGATGGGTTCGTCCATTTAGTTTTCAAAGTTGGCCAAATGAATTGCTGCCAAATGAATTGAAAAATGAAAACCCAATGGGTATTACCAGGTTTATAAATGGTCAAAACACCAAGGATAAAATATAAGTATATATGAAAATTTTCGTGCGAGTTTCTTTTTTGATGTTTTTTGTTTTAATGAGTTGTTCCAAAAATTCAGAGAAATCTGAATCCGAGGTATTACAAGCTATCATTAATGAAATGGAAGAAAGAAACTCTTACGATGATGATAAATATCCTTTAGGCCTATTCTCTAAAGAACATTTTGAGAAAGAAGCAAGGTACGCTAAAGAACAATTAGAAAAAATAAATAAAATCAATCCCTCTGGTCTAACAGAAACAGAATCGATCTCATTAGAATTATTAAAATTTCAATTACAGGATACTATTGATTTTTTTGAATTTGAAAGGTATTTAAATCCATTATTATCAGATTCTGGATTTCATAATAATTTTTCTTTTATGGTTCGACCCTTTCAGAATTATAAGCAAATCAAATCCTATTTAACGAAACTAAATGCGATCCCAGATCGAGTAAATCAGTTTTTACCATTATTGAGAGAAGGTCTGGAAAAAGGAGTTTCACAACCTAGGGTGATTTTTAATGGATATGAATCTTCTTATAATGATCATATTGTTGAAAATTATGAAGAAAGTTATTTCTTTAAGCCCTTTAACAACCTTCCAAGTACCTTAACATCCTCTCAAAAAGATTCAGTTTTAGTTGCTGCTAAAGAAGCAATCACCAAGAATGTTATTCCTCAATATAAAGTCGTAAAAGCTTTTTTTGAAGACGAATATTATCCGAAGACAAGAACTTCACTTGGAGTTTCAGAAACACCTAATGGAAGAGAATATTATCAAAACAGAATTAATTATTATACGACAAGTACACAATATACAGCAGATGATATTCATGCTATTGGTTTAAAAGAAGTAGCAAGAATAAAATCTGAAATGGAGAAAATTATTTCAGAATTAAACTTTCAGGGTAGTTTTTCAGAGTTTTTACAATTTCTTAGAACCGATTCGCAGTTTTATGCAACAACACCAGAACAATTGCTAATGATAGCAAGAGATATGGCAAAAAGAGCTGACGAACAATTGCCAAGATTTTTTAAAACATTACCAAGAAAACCTTACGGTGTGGCAGCAGTACCAGATGCAATCGCCCCAAAATATACCACAGGAAGGTATGTAGGAACCAGTAAAAATAGCACTGACCCTGGTTATTATTGGGTCAACACC
>JADGEA010000327.1 GCA_016744615.1 Flavobacteriaceae bacterium
GGTTTTTTTTATGTGTTTTAATCTTGTTTGTTTTGACCTTTTGAATTTTTTCAAAAGGTCTTTTTTTGTTTCATACAAAATCAAAAAACGTCAAAAAAGACCTTGACAGAGGTACGGACGCCAAAAAATTAAATGTATATTAGCCTTTAATTCTTTGAAAAAGATGTCTAGTCTAAAGAAGTCCGCCTCTGTCAAAATCGTCAAAAGTATAAAGAGATACTTAGTGAAAGTAAAACCTCGTCAGAGCAAAAATTTTTTTGAGAAGAATTGGAATAAAATCTCGGATTTAATTTTGGGTCTGATAATAGGTCAGAGTTGTTTTTTGAATACAATTGCCGAAAATACTTTGCACTACACCAAAAAGAAAGAAAAAGGCAAGTGTTTAGTCAAAACAGCTCAAATAGAAAAATTATCAGGGCATTTGTTGTATGCAGAGATTAATCAAGTAACTTCATCTTTTTTGAATTATTTGCAAAAACTCTTTAGGGATGATTTTCCGCAACGTATAAAATCAATCAAGCGAAGGATTTATGAGAAGAAATTAGTTTTACACGATATGACAGATATTCAAAAACCAGATGCATATAAAATGGAGAATTTATGTACATGTCGAGATGGTAGTTGTAGTTCTGCAAAGAAAACAAAAACAGGTAAAGGGTATTTAGTTGAAGGTTGTGGAGGTTATTGGAAAGGACGTTTCTATCCTTTTATTCTGAATTTATATTCATACGTAGGAAAAGATTTTCAGAGTGAAAAAAAAGAAGTTGAAGCGAATTTAGAAAAAGAAAAATCAGAAGTCTTTTATCCCTTGGAAAAATTTCTAAAAAAACTGAAGTTCAAAAAGTATGCAGATTACACTTGGTTTTCGATTGCTTGGGAAAAGATTTATATTCAAGGCGAAGATTATCCAAAAAAAGCTAATGATATTTTGCCTGTTTATTTAATTTCCGTTCGTTTAAATGATGAAAAAAAAGAAGGTATTGAGGAAGATATTTTTGAGAAAAAAGACAAAAGAGGCGAGCATGAAATCCATTTATATACAACGGAAAATGTGGAAACAATTGAGGATGCGATTGTTTTGTTTTTTTGTTATTTGAAAAGATGGAAAATCGAAACTTATTTTCGTTTCCTCAAGCAAGTTTTTGGTTTAGAGAAAGTTAAATTAGAAAAATTTGAGAAAATTAAAAATCTTCTCAAGCTTTTACCTATTGCGACTAATTTTCTTTGTGCCAAGTTTCATGAATTTCAGCAGATTGAAGAACAAAGAAATACAATCAATTTAAATCAAATTTTTCAAAAAGATAAGAAAAAAAGAAGCAATTCTTCAATTGAACAAGAGCTACTTTTTTTCTGGTACAAAAGTTTTTGCCGTGAAAAAGGACTAACAGAAAACCCCGATTCTTTTGCAAAAGCCATTCATAATCTTGCAGGAAACGAGGTAAATTTGATAATTGATTATCAATTCTATGATTCAGGGTAAAACATAATTCAATTGCTCTTTAAAAAAATAAATCCTAAAAATGCTCACTTAAAAAAAACAAAAAAAGCCTTGTTGAAAGTGTTTGTTTTTATCTGCCTAATCAACAAATATACCAAACTTGACAATCGATTCTGAAAAACCGAAAGAGTTAAAAATTCCAGTTTTGTCAGTGCAAAATGATAATGTCCTATGTGAGCAAAGTAGAAATGTCCTATTGCGTCGTAATTTGTTAGAATGTAAGGAATTACATTTTACCAAAAAACAATATGAATATTTTACTTACAATTACTATGAAAGAACACCAACGCTATGAAATAGCTCAAAAGCTTATTGCGGAAGAACTGTCCGAAGAAGAAGCTCGCAAACTAATGTGTTTAAGAAGTGTGAGACAAGTTCGTCGAATTAAGAAGAAAGCCAAGGAAGGAGGTATAGCTGCAATGGTTCATAAAAATCGTGGGAAGGTCAGTAACCGCAAGTTAGATGAAAAATTAGTTCAAAAAGCCTTATCTTTAGTCAAAGAAAAATACCCTGGTTTCAAACCGACCTTTGCTGCTAAGAAACTGAAGGAAGATAATGGTATAGAAATCAATCATGAAACATTGAGAAAGCTAATGATTAATGAAGGGCTTTGGAAGCCCAAACTAAGAAAGCAGAGCAAGAAAAGGCATGAATGGCGGGCACGTAAAGAGAATTATGGAGAAATGCAACAATTTGATGGTTCATATCACAAGTGGTTTGAAGAAAGGGGCGAAGAGTCTTGTTTGCTACTCGCTGTTGATGATGCGACAGGAATGATTACACATGCCAAGTTTGATAAAAATGAAGGAGTAATTGCCGTATTTACGTTTTGGTTAGAATATTTTGACAAACATGGAATACCAATTTCAATCTATTTGGATAAGTTTAGTACTTATAAAATTAACCATCCTTCCGCTGTTGACAATAAAGACCTCAAAACACAGTTTGAAAGAACCGCTATGCAAGTTGGTATAAAGCTGATTACTGCTCATACGCCGCAAGCTAAGGGTAGAGTAGAAAGGATGAATCAAACATTACAAGATAGACTAGTAAAAGAGCTACGCTTGGCAAAGATTTCTACCATGAAGGAAGCGAATAAATTCTTGGAACAATATATTCCTAAATTTAATAAAAAATTTGCAGTCATTGCGAATCAACCGACAAACCTGCATAAAGAAGTAAAAAAAGAATTAAAGAAAAAGCTTCCGCAAATCTTTTCTATTCAAAAAACAAGGAAAATTAATAATGACTATACAATCATGTTTGAAAACAAGTTTTATCAATTAGAAGCAAAGCAACCAACGACAGTTTACAAAAAGGATACTGTTAGAATAGAGAAGCATTTGAACGGTGCCATCAAGATAAACTTGAATGATAAATATTTGGAATATGTTGAATTACCAGAAAGACCAAAAAAACAAATTAATATTCCCCTGATTGCTTTAACGAGACATAAGCCAGACATAAAACCTCCCGCAGAGCATTATTGGAGAAAGTTTGTCATTAACCCCAAAAAACAAGCTTTAGCAACAAGGTAAAACAAAAAAGTATCCGTGTAATTTCCAGTTCCGCTACGCTACACTA
>JADGEA010000328.1 GCA_016744615.1 Flavobacteriaceae bacterium
ACTCCATTGATAAAATAACTGCTTTTTGCAGTAGAATAATCTTTTGCAATTTCAATATACTCATTTATAGTAACTTTTGTAGGTATAGATGGGAAATACAAAAATTCTGTTATAGCCATTTTTATCAGAATCAAATCTATTTCTGCAATTCTATCTGTATCCCAGTTTGGAGTTTTATCATCAATATCTGCAGTATATTCTACTTGATGAAGAATTGTTTTTCTAAACAAATCAATCAAAAATTCCTGATCATCTTCTTTAATCTCTAACCCTTTCAAACTAAATATTTTACCATTCTTGAGTTGTTTAACAGATTTCACAACCAAAGTATTTACAAGGGGAAAATCATCAACCCAACCTAAATTAATACTTTCATAATAATCATACAACTTTTCATTTGGAGCAACAATATTTTTAAATATGCTAATAATAAAGGATTTATCTTCATTAAATGTTGATTCCTTAGTACTTAAATACTTATTGTATTCATCACTTCCTTGAATGGCATCTAAAATTACCCTTACATATTCTCTGTCGTTTTTCCAGTTATCCAGATTATATTTGATAACAAAATCTTTAATGTTTTCACTGTTCTCAATAGCAGCGATAACCTGATTATTCACAAATTTTAAATTGGGTTCTTTATCTTCGGAAGTGGCAAGATGTTTTTTCTTTTTAATTTCAAGATGTTCATTTGACAGGTTCTTAACCTCTACCAAAAGTAAAAGTTGCAAAATATATAAATCAGTAACCTTTTTAATACCGAATTTTAAAAATTTTTCTTCTTTTACCAAATTATCACTCTTTGACTGTAATATGCTATATACAGACTGCATGACTTTAATTCGAATATGTCTTCTATTCACCATAATTAAAAAGATCGTAATTTGTAAAATTTATCCTCCATTTTTAAACAAAGCGCAAAATTACAGTATTTTTTTAAAATCCACTTTATTAATTCTAAAATTATCGTTAAAAATCATAAGTTGACAGTTCTAATTTATAAGATTCAATAATTATGTATCTTCGCCAAGATAACAATTCCATAATTAAATGACTGAATTAAAATACATCAACAAATTTTTCTACAAATACAAATTTCGCTTGATTGTTGGAATATTAATTACCATTGTTGCTAAGATCTTTGCTCTTCAAATACCACAACTTATTCGAGAATCATTAAATGTGGTAGAAGACTACAATAACAATATTATCACAGATTTAGACTTTGTTAAATCACAATTAATTGTCAATATCCTTTATATCATTGGTGCCGCATTGATTGCCGGAATGTTTACTTTTTTAATGAGACAAACATTAATCGTAATGTCAAGGTTAATAGAATTTGATCTTAAAAATGAAATCTTTCTGCAATATGAAAATCTATCCTTAAATTTTTATAAAAAAAACAGAACAGGAGATCTGATGAATCGCATCAGTGAAGATGTTGGCAAAGTAAGAATGTATTTTGGCCCTGCTATAATGTACACCATGAATATGCTTGTATTGTTTATTGTTGCTATTACAAAAATGATCAATATTGATGCAAAGCTAACCATGTACACATTATTACCGCTTCCGATACTCTCGGTTGCTATTTATCTATTGAGTAGAACCATTAACAAACGAAGTTCTATTGTTCAAATATATCTATCAAAACTAACTACTTTTTCGCAGGAGATATTTTCAGGGATCAATGTGATCAAAGCGTATGGAATTGAAAACCAAACAACAAATGATTTTGCTTCTTTAGCAACTGAAAGTAAAAATAAAAATATATCATTGTACAAAGCACAAGCCTTATTTTTCCCTTTAATGATCTTGCTTATTGGGATCAGTAATATTCTTGTAATTTACTTTGGAGGTATGCGGTATATCAATGGTGAAATAAAAAATATTGGTATTATTGCTGAGTTTATTATTTATATCAATATGCTTACATGGCCGGTTGCAGTTGTTGGTTGGGTCACCTCTATTGTACAACAGGCAGAAGTTTCACAGGGAAGAATAAATGAATTTTTAAAAGAAGAACCAAGTATTCAAAATATACAAAAAGAAAAAACGTTAATAAAAGGTAATATAAAATTTGACAATGTTACTTTTACTTATGAAGATACCAACATTACTGCATTAAAAAATGTATCGTTTCATATTGAAAAAGGAGAAGCTTTAGCAATACTTGGAAAAACAGGTTCGGGGAAATCAACAATTGCTGGGTTAATTGCCAGACTTTATGATGTAGATGAGGGCACTATTTTAATTGATTATAAACCAATACAATCATTAAATCTAAGCTCGCTACGAAGTAGTATTGGTTTTGTTCCACAAGATGCTTTTTTATTTTCTGATACCATCAAGAATAATATTAAAATAGGTGATGAACATGCAAGTGACTCAAAAATAATTCAAGTTGCCAAAGAGGCATATATTCACCATAATATTGAAAAATTCAATCATAAATATGATACTTTGGTTGGGGAAAGAGGTGTAACACTTTCAGGTGGACAAAAACAAAGAATTTCAATTGCTCGTGCTTTGATATCTGATCCTGAAATTTTGATCTTTGATGATTGTTTATCTGCTGTTGACACACACACTGAAGAAAATATTCTAAATAACCTTAAGAATGCTTCAAAAGGCAAAACAACTATTATTATTAGTCACAGAACTTCCTCCGTTAAAAATGCAGATAAAATTATTGTTTTGGACAAGGGGAAAATAATACAATCTGGCACTCATAAAACACTGATTTCTATTGATGGATATTATAAAGATATTTATAACCAACAACTTGAAGAAAAGTTAATAAGTAATGAATAAAATATACAAAATGAAATAATAAAATTGTTGCACACCTCATATTATTTTATAGATTTGTCAGTGGAATATTAAATTTAAAAAATTGATAAGTATGAATGAAAAAGGGTTTATTGAACAGGAAGAAATCTTTTCTCAAGTTTTAAGAGCAGGAAGAAGAACCTATTTTTTTGATGTAAGAGAAACTAAAGCTGGTGATTATTACCTAACAATTACAGAGAGCAAAAAATTTACTCATGATGATGGATCATTTCACTATAAAAA
>JADGEA010000112.1 GCA_016744615.1 Flavobacteriaceae bacterium
CGTGATAACTGTAAAAAGTTGATTCTTCCTTTTACACTTAGCAAAAGGATAAATATTTCAACTAAAAAGTCTTTTCTCCGTTTGTTAATATTTGGTAACCTATTCAATATATTGATAATTAGATTATTATAAATTTTAATCCCCTTGATAGTCATGTCTTTAATAGATTGTCGTTAATCTATTAAGATACTGACTATCAAGGCTTTACCCTAATTAAATTGTGATTATTTTTAATTTATTTTGTTCATTATCAATTGTTTAGATGAGTTTGTAACGGAGTGTTGAAACAGTATTCCAGAAATAAAAAATATAAAAACCGGAATACTACAGGTTTTTATCAAACATACCTCAGCCAGTTTAACCATTAATGAAAATGCTGATCCAACAGTAAGAACTGATTTTGAAAGCCATTTTAACAAAACAGTTCCTGAAAATGCACTCTATTACAAACATAACTACGAAGGAGATGATGATATGCCTGCTCACTTAAAAACATCTATTTTAGGTTCTTCTGTTCAAATTCCATTAACAAATGGAAAAGTAAACATGGGCATATGGCAGGGGATTTATCTTTGTGAACATAGAGATTATGGAGGCTCACGTTCACTTGTAATTACAGCATTTGGAGAATAAGAATCATTTCTAACTTTATATATTGACTAACCTTGCATCTATTTTAGCTTGTCCTTTTACTATTTTTACTTGATGCTTACTTAACTGTATATCAATTTTTTCAATAATTTTTTTATAAGCTTTTTGATCTGTCAATTCTTTTTTAAAACGACTTAAAGTACTGTGTCCTGGAATGTCATCTTCAATTTTCAAATTACAAAATTTCATTGCCGAAAGGCTATCATTTACCATAGCTTCTGTTTGTACATCTGAAATATCATACCATATAGAAATCAAATGCATTTTAAATAAAAGTAATGGGGAGTATGCTTTTGCCCCTCTTCCTTTTAACCCAATTTTATACACTTTTTTTAATGCCTCATCTATTTTATGCCAATCAAGATTTTTTTTTATATCATTAAAAAATTGATTTTTCTTACTGTGCTTTTCCACATAAACAGAAACAAAGCTTCGTTGCGGATCGTTTGCATTTTTGTAACTTTTCATAGCCCTAAGTTACAATATATAGAATTGTTATACAAGCAGCTAAATATTTTATTGAGACACCTTAAAAAAATTCAAAACAAAATAGAACTGAAAACAGTTTCCTGAATTTTGAATATATGTATCTATCATATTTATCAATCTATTTTCCCATCACAGCGATCAAATCATCCAAATAAAGTACTTTTGCATTCATGATTTCTGAAATAAAAATAGAAGAAGCGTTTTCATATCATTTACCAATTATTGATGTTCGTTCTCCGGGTGAATTCAAGCAAGGGCATATTCCTAAGGCCAATAATATTCCGTTATTTTCCGATGAAGAAAGAGCACATGTTGGTACTGTTTATAAACAAAGGTCAAAAGAAGCTGCTATTGAAATTAGCTATACTTACGTGGAACCAAAATTAAAAAATTTTATTTCAGACGCATTAAAGGTTGCTCCCAATAAAAAGGTTATCGTTCACTGCTGGCGTGGCGGAATGCGTAGCCAATCATTTGCAAAGCATTTAGTTGAAAACGGATTCAGTGATGTAAAGTTGATTATAGGCGGATACAAATCTTTTAGAAACTTGGTATTGAGCGATTTAGGAAAACCCGTTCTTCTTAAAGTATTAGGTGGTTATACGGGTAGTGGTAAAACCCAAATTCTAAAGGAGTTCAAAAAACTTGGACATCAGGTAATTGATCTTGAAGGCTTAGCAAATCATAAGGGGTCTGCCTTTGGAGGAATAAGACAAAAAGAACAGCCAACAGTAGAGCAATTTGAAAATAATTTACATTCCGTTTGGCGTAAACTTGACTTGAACAAACCTATTTGGATAGAGGATGAAAGTCATAATATTGGAAAAGTAAAAATTCCCATGCAATTCTTTAACCAAATTAGGAATTCCAAATTGCATTTTCTCGAGATTCCTAAAAGTGAACGGGCAAAATTTCTGGTCTCTGAATACGCTAATAGAAATACTGAAATGCTTAAAGAATCCATTCTTCGAATTTCAAAACGTCTCGGCGATCTGAATACAAGAAAATCGCTACAGTTACTCGATGAGGAAAAATTTTATGAAGTAGCATTGATCTCTCTTCATTATTATGACAAGTTCTATTTAAAGGGAATGAAAAAACGAAATAATGAAGTGGTTCAAATCAAATTTTCATCAACGGATCATTTAAAAAATGCGTTGAAAATTGAAAAACTGTCAATAACATGAAAAAAATAAAACTAACCCAATACAGTCACGGTGCAGGATGTGGTTGTAAAATATCTCCAAAAGTATTATCAACTATTTTAAAGACCAACTTAGCTCCTATCAACGATGTTCGATTACTTGTTGGAAATGACAGTCGGGATGATGCAGCCGTTTATGATATGGGTGATGGCACTGCAATTATCAGTACAACTGATTTTTTTATGCCCATTGTGGATGATCCTTTTACTTTTGGAAAAATAGCTGCTACAAATGCTATCAGTGATATTTATGCCATGGGTGGAAAACCAATTCTGGCTATTGCTATTTTAGGCTGGCCCATAAATAAACTCTCACCGGAAATTGCACAACAAGTTTTAGAAGGTGGTAGGCAAACGTGTATAGAAGCAGGGATTTCCTTAGCAGGCGGACATAGTATTGACAGTCCTGAACCTATTTTCGGACTTGCTGTAACTGGTCGAGTTGATATCAATCAATTAAAACGAAATGATACAGCAGTGGAAGGTTGTAAACTTTATCTTACAAAACCATTGGGTATTGGAGCATTTGCAACAGCACAGAAACAGGGAAAACTTCTTGCTGAGCACGAGCATATTGCACCTGAATCCATGTCAGAATTAAACAAAATTGGTCTAGACCTAGCTAAAATCAAAGGAGTGAAATCCATGACAGATGTTACAGGTTTTGGATTGATAGGTCATCTTACTGAAATGTGTGAAGGATCTGATCTCTCGGCTAAAATAGAAATGAATAAGATTCCCGTTTTTGAAGAAGTTTACCAATATATTGCACAAAAATGCATTCCTGGTGGCACCAAAACCAACTGGGAAAGTTATGGTGAGAATATATATCTTAAAAATGAAAATGATAAATGGATTCTTTGTGATCCGCAAACTAGTGGTGGTTTATTAATTGCTGTAGAAGATTCTGCCATTACTGAAGTAGAAAACTTATTAAAACAAAACCAAATCCAACCTGTACCTTTTGGAAAACTTTTTAAAAGATCAAAAATATTAATCAATGTTGTTTGATATTTAAGGTAAGAAAATTCTCATTACTGAAGTAATTACACCTTTTAAATCAAATTAACCTTAAACAATTTGCAGCAAAATATTTGGAACCAAATGTAGAATATCCGTTTCGCAAATAAACCTTAGATTTACATTTCTAATTTTCTAAATTGGGCTATCTGGAGACCTTACAATCTTATCAATTAGCTACACCACAATGGGTAGCTGTTTTTTTTGCTGTTTTTTTATTGGGTTTAGCAAAAGCAGGAATCAAAGGTATTGGAATAATCATTGTTGTAATTTTAGCATTTGTATTTGGAGAAAAATCATCCACAGGAATATTGCTTCCTCTATTAATTTCAGCTGATATTTTAGCTGTTACATATTACAATAAGCATGCGCAATGGAGTTTTATAAAAAAACTAATACCATGGATGGTTATTGGCGTATTGGTGGGCACATGGACAGGCAATGATATTTCTGAAGATCTTTTCAAAAAATTGATGGCTACTATCATCATTGGTTCTGTAATACTCATGTTCTACTTTGAAAACAAAAAAGCTGTAACCGTCCCTAACAATATCTGGTTTGCAAGTTTTTCAGGTTTTCTAGCCGGATTTACCACAATGATCGGAAATTTAGCCGGGCCTATTTCCAATATCTATTTTTTAGCTATGCGACTACCTAAAAATGAGTTTATTGGCACAGCTGCCTGGTTATTCTTTATCATTAATATTTTTAAATTACCATTCCATATTTTTGTTTGGAAAACCATAAATAAAGAAACGCTTGTACTCAACTCTATCATGATACCCCTCTTGATATTTGGGTTTTATATTGGGACAAGAATTGTAAAATTAATATCAAATATCAATTACAGAAGATTTATTTTATTTGTAACAGCCTTGGGAGGAATAATCCTTTTGCTTAAATAGGTTACCCTTTATTTTTTATATAACCAATATTTTATTCTTCCTTTTTAGTATGTAATTTCAGCTGAATTCTCTTTCGAGGAATATCAATACTTAAAACTTTTACAATTACCTGTTGATGTAAACTCACAATTTCATTTACATCACTCACAAATTTATCTGATAAATTAGAAACGTGCACTAGACCACTTTCTTTAATTCCTATATCAACAAAACAACCAAAATTGGTAATATTATTTATAATTCCGGGAAGTAATTGTCCTTCTCTTAAATCATTGATGGTCGTGATATTTTGATTAAAAGTGAACATTTTTGCTTTCTTGCGAGGATCTAACCCTGGTTTTTCCAGCTCTTTTATAATATCCTGTAAAGTAGGTAATCCAACAGTATTTGTAATATATTTTTGCAGATCAATCTTTTGTAAAACTGATTCATTTCCGATAAGGTCAATAACCTTAACACCAGTATTTTTTACCATTTTACTTACTATGGCATAACTTTCAGGATGAACTGCTGAATCATCTAAAGGATTCTTTGCGTTTTTAATTCGTAAAAATCCTGCTCCCTGTTCAAAAGCTTTTGCACCTAATCGGGCAACTTTTTTGATTTCATTTCTACTGGTAAAAGCGTCATTCTCATTTCTGTATGTAATGATATTATCGGCTAATTTTGGACCAATTCCTGAAACATAACTCAATAAGGAACTACTTGCCGTATTGATATTCACACCAATGGAGTTTACGCAACTTTCTACTACCGAATCTAAAGATCTTTGCAGTTTACCTTGATCCACATCATGTTGATATTGCCCTACTCCAATAGATTTAGCATCTATTTTAACCAATTCTGCCAAAGGATTGGCCAAACGCCTACCAATAGAAATAGCTCCTCTTACGGTAACATCATAATTTGGAAACTCATCTCTTGCAATTTTAGATGCCGAATAGATAGAAGCTCCGGCTTCACTCACCACAAAAACCTCTACATCACGATTAAATCTGATCTTTTTTATCAATCGTTCGGTTTCTCTTGATGCAGTTCCATTTCCAATGGCAATTGCATCAATTTTATAAGCATCTACCAAGGAATTAATTTTCTTTATGGCGTCAAGACTTTTATTTTGAGGAGGGTGTGGGTAAATCGTTTCATTATATTCAAGTCCGCCCTGAGCATTTAAGCAAACCAACTTGCATCCTGATTTAAACCCGGGGTCGATAGCTAAAATAGTTTTTTCTCCCAGCGGTGCTCCCAGTAATAATTGTTTTAAATTTTTGGTAAATACCTGTATTGCATTATCATCTGCTTTTTCTTTTGCCTTTGCTAAAATCTCATTGGATAAAGACGGGAACAACAAACGCTTATAGGCATCTTTAATTGCCAATTGAATTTGTGTAGCGCATTCGTTATTGCTTCTAATGATTCTATCCTCCATTTTTAAGGTTGCCCTATCATGATCAATTTCTACTTTTACACGAATAAACCCTTCCTTTTCTGCTCTTAAAATTGCCAATAACCGATGTGATGGGCATCTGTTTAAAGATTCCGACCATTCAAAATAATCCTGATATTTTTGCGCTTTTTCTTCCTTTTGTTTTGCCTTTACAACTTTCGTATTGATGGTTGCATAACGCTCTAACTGATATCTAATATTATTTCTGATATCGGTTCTTTCATTGATCCATTCTGCAATAATAAATCTGGCTCCTTCTAACGCCTTCTCTTTATTTTCAACCTCCTCATTTATATATTTTGCAGCAATATAATCCAGATCATTGGCTCGCTGACTCATAATGATCTTTGCCAATGGTTCTAAACCATTTTTTCTGGCGGTTTCTGCTTTTGTTTTTCGTTTCTTTTTATATGGAAGATAAATATCTTCTAAAGTTGTGATATCAGTAGTTGATTCAATCTTTTGCTTTAGTTCATCCGTCAATACATTTTGCTCTTCCAGAGCCTTTAAAATAGTTGACTTTCGTTTTTCAAGCTCCTCAAACTGATTTTTATATTTCACAATATCTCCTATTTGAACTTCATCTAAATTGCCTGTTCTTTCTTTTCTATATCGAGATATAAAAGGAATGGTACAATCTTCATTGATCAATTGGACAGTGTTTTCAATTCCTTTTACAGGAAGATTGGTTTTGGATTTTATGAAGTATATCATTTCAAACAAAAGGATTAATTATAAAAGAAATTACATATATAACAAAAAAGTATTTATTTGAAGAATAAAACCTCCAAAATTAATATTTTTGTTGTATTATTAGTATTGCGTATTATGAATCCAATTATAGAACAACTAGATATTATTGATTTTACAAGTGATTGTAAGATTGAAAATATTGATTTGTTTAATGACGATAAATTTGGTCTAGTAAAAGTTTATCAAAACGAAGACCAACCTGTCCTTTTTCTAAAAGAAGTAGATTCTTTTAATTTAGAAAATTTAAAACTAATTTCTAAAATTCAGCATATATCTTGGAACTATCAGAAAGTCCTTTTCCTTTATGTTTATAGTAAAACCGAGATTAGAATATACAACTGTTCTGAAAAACCTATTTTCTTTAATAAAGATTCTAGATTATCTACATATAAAACAGAATTGAAAAAATTAGAGGTTTTTACTTGCAGAGAATCTGATAAGCAAAAATTAGAAACTTTGAATGTAATTTTTTCAAGAATTGCAATAGACACGGGGTTTGTGTGGTCTTCAGTTGAAGCTGAAAAAATTAGAAAAAAAATAAAATTACAAAATAGAGTTGACGAATTTCTAATTAAAAGTTTAGTAAATGTCTCTAGTTCTTTAGAGTCTAAAGGTTTAAACAATAAAGATATAATTCATAAATTAGTGATGCGTTCACTATTTCTTTTATATTTAGAAGATAGAAAGGCAACATCTCCAGAGTTTTATCAATCATTTCAAACAGGGGCAATATCTTATTTTGAAGTATTAGAAAGTGTTTCCGCCACTTATAGATTATTTGATAAACTTGCAAATGATTTTAATGGAGGTCTTTTTATTGTTGCCGAAAATGAAAAAGATATAGTTACTAAAGAACATTTAACTTTAATTAAAAAATGTTTTACAAATGGGTTTGTGGATGAATTTCAAATGGATTTATTTGAAGATTGGCGTTTGTTTGATTTCAGTATTATTCAAATTGAACTTCTTAGCGAGATTTATGAAACTTTTTTATCTAAACTAGATGAAAAAGAAAAAAAGAAAACAGGAACTTACTATACACCTCCAACTTTAGTTGAATTAATTTTAAATGAAACTCTACCTGTAAAGAATAAAACAAATTATAATGTGAAGATTTTAGATCCAAGTTGTGGATCGGGAATTTTTTTAGTTCAAAGTTTTAAGAGATTAGTAAAAAGGTATGAGAAAAAACATAATAAAAAACTAACGGACTTTAAAATTTTAAGAGAAATCCTTCAAAATAACATCTTTGGAATTGAATTAGATTCAAAATCAGTTAAGGTCGCTGCATTTAGCCTTTACTTAGCCTTGTTGGATAACCTAAACCCAAAAACAGGTTGGTGGAATGGAAAAATTAAGTTTCCTTATTTAATAAATAACCCAGAAGATGACACATTAAAACAACAAGGAAATAACCTTTTTGTTAAAGATACAATTTCAGATTTATCAAATATAAATGAATTACAAAATTTCGATTTGATTGTTGGAAATCCTCCGTTTGGCACTAAGGATTTACTACCAACGATAAGAGAATATTGTAACCGATTTGGTTTTGCTAAAGAAATGGTTTTACCTTTTTTACATAAAGCAACAACATTATCTCCAACAGGAAAAATAGCTCTCATTTTTAATACCAAAGTTTTGACAAATACAGGAAGTACTTATCATAATTTTAGAGAGTGGCTATTTAATGAAACCTATGTTGAAAAGGTATATAATTTTTCAATTTTAAGAAAGGCAAAGAAAAATTTTGGAGGACAACTTTTTAAATCTGCTGTTGGACCAATAAGTATTGTTTTTTACAAAAACGAAATTCCTAAAAGGAAATCTGAAACCATATTATATTATGCTCCAAAAACATATATAAAAAATAACATTATTGAAGGAGTTGTAATAGATTCAAATGATGTTAAAAACCTTCCGAGAACTGAATGTGAAAAACCTGATACTAAAATTTGGAAGATTTCAATGTGGGGAAGTTTCTTTGATTTTAAATTAATTAAACAAATTGAAAATGATTACTCTTCCTTAGAGCAATATTTTCAAAAACATAAAGATGTTTGGCTAAAAGGTTGTGGGCTACATAAAGCAAGTAAGAAAAATATAGAAAAAAGAAATTTTATTCTTCCTCCAAATAAAGTTCATCAATCAAAAAAAATAGAGCGTTATTTTACTCCTAAAACTAATTTAGTTGATAGTGACAAAAAATGTGCTAATATGAATACACTTTTATTTTCTCAACCTTTTTTAATGATTAAAGAGGGGCAAAAAAATAATCAATTCTGCTCGTCTTTTATTGATTTTGATTCCTGTTACTACAATACAGTTTTTGGTATAAAAACAGAGAATGTAAATGATCTTAAAATTCTATGCTCTCTTTTTAACTCTAAATTTTCTAATTATTATTTATCATTAATTACATCTTCTTGGGGTATTGAAAGAGAAAGAGTATTGCCTACTGAAATGCTTCAATTACCATATGTTTTTGAGGATGGTAATTTTGAAAATATTGTAAAGAATTTTAATTTAATTTTATCAATAAAAAAGGCAAATAGTGTTGAAAAAAATATTACTCATATAGAAAAAATAATTGATGATATAATTTTAAATGATATATTAAAATTAAGCTCCCAAAATCAAATTATATTAAATGATACAATTAAATATAGTTTAGATTTATTTGAAAAACAAGAAAAATCTAATGCTGTAAAAACGGTTGTTCAAATAGAATCTTATGTTAATATGCTTTCAGATGAACTAAATGATTGGTTAGAAGATGTCGATTTAAAAGTTTCATCAACTATTTTTGATATAAATAAGAATTCTCCATTATATATATTTAAAATTTCTTTTGGTACAAAATCTAGTTCAGTTAATTATTCGAATGAAAATCTAAATAATTTATTAAAAAATATAGATGAATCTTTATGGGCTAAAGAGGGAGAGGGGTTGTATTTTAGAAAAAAATTAAATTACTATGATGGAGATGACGTCTTTATAATTAAACCTAATCAACGTAGATTTTGGAGTCAAACCTCAGCAATGGAAGATGCTAGAGAATTACTAATTGAAATTGGCAACGGAAATGGCTAAAAGTGTTGCTTTAATAAATACTATTAATTTAAGTTTTGAGAAAAAGTGTATCAAAATTTTGATAAAATCTTATTTAATAGCAAAATTGAAAAATATCTATTCTAAAGATTGGGAAGAAAAAACTTTTTCATCACACTTAGTTGGGATAATGAATGTGTGTAGCTTAGCAAAAGAATACAATTTAATTATTACCAAAGAAGAAGAATTAGAAGATGAAGAAATAAATTCAGGTATTAAATCTGCAAAAGAAGCGAATCCAATAGATATTAGATTACAGACTATTTGGGGTCAATCTAGACTTAAATATACTGTTGAAGCAAAGAATATTTCTTTATCTCAATGGAAAAAAAGCAATGGAGCGACAGTAAATGCTTCACAACAACAAACGGAATATATCACTAAAGGTATTGATAGATTTGTTTCTGGTCATTTTAAAAATGAAAAAGGATGTATGTTAGCTTATGTTGTAAATGGCAATATCGATGATAATATTTTAAAAATAAATGATAAAATAAAAAATCAACAAAGACTGACTGAAATAATTACTTTAATTAAACCTAAAGAATACAATCTAAACATACATAAATCACAACACTCAAACAGATTATTAAATCATATTTTTTTTAATTTCAACTAATTTGCTCCCCATTATTTACACCATCTTTTTCTGGCTCAATAAAAGTTAATTTACCATCAGTAGTTTCACTCATTAAGATCATTCCCTGACTTTCAACACCTCTTAGCTTTCGCGGAGCAAGATTTACCAAAACAGAAACTTTTTGACCAATAATTTCTTCTGCTTTAAAACTTTCTGCAATACCACTAACAATAGTACGAGTATCAATACCAACATCTACTTTTAGCTTTAAAAGTTTTTTCGTTTTCGGAATTTTTTCGGCTTCCAAAATGGTTCCAATTCTGATATCCAGTTTGGTAAAATCATCAAATTCAATGGTTTCTTTTTGTGGTTCTACGACCACAACTTCATTGGCTTTTTTAGTTGCTTCCAGTTTTTCTATTTGCTTTTGCACTTCGGTATCTTCGATTTTAGCAAAAAGTAGTTCGGGTTTACCTATTTGATGACCATATTCAATGATTCCTATAAAAGGACTAATTATTGGAGCCCAATTTGGCCAATTATTATTGTAATTACTAGATTTTTGGGTATTTAATATATCTTTTAATTTTTTACTTGTAAATGGTAAAAATGGTTCGCATAAAACAGATAAACCAGCGGCAATTTGCAAAGCAATATACATGGTGGTCTTTACGCGTTCTGGATCCGTTTTGATTTGTTTCCATGGTTCTTCATCTGCTAAGTATTTATTTCCTAAACGGGCTAAATTCATTAATTCAGATAAAGCCTCTCTAAAACGATAACGTTCAATAGAGCTTGAAATAATCTCGGGGAAATTGCTTAATTTTTCTAATGTTTCTATATCTATATCAGATAAGTCATTAGGTTTTGGAACAAATCCTTCATAATATTTATTGGTAAGTACTACCACACGGTTGATAAAATTACCAAAAATAGCAACGAGTTCATTATTATTTCTTGCTTGAAAATCTTTCCATGTGAAATCGTTATCTTTCGTTTCGGGCGCGTTTGCAGTTAATACATAACGCAAAATATCTTGCTTATCGGGAAAATCTTCTAAATATTCATGCAACCAAACTGCCCAATTTTTTGAGGTTGAAATTTTATTTCCTTCCAGATTTAAAAATTCATTTGCCGGAACGTTTTCTGGTAAAATATAACTTCCTTCTGCTTTCAACATTGCAGGGAAAATAATACAATGAAAAACAATATTGTCTTTTCCTATAAAATGAACCATTTTGGTATCCTTATCTTTCCAGTACGGTTCCCATTCTTTACCTTCTCTATCTGCCCATTCTTTGGTAGACGAAATATATCCGATAGGCGCATCAAACCAAACATATAAAACCTTTCCTTCTGCTCCCTTTACCGGAACCGGAATTCCCCAATCAAGATCACGAGTTACAGCACGAGGTTTTAAACCATCATCAACCCATGATTTTACTTGTCCTAAAACATTGACTTTCCAATCTTTTTTATGCCCAACCAAAATCCATTCTTTTAACCATTCCTGATATTCATTTAAAGGTAAATACCAGTGTTTGGTTTCTTTTAATGAAGGTACATTTCCGGTTATAGTCGATTTTGGATTGATCAGATCGGTTGCATTATGACTTGTTCCACATTTTTCACATTGATCACCATAACTCTCTTCATTACCACATTTCGGACAAGTACCAATGATAAACCGATCAGCTAAAAATTGTTTTGCCTCTGCATCATACAATTGAGCTGAAGTTTCCTCAATAAACTTACCATTATTATATAGTTCTTTAAAAAATTCAGAAGCAGTTTCATGATGAATCTTTGCAGAAGTTCTGGAATAATTATCAAAAGTAATTCCGAAATCCTTAAAAGATTGTTTGATTATTGCATGATATTTATCCACCACTTGCTGAGGGGTAATTCCCTCTTTTTTCGCTTTTAAAGTAATAGGCACACCGTGTTCATCAGAACCACATACAAATGCAACATCTTTGTTGTTTAATCGTAAATATCTGGCATATATATCCGCAGGCACATAAACCCCTGCCAAATGGCCAACATGAACGGGTCCGTTTGTATAAGGCAATGCTGCTGTAATTGTAAATCTTTTAGGATCTTGCATGGTTAAGAATTAAGATTGCAAAAGTAATAAAATAGGGAAAACATTACATTTTTTATTTGTAAAAATCCGTTGCAATCATCTTTTTTGTATCATTGTATGAGATTTATTGAAACGAATCATTTAATCTAAATATTAATTCATGTCGAAAACGACCTTTTTCAAATTTATACTAGTTTTTATCCTGTTCTTTGTTTCAAATACAATATTAGCCCAAAATGATACCGAAGTTGCGATTACCCGTGATTTAATAAAACCACCAAACTTAAAAAAAGGGGATACTATTATGATCTTATCTCCTGCCGGAAGGATCAAAGACAAAACCTCTATTGAAGCAGGTATAAGACTTGCGAATCATTGGGGATTGGTTGTTTTTTTTGGAAACCATATGCTTTCGCAGGAACATACTTTTGCAGGAACGGATACGCAAAGAACCGAAGATTTGCAAAAAGCTTTGGATGATCCAAGTATCAAAGCAATCTGGGCAGCAAGAGGAGGTTATGGTGCAGTAAGAATTATTGACTATCTTGATTTCTCTAAATTTATGGAAAATCCCAAATGGGTTATTGGCTATTCAGATATTACAGTTTTACACAATAAAATTCACGATCTTGGATTTCAATCTATTCACGGACAAATGCCTTTGACCTTAGATCTGGAAGATCCGGTTCAAAAGGAATCGATCATTTCTTTACGCAAATCTCTATTTGGTAAAAAACTAAGTTATAAATTAGATTCATCCAAATATAACAGATTAGGAGAAAGTAAAGGTCAGGTGGTTGGCGGTAATCTTTCTATCGTTTACAGTATGTTAGCTTCCAATATAGATCTGGACATGAGAGGCAAAGTTTTATTTATTGAAGATGTGGGAGAAGCTCTATATCATGTTGACAGAATGATGATCAGCTTAAAAAGAGCCGGTTATTTTAAAAACTGTAAAGGTTTGATTGTAGGAGATTTTAGATTAAAGAAAAATGAGGGCAATAGCTTTGGTAAAACTTTGGAAGAAATAGTCTTAGAAGCTGTTGAAGGAACAGATTTTCCGGTTATTTTTAACTTCCCGGCAGGTCATGTAGATGATAACAGAGCCATTATTATGGGAGATTATGTTACCTTAAAAGTTACCAAGAAAAAAGTAAGAATTATTTTTCAATAAAGGAAAAGGATGAATTGGATTTTAGGGCTCTTTTTTGTATTAATTGTCATTTTCTTAATGAACAACTATTTCAAAAAGAAAAAGATAGCAAAACTTAAAAAATATTTTCTTGAAAACTGGGGAAAACCAAAAAACAAAGAGTATTACAACTTCTTTGTGATTGGGAAGTATTTTGAAAATAATGCACATAAAAACAAAGCATACCATATCATCTCAGAAAAGAGCAAAATAGATCTGGATCTTGATGATGTTTTTAAATTCATTGACAGAACTTCTTCTAAAATTGGTCAACAATACTTATACTTTAAACTAAGAACAATTGATAGGATTGAAAATTTATTAAATTTCAACTCCTTAACTAATCTTTTTCAAACAAATAAAACCTTAAGGCTTAACAGCCAGTTACTTTTATCTAAACTAAACACAAATGATTCGTATTATTTAGAAGAATTGATAAATGGGAAACAAATAGAAAAGCCGAAAATATTATGGTTAATTCAATCATTATCTATTTTATCACTTGTTTCAATAATTTTATCATTTTTTTATCCGGTTTTTTTACTTGTTTTAATTCCGGTTTTTATAGTAAATACTTTTTTTCATTATAGAAATAAACAAAATATAAATTATTATATAAGTGGCGTTAAACAATTATCAGTTAGTCTTTATGTAAGTAAAGGGCTTTCTCAATCATCTGAAATAAGAT
>JADGEA010000329.1:0-542 GCA_016744615.1 Flavobacteriaceae bacterium
CTACTTTATGATTACAGTGAAGAGTTAGCTAAGAGATTGCAAACTCTTGAAACCCAAGCTTATGCCTTAGCTGGCACTGAATTTAATCTGAATTCACCGAAACAGTTGCAGACAATTTTATTTGATAAGTTAAATTTGCCGGTTTTAAAAAAGACACCTAAAAAGCAACCATCTACTGCGGTTGAAGTCTTAGAAGAATTAGCAATTGACTATCCATTACCAAAACTAATTTTAGAACATCGCAGTCTGAGCAAGTTGAAATCAACTTATACTGATAGCTTAGCTCAACAAATTAATCCAAAAACTCAGCGCGTTCACACATCTTATCAACAAGCAGTTACAGCAACTGGGCGATTATCATCAATTCAACCGAATTTGCAAAATATACCAATTCGTACCGCGCAAGGGCGAAAAATTCGTCAAGCATTTATTGCACCGAGTGGTTATAGCTTATTAGCGGCAGATTATTCTCAAATTGAATTGAGAATAATGGCACATCTTTCAGAAGATGAAAAATTATTAGCGGCATTTAGAAATAATGA
>JADGEA010000329.1:552-3076 GCA_016744615.1 Flavobacteriaceae bacterium
GATATTCATAAAGCGACAGCGGCTGAAGTGTTTGAGGTAGCAATTGAAGAAGTTAGTTTTGAACAACGCCGTAGTGCTAAAGCGGTAAATTTTGGATTAATATATGGAATGCAAGCCTTTGGTTTAGCAAAACAATTAGGAATTGAACGCCAAGAAGCACAAACTTATATAGATACATATTTTGCGCGTTATCCGGGTGTCAAAAACTATATGGAACAAATTCGAGAAATAGCCAAACAACAGGGCTATGTAGAAACCATATTTGGCAGACGCTTATATATACCAGACATAAAATCCAGCAACCATCAACGACGACAATATGCAGAACGTACCGCGATAAACGCTCCAATGCAAGGAAGTGCCGCAGATATAATAAAAATGGCAATGGTAAAAATGGACAAAGACATGAAAATGATAATGCAAGTTCATGACGAATTGGTATTTGAAGTGGCAAAAGATCGCGTTGAAGATGCAAAAAGCAAGATTATTGAAACTATGACTACTGTGGCTGAACTGCGAGTGCCTTTGGTGGTTGAAGTTGGGGTTGGAGATAATTGGGATGAGGCGCATTAATAAAACTACTACAAGGATGTGTTATAATTCATAATTGCCTGAATCAAATTTTTACTATCATTAATTTACCGAATGAAACTCAATAAAATCAATTTAACCCTTGGTGAAGCTTTATCAATACAGCGTACCGGGTGGAGTACAAGTCAACATGATGCTTTAATTTATGCTTTTATTGATGAGGTAAAAAATCATTCTGATTATCAATTAGCAAAATCCGGTCATTATGAAAATGCTGTTTTATTGGCACAATCTTTTATCAAAAAAAATATTATTCAAAAATTAGATAACAAGTATAAAAACCCTATTATTTTGCCGATTATGGCAGAAGAAAAACAGGGGAAAAATGCTATTCCAATGGGAATGGCTGATATTATAAATAGATATACTGGTTGGAAAGTTTCTGAAAATATATATCAAACAAATAAAGCGGGACATACTGGAGCAAATGGTTGGCACCGGATAACTACACCAGCCTTATTTATGGGGGATGTTGTTATAGGTGCTGAATATCTAATATTAGATGATTTTATTGGAATGGGTAGTACTCTTGCCAATATCAAAAGCTTTATTGAAAACGCTGGTGCAAAGATTGCTGGTTTTGAAATATTAACAGGCAAACCTGAATCATCTCAACTCTATCTTAGAAGTAAAACACTTGATAATTAATAAAACTACTACAAGGATGTGTTATAATTCATAATTGCCTGAATCAAATTTTTACTATCATTAATTTACCGAATGAAACTCAATAAAATCAATTTAACCCTTGGTGAAGCTTTATCAATACAGCGTACCGGGTGGAGTACAAGTCAACATGATGCTTTAATTTATGCTTTTATTGATGAGGTAAAAAATCATTCTGATTATCAATTAGCAAAATCCGGTCATTATGAAAATGCTGTTTTATTGGCACAATCTTTTATCAAAAAAAATATTATTCAAAAATTAGATAACAAGTATAAAAACCCTATTATTTTGCCGATTATGGCAGAAGAAAAACAGGGGAAAAATGCTATTCCAATGGGAATGGCTGATATTATAAATAGATATACTGGTTGGAAAGTTTCTGAAAATATATATCAAACAAATAAAGCGGGACATACTGGAGCAAATGGTTGGCACCGGATAACTACACCAGCCTTATTTATGGGGGATGTTGTTATAGGTGCTGAATATCTAATATTAGATGATTTTATTGGAATGGGTAGTACTCTTGCCAATATCAAAAGCTTTATTGAAAACGCTGGTGCAAAGATTGCTGGTTTTGAAATATTAACAGGCAAACCTGAATCATCTCAACTCTATCTTAGAAGTAAAACACTTGATAATTTAAGAGAAAAACATGGAAAATTTGAAAAAGAATTTAAAGAAATCGTTAAATTCGACTATTCCTGCCTCACAGAATCAGAAGCTAGATATCTACTCAGGGCTAAAACTATTGAGCGAATCAGAAATCAACTCACTCGCTCAATTTGTGAAAACGACAGCAGAAAAGATTAACAAAAGGCAAAGGTAAATTCTCATTAATAATAATTGTCTGAATCAGGATTTACAGGATTTTAGAATTGACAGAATAAAACTAATCCTGTAGATTCTTTAATTTTGTAAATTCTGATTCAGACAATTAATCAAAATTTTTTATATTAGTATCGCCTGTAAATGCTGATACCATCACCCATGTTGGAACTCACCAAGCAGTTGCAAACTTCGTTAAAGGTGATATTGATGATATCCGCATTTACAACCGCGCCCTCTCCAACTCTGAAATCCAACAACTTTATCAACCAACCAGTACACCCTCTAATGATTGCTGGGCAACTTACGAAAACGGCAAACTTCACATCCCCTGCTTCAAATTAAAAGGAGAACTTGGTGAGGAATTGCATTATGAAGTCGATATGCAATATAAACCATTATCTAAGCCAATGAGTTTTCAGCTGACTGGGGCAAA
>JADGEA010000113.1 GCA_016744615.1 Flavobacteriaceae bacterium
GGAATCACTAATCCTTATCGCTAAATTTGAGTTTAAGTTTAACGACTGATTAGTTACAAATAAAATATTAAAAAATATATTATAGTAAGTTATTAACAATTAATACTTTAAATCGTTTTCTTAACTAAACGACATTGATTCCTATATTTATAATTGACTTCATTATTTATTCAATTTCTACATCTAATCTTTCCACTGATTTTCCGGTAAAAGCTGCATAATCTTTAGAATATCTATATGTTCGAAAAATATTTTTATTTTGAATTGGAAGGTTGTATTTCCATACTGTTTTTTTATCCACTGTTACTTCATGAAGTAACCCTTTTCTGCCTTCACAAATTAAAGTGTTTCCATTTTTCAATCTTTGTGCTCCTGATATTACCCTACTATAAAAACCTTCTTGTTCGAATCTCCATTTAAATGAAGTAGGATTATTTAAAGAGTTAGGTAGTAGTTGAAAATTCCCATTGGCATCTATTGGGAGCAAAATTTCATCAACCGTTGAAAAGGCTCTTTCCTTTTTTTCATCCCCATTATTAAAAAACAGGAGATTACCTCCATTTGATGGTAAACCGTCTAACCAAACAGCATCATGTTGCATAAATGAAATTTGATCTGATGGTAAACCATTTTTATGTGCTGCTGGATTTCCCCAACGATAAACTAAATCTCCTCCTTTACCTCTTGCCCCACCTTGATGTAAAGCAGCCTCTTCTGTACTTGTGGCATGATCAATAATCCATATTTCGCTATAATGATGTGCACTTAATATGATGAGATCATGTTCTTCAATATAATCAATACCATTAAGGTGGGTAATGTCCATATCTTTACTTTGTGAGAAGTTCATGTCAATCAATTCAGGATGAGCAGCTACATATCCATAATTCTTTTTTGTCGGGTCAAAATCTTGAATCATATGATCCCACTGATGCCATTCCCAAACAATATTCCCACCCGAAGAACCACTAGTTTCAATCTCAACAATATGCTCTGGCCATACGCCATTTTCATTCACATGCTCAGGATTTTTACCTACATCAATCGTTTCTTGATTTGTTTTAATTTCCCAAGCAATAACTAAAATATTTCCATTCGGCATTAGTTCTATATCATGATGTTGACTAAAATTTTCTGAGCTATAATTCCATGCCCAAATCAATGTTCCATCATAATTGTATTTTGCCAATCTACCCCCTGAGCCTCCTTTGCCTGAAAAAACTGTGTTTGAATTAATTTTTTCTGTTCTTAATAGGCTGCCATCCTCCAACAGATAAACTGAATTATTCGGTGTATAATCACTCACCCATTTTTTGACAACATATCCCTCCATGTCAATTAAATAAGTGTTTTTAGAAGTAAGAGGAGCTATTAATGTATACCCATCTTGAAATTCATTAATTTCATATACTTCAACAGATTCTTTTAAGAACTTTGGCTTTATAATAGTCTCTTCCTCTTCAAAAATTCCACTGTTTTCACATGAAGAAATAAACAGCAACATCAAATATAGAGTTGCTATTAAAAATAATTTTTCTTTCATTAGATTATATTTTTATCAAAAATTTAAAAAAATTCGAAATGAATCAAATATTAATAAGTGTCCTTTAACCAATTATATGGTTTTCTTTTAATCCAGTTCCCTCTTGTAAAATCTGGAAAATCCTGTGGCTCTCCATTATTTTCAATGGACAGTTCTGATAGAGGTGTTATTGCACTCCAGGCTGCTGCATCATATGCGTCCATAGGTGGTGCTATATTTTGTTTAGCAGATTCTATAAATGAATTAATTACAAAGAAATCCATTCCACCATGTCCTGCACCGAGTGCATGTTCTCCATATCTTTTCCATAAAGGATGATCATATTTTTCCAACCATTCTTTTGAACTATCCCATTTGTGCGGTTTTGATTGTCCTTCAATATATATTCTATCTCCATCTTTTTCCCATAGACCATTACTCCCCTGTACTCTAAAACCTAATGAATATGGTCTTGGTAAATTGCAATCATGTGTTATAATTATTGTTTCTCCGTTTGCAGTTTCAATGGTAGAGGTGATTACATCTCCCTGTTTAAATTTTAATTTGGCATTTGGATGATTTTCCCCTCCATTTTTAACAATATAATCATGAAGACCTACGCTTTTAGTAGCATTAGATGTTAATGATAAAAATCTATTGCCTCTGTTAATATCACACATCACTGCAAGAGGCCCAAGGCCATGCGTTGGATAAACATCTGCATTTCTTAACAAAGAATGTTGTGTTCTCCAAACCGATTCAGAAATTCCTTTTTCTCCAAATTCAACACCTTTACCATAGGCTGTTTTGCCATCATTTAATTTGACAAAACGTAAATCGTGTTGGTATCCCCCTCTAAAATGTACCAATTCACCAAAAACATTTTGTTTGACCATATTAAGAACTGCCAAAACATCTCTACGGTAATTTACATTCTCTAAAATCATCATATGGGTTCCTGTTTCTTCATGCGTATTTACCAAATCCCAACATTCTTCCATCGTATTTGCAGCAGACACCTCTAATCCAGTATATTTACCTGCCCGCATAGCATCTTTTGCCATTCGTGTATGCCACAACCAAGGTGTTGCTATAATAACTGCATCTACTCCTTCTAGCTCTAAAAGATTTCTATAGTCATAATCATCTTTACCAAATACTTTGGGTTTTTTTTGCCCAGTTTTGGATATTTTATCTAGTGCAATTTTTATCCTTGCCGGATCGATATCACAAATTGCTGTTACCAGCACATCGTCTCTTAACAATACATTCTCCAAATGGTTTGTTCCTCGTAAGCCAATACCAATCAAGGCAACATTTAATTTATCATTGCCCTGTTTCATTCCAAATGTCAATTTTGGCGTTATCGCTAATCCTACTCCTACAAGAGCTGATTTTTTAATAAAATTTCTTCTCGAATTCATAAACAAATAGTTTTAAATTATATAATAATACTCCTTTATATTGAAGTACGTTTTAATCTCAAATAAAATAGATTTTCAAAATATTAAACAGATTATAATTCTACTAAATGTAATATTTTAACAATCCCTTTATTCATATTTTCACTCTATTACTTCAACTAGTTGCAAATAATCATTATTCTTTGCTACTAATATTGATGCTTTAAATTTTCCTTTTAACCTGATATTCTTTATGTTTTCACATCTCCTTTTAGATATAAACCGCTTTGATCTGCTGGCATAGCTGTGAATTCCCCCTTACCATTACCTGTTAGCAACAACCCATATCCGGCATCATTTCTAGGAGTTTCTATTTCAGAACCATATAAATTTCCTGCAATAAGGACATCTTTATTTCCATCATTATTATAGTCTTGAATAAGAATTCCATTTACAGAAGATATTTGTGCTAAATTTGGTAAAGGAGTAATTTTAAAACCTTTGTCACCTAAATTCTCAATGTATGAAGTTGAAAAAGTAGTTGCTGTATAATGAAGAGAGCTTTTAAGGATGTCTCCATATACTTCATTTAAGATTGCTAATCCAAAGTCCTTATAAGTTGGAAATTTATTTTTTATAGAAGGAATTTGTTGTGAACTGCAAGATCGGTCTCTAAGAGGGTGCTTGTTTCCTGATTCATAATAACTTAAGACAATATCTAATGTTCCATTGTTGTCAAAATCTGTTGAATGAACCTCAAAAGGTGTTTCAAAACTTGCCTTATATTTATAATTTTTACCCAAATTCCCAACAATAAGATCAATATCTCCGTCTGAATCAAAATCACACGGTTCTACAATTGAACTGCTGGTTATCATCTTTGGTAGTGAACTTACTGATTTAATAAAATTTCCTAAACCGTCATTTAAATAAAGTCTATCTTGTAATTCTATTGAAAATTCATCATATTCATTTCCTCCACTCACCACATACAAGTCCAAATCGGTATCAAAAAATGATGCTCCAATATCTTCATATAAAGCATCTTTCTTCCAAGTTTTATTTGAGAGTTTATTAAATGTACCAATATTGGTTTGTGCGTAGATTTCTCCATTAAATCCTTTAGCTCCTCCAACATAAAAATCATCTAATCCATCAGCATTAATATCTACCATAGTTACACCCGTTGGAAAACCATATTTACCCTTGACCTTTGACATTGTTGTAACATCCTGAAATTTCAAATTTCCCTGGTTAAGATAAAGTTTGTTTGATTTTAAATTTGAAATAAAATAGATGTCCGTTAAATCATCACCATTAAGATCACCTACTGCAACTCCTGCTCCGTTATAAAAATACTCATAAAATAAACCATTCATTGTTAGGCTCTCTTTTAAAATATTTTCAAAATAAATATTGGATGTTTCTGATGAAACTATTGTAAATAATGGATCTGAGTAAATGGAAATAGCCAATTCTTTGTTTTTTTCTACCTTCTGACAAGAAATAATTAATACGGAGAAATTAATTAATAAAATGGTTTTTACAGAAAACATAGATTTTTTTTATAAATACTAAAAAAATGATTAAAAAAAAGGGGCAAGTTGATATAACCGACCCCATTTTTCACTCAAAATTAACTCAAATTATTAGTTACCATAACCCGGATTTTGCACTAATTGTGTTCCTTCTAGATCAAATTCTGGACCTGGAATTGGCCATAAATAATCCCTTGCTGAATTGAAAGATCTTGTTCCTCCAGGGTCATTTATTCCATCTATCACCTGTTCCGCTATACGCCATCTTTTAACATCTGAATATCTTAATCCTTCCATTGCCAATTCAATTCTTCTTTCATGTCTGATAACCTCCCTCATCTCTGATTGAGACAATCCAGAAGGAATATCAGGCATACCAACAGAAGCTCTTGATCTAATTTCATTCAAAGCAGCATAAACAGTTGCATCTGGACCAGATACTTCATTTTGAGCCTCTGCGTACATTAAAAGAATATCAGCATATCTCAATAGTATCACATTTAATCCTGTGGTTGTTGGATAAGGTGTTGCTGTAACGATAGTAGTTTCATCATAAGGAGTATACTTCTTAAAAGCATAGCCCGTGTAAGTTGTTAAGTTTTCAAAAGGAACTCCATTAGCCACTGTTCCAGGTACAAAAATGGATTGTTTTAATCTAGGATCTCTATTTTTATACGGATCATTTGCATCATACATTGGAGAATCATCAGTTGATTTACCATCTATCATATGGTAATCGTCCACTAATTCTGGTAAAGGAACTATGGAAGCCCATCCACCAATTCCAATTGCGCCAATATACAGCTCATAAAAATTACCCTGATCTGGTGAAATATACTGTGCATCAAATATTACCTCCTGATTATTTTCATTTTCTTCCATGAATACATCTCTGTAAGAAGGGTCTAAACTATAACCCATTCCCATTACTTGACTTGCTGCCTGTGCAGCTTCGCTCCATTTTTCATTATATAACAAAACTCTTGCTTTTAAGGCTATTGCTGCGGCTTTCGTAGCTCTACCCACATCTGATTGTGTATCTGGTAACATACCTGCTGCTGCGTCTAAATCTTTTATGACTTGTGCAACAATAGCTTCTTTTGTGTCTCTTGGTAATTGTCCATGTTCTAATTTTGGAGATTCTAAAATTAAAGGAACTCCACCATACATATCTGTTAAGGTAAAATAAAAATACGCTCTTAAAAATGCAGCTTCTCCTTTAATTCTTGTTTTTAAAGATTCATCCATTTCAACTGCGTCAATATTATCTAAAACAACATTTGCACGCCCAATTCCTTTAAATAATTGTTTCCAAAAACCACCAATTGCCCAAGGACCCCATACATCATGGGTGCCATCAGCAATCGCTTTAAAGCCTTCCCATGGATAGTTGTTATATGCATTATCTGCTACTGCATCTAAATATAAAACATTCGATGCATAATCCTGAAGGGAATTATATACCCCATCAATAGCTAATATAGCGTCATTCTCTGTTTTCCAGAAAGTATCTGCAGATATTTTTGTTGTTGAACTTACTTCAAGAACATCTTTGGTACAAGATGTAACCATCAATAGGATCAAAACTAAACTTATATAAAATTTATTTGTCTTCATAATTTAATTTTTTTAAAGTGATAAATTAATACCTAATGAATAAATACTTACATTAGAGTAAGAACCCCGTCCTGCATAGACATTTTTTTCTGGATCTAACCCCCTGTAATCTGTAAATGTAAAAGGGTTTTGAGCATTTACATAAATTCTAAATTTATTTATGTTAACTCTATCTAGCCAATCTTGAGGCAAACTATACCCAATTTGAATATTTTTAATTCTTAAAAAGGATGAATCTTCCAATAAAAAAGAAGATGTTCTCCAAGCATTATTCACATAGTTACTTGATCTGGTCAACCTTGGATATGAATTATTAGGATTTTCTGCTGTCCATGCATTATCTACCCAAAACTTAGGCACACCTGCACCATTGAAAAATGGTTTTTGTTCATGTTCAGTAATAGCATAAATACCCGCAAAGCCTTGCATAAGCATCATAAAATCAAAACCTTTATACTCTGCATCTAGGCTAATACCATAACTACTGGTTGGTATTGAGCTACCTGCCGCCTGTCTGTCGTCTCCATCAATTACACCATTATTATCAAAGTCTTCAAACTTCACATCACCTGGTTGCGCCCCCGGTTGTGCACCATGAGTAATAACCTCTGCTTCATCCTGAAAAATACCGATCATTTTAATAACATAAAATTCATTTATAGGTCGCCCTTCTTCTATTCGAGTATAGCTACCAAATGATGGTGCTGCAATTTTGGTAACTTCATTATTAATGGTAGTATAATTAACATTTATACCATAAGAAAAATCACCAATAGTATTTCTATGTGTTACAGCAAATTCCCATCCTGTATTTCTAACAGATGCCAAATTAACTAATGGAGGATTTAAACCACCAACTACGCTAGAGATATTAGTTGACCTTAAGATATCTTCAGTTAGCTTATTATAATAGTCGACTACTAAACCTAATTTTCCATCCCATGCATCAAAATCAACTCCTATATCCATTTGAGTAGAAGTTTCCCAGGTAATATCTGGGTTAGGTAAATCATTTTGTGCAGCTCCACCAACTAATGAACCACCATAAGAATAATTTTGACCTAAAGAATAAAATGCACTATATTGATTTGGATCAATAGATTGATTTCCAAGTTGCCCCCATGAAGCTCTTAATTTTAAATTATTAACAATGTCACTATTCACCATAAAACTCTCTTCAGATATTCTCCAGGCACCAGAAACGGATGGAAAAAACCCCCATTTGTTACCCTCTGCAAAATTTGAAGAACCATCATATCTGAAATTAGCTTCAAACAAGTATTTCTCTTTAAAATTATAAGTTACCCTTCCAAAATAAGATTGTAATGCAAAATTAACTCTTCCTCCATTTGCAGTAGGATCAACAGATCCTGCATCAATCTCATGTAATGCATTACTAGGAATACCCGCTTTAGATGCATTTAAATAGTCATATCTGTCTGTATCCTGATTAAACCCAATTAAAAATGTAGTATTGTGATTTTCAGCAAACGTTCTGGCATAGTCCAATCTGGTATTCAATGTAATACGTGTTCTTTGATTACTATTGTTATGAGCCGATAAAAGTGTTCCTCCTGATCCCTGAGCCTTTGGCTCTAAGGTTTTAGGATTATATGTAAAAAGTTCAGGTACAAACTTTTTTCTTAAACTATACTCCTTTTGAACAGCAACCATTCCTGTTAACTTTAATCCTTCAATAAACTCATAAGTACCTGTTGTATTTAAAATATATCTGTCTTTCATCAAATTATTTTCACCTGTTTGGGCACCTGCCAATGAATTTTGTGAAGAATTTCCTAACCATGTATCAGCATACCTTCCGTCTTCTAGAGTAGTTCCGTACATTGGCAAAGCTCTATTAACCCAACCAGTTAATGCACCTGCACCTACAACCGGATCATGTATATCATCATGTCTTCCTGAAATATTTACAGAAAAATCAAATTTTTCGGACACTTGAGAGTTTAAATTCATTCTTACATTATATTGCTCTGCACTTGTGCCAAGCAAAACACCTTCTTGATCTAGGTAACCTCCTGAAAAAGAATATTTTGTCTTTTCTGAACCACCGCTAACTCTTAAATTATGAGATTGTATAAATGCTGTACGATACATTACATCATTCCAATTTGTATTAGGATAAATATAAGGATCTGTACCAGTTCTATATTCATCAATTTGTGCTTGTGAAAAAAATGGACTTGCAGTAGGATCTTCATTATGAATTGCCAAATTCTTTAATTCCATGAATTCTACTGAATTCGTAACATAATCAGGTAATCTGGTTGCCTCTTGCACACCAGCATAAACATCATAATCAACTCTTAATTTACCAACTTTTCCCTGTTTTGTTGTAACCAAAATAACACCATTTGCTGCTCTTGAACCATATATGGATGCAGAAGCCGCATCTTTTAAAACTGTCATTGATTCAATATCTGCAGGATTTACAGCATCCAGACTGCTTATAACTCCATCAACTAATACTAATGGACTACTGTTACCAAGCGTACCAACACCCCTAATTCTAATCGTTGCAGCATCACCACCTGGCTTTCCAGATTGTTGCAAAACTGAAACACCAGCTGCCTGACCAGAAAGCATTTGAGATGCCTGCGTAATTGGTCTGTCTTTAATATCATCTGTTTTCACAGTAGACAGTGAACCTGTTAAATTTGCTTTTTTCTGAGTACCATACCCTACTATGATTACTTCATCTAATTGAGAAGCATCTTCTTCCAATGAAATTGAAAATGATGTTTGACTCCCAACTAAAATTTCTTGGGATTTAAACCCCATATAACTAAATAATAATGTGTTTTCGGAAGAAACATCTAAAGTAAAATTACCGTCGAAATCAGTAGTTGTCCCTTCTGTAGTTCCTTTTACGATCACATTAACACCCGGTAATACCGTTCCATCTAGCGATGAAACAACAGTTCCGGTTACAACTTTCGTCTGGGCAAAACTCAGACTTACAGCCATCACCGCAAATAGAATTAAAAACTTTTTAATTTTTGTTTTCATAATTAATTTTTTGATTAATAAAATATTTGAATAGTCTATTCACCTTTATAAGCAAAGCTACTACTGGTCAAACCTACCTTTTAAATCAATTAAATGTTAGGTCATATTGTTCTTTTAAGTATACAATTTAGGCTATTTCATTTATTGATTGAATTGACCTCTTTTTTGCAGAAAATATCATCCCTACATAATTTATTGACCCTTACGATTAGCTTCTATTATTATAATTATTTTTATATTTACATCGACTTTTTAATCAGTTTATATACAATTGATCAGTCTGCTGCATTTAACTTTTACAATACTTTCTTTTTTTCGACGCTTTTAACAGATGCAACCTTAAAAATAATTATGCTAAACCCTAGGAATTGGATATTCATATATTTTACACTTTTTGTTAGTATCATATTGTATGGTCAAGATCAAACTAATTTCAAACATATTTCTCTAACATTTGATGGTAAACAATATATTGCATCACGTAGTTTACAGGATGAACAGGGTTGTATTTGGTTTTCATATGCCCAAGGCATACTAAAATATGATGGTTATGAGTTTCAAGATATTCCCCTTAAAAGAATATTTAAATCCGAGACTCAAGATTACCTAAAAAATATAGTAAAGGACAGTAAGGGAAACATTTGGTTACTATCAAAAAACGGTAAGGTTTCCAAATATGCAGCCAACGGTAAATTCACTTTATTTACTATTGAGTCAGAAGTAAAAATAGATCAAATATTTGGTGTTGGGGATAAGATGTTCTTTGCATCCAACTTTGGAGATATATACCTTTATTCAAACAAAACATTTAAAAAGATATTTACTCTCCCTGCCAATGATGGAAATTATAGAAGTGTGTATTCCATGGCCCTTAGCAAATCTAATAAACTCTACATTGGTACGAACAGAGGTAGTGTATTCACATTCAGCCTTAAGAACAACTATTTAAAAGAATTAGAAGGTGATTTTAAAAATTATCCAAGTAGTATAGTTTTAGCATTAGATCACAATGAAAACCTTTGGATTGGAACAGAAACTCTGGGTCTGTATGCATACAATACCCTGAACCATAAATTTTTCCAAAACGAATTGTATAAAAACTCTCCTTTCAATTTAACCAATGAACTTTTTATAACACTAATGTGTGATAACAAGGGAATGATCTGGGCAGGAACAGATGGAAGCGGATTATATCAAATTAATCCAGATACATTCCAGATTAAATCGTACAAATCAATACCAACCAATCCATATTCACTTAGTAGTAATTCCATTATAGATATTCACGAAGATCTAAACAATAATTTATGGATTTTATCGAATTATGGAGATGTTAATATACTCCCGAATAGAAGTGAATCATTACATTATCACAGCGGATCAGATGATAACACTCCTCAAAGAATTTTATCAATCTATATCGCTAAAAATAATGACACCTGGCTTGGAACTGATGGTAAGGGACTTACAAGAATAAAAACTAAAGTTAATGGTGGTAGTAAAGTAATTGTATATTTCAAAAAACAAGGATTTTATGTACAGTCAATAGCTGAAGATTCGGTTGGTAATATATGGATCGGGACCTATAAAAATGGACTCTGGATATTAGACCATAAGTCACAAAGGTTTGAAAAGCTCCCTATGATTAACCATGGAAATAGAAATACAAATGACGTTAGATTGGTTTTTAATGATTCCAAAAACAAAATTTGGGTATGTACCAGTATTTTTACAAATGTGTACTCTAGCGATAAAAAAATACTGGCTTCATTTCAAAATAATAAAAATGAGTTAACAGGTTCTATCGTAGAAAGTATAGTAGAAGATAATAATGGAAGTATATGGATAGGGTACTATCCCGGAGGGCTATTTGAACTTAAGGAAGATCTAAACAATTTTAAAAATTCAAAATTTAAAAAGCACAATTTCTTTCAGGTTGAAGAAAAATCTATTCATTCTGATGATGTTAGAGATATGACTTTTGTGAATGATATTATTTGGATTGTAAATTCTGATGGAAATTTATTTAAATTTAATACTCTAGAAAAGATTCCCCAATTATATAAAAAAAAGAAATCATTTAAAGATAAAAAAATCGTTGCAGTAAATAGCGATATTCAAAACAATATCTGGCTTAGCTCCACATATGGTATAGTTTATTTTAATCCTAAAGATAGTTTAATTAAAAATTATTATGAAACTGATGGACTTCAAAGTAATTATTTTTTATCAAGAAGTTCATTTCGTGACAAAAAAGGCACCCTCTATTTTGGGAATAGTGAAGGAATAAATTACTTCAATCCACTAGAAATAAAAAAAAGTAAATCAAAAGCTAAACTATTTATCAGTAGCATAGAAATCCTAAACCAACCAGCTGACAGTATAATTCCAAAACAATTGGAACAGGGCATAACAAACGTGAAACAATTAAACTTAGATTATGATCAATCTTCATTTTCTTTCAAATTTATTGCTCTTGATAATATTCTGAGCCCAAATTATCACTATACCTATAAGTTAAAATATTTTGATGATAATTGGATTATGTCACACCACAACCGTGTGGCAACTTACACAAATATTCCACCTGGAGATTATGTATTTGAAGTAAAAGCAGGGGATAAAATTGGTGAATGGAATATTCCTTCCAAGAGTATCTCAATTACAATAAGTAAACCATGGTGGCAACACTGGATTGCATATATAATATATTTTTCACTTCTGATAGCTCTTGCTATTTGGGCCAACCGATGGATTATTTTAAGAAATGATTTGATTAGAGAAAAATTAAATCATAAAAAAGAGAATGAAATGCATGATCTTAAGCTGGATTTCTATACAAAAATGTCACATGAAATCCAAACACCATTAACCCTTATAGGTGGTCCAATAGAAGATATGCTGCTGAAAGCAAAACAAAATGAAAATTTATTACTGTATCAAAGATTAAAGATCATTTCAAATAATGTAAAAAGATTATCGAAAATTGTTTTTGAATTAACCACAGTAAGAAATAAAGATCTGGGTAGACTTAAGTTACTGGTTAAAAAAAATAACCTCTGTGAAGAAATAAATAACATATCCTTGTCATTCAAAGAGGAAGCCCGAATTAAAAAAATTGATTTTACATCAAACTGTCCTCAAAATCTGAGAGAAGCATGGTATGATAAAGATAAAATTGAACATATTATATTTAATCTCCTGTCAAATGCTTTTAAGTTTACTCCAAAAAACGGGAATATTCAATTAAATATAATTCCAATTAAGTCAAAGGATAAAGTAAAAATTTCAATAACAGATTCAGGACCAGGAATTCCTTCCAAAGATTTAGAAAATATTTTCACTATATTTTATCAAACAGATCTAGGTAAGAAACTGCATGGTACAGGAATTGGTTTAACACTAACAAAAGAACTTGTCGATCTGCACAGAGGAAAAATTGAGGTTACTTCTAGTAATGAAGAGGGCACTTGTTTCACCATAACGCTTCCAATTGCTGAAAAAAATTATCATGACTCAGAAAAAATAATGACTGATGAACCCGATGAAGAGTTGAACAGAGCTAATTTGGAGGGTAGCCATAGTGATGATATTGAAATACCAACGGACAAGAGTAAAAAAACGATTCTTGTTGTTGAAGATAATTTTGAATTGCAGATATTTTTGAAAGACCTCCTCATGGATCATTATAATATTATCTTAGCTAACAACGGTGAGGAAGGCTTAAATTATGCAAAAAGCAACATGCCAGACCTCATCTTAAGTGATATCATGATGCCAATAATGGATGGTGTTAAAATGTGCAATTTACTTCAAAAAAACGCCCTTACGAACCATATCCCTGTTATTTTAATAACTGCCAAAAATTCTTCAGATTCAAAAATTCAAGGATTAAAATCAGGTGCAATTGAATATATTCATAAGCCTTTTAACACAAAAGAATTACAGTTAAAAATAAAGAACATTATATCTTCCAAACAGCATCTATTGGCTAAAATTAAAAATGAGATGATCCATAAACCCCATATGGAAGATCAAAAAACTCAAGATGAAGTATTTCTGGAAAACCTAGTTTACGAAATCAATTTACGAATTGAAAATACCGATTTTAAGATAGGTGATCTGGCATATTCTTTGCACATGAGTCATTCTACTTTGTACAGAAAATGTCAAATAATGACAGGTATGAGTTTGGTAGATTTTGTTAGGGACTTAAGATTAAAAAAAGCCGCTATATTTATTGCGAAATTTGGCTATACAATTTCTGAAACGGCATTTAAGGTTGGATTTAATGACCCCAAGTACTTGTCAAAGTGTTTTAAAAAGAAATTTGGCAAATCACCAAGGTTATTCAGAATTGAGGCTAAAAGAATGGGAGTAAAAGATTATCTCAAAAGCTATAGTTTAGAATAAAAAATTATACTGGACTTGCAACAAAAAGTGATGCAAATTAGTTAAGCCACATATTTGTATTTAAGGTTTAATTCATTTTTTCATTGAAAGATTTATTTTTAAGAGGATTTCTATCATCTACATCTCCTGGAGTAAGCATACAATAATATCTGCCTTAGATTGTAACAGGCTTATGGTGTGCCAGGGCAAACGCACACTTTTTTTAAGTTAATTTCTTTGAATTTAAGTTGTTTTATTATTAATTATTCGTATATTATATTGATAATCAGATAAATAAAAACATGAATTCAAATAGTAAATTAATAAGTATTTTTGGTAATGTAGAAGATCCTAGAAGCGATATAAACAAGTTACACAACTTAGTCGACATCCTCCTTATTGGAATAATTTCAGTCATTTGTGGAGCAGAAACATGGAAACAAATGGTCGAATTTGCTTGTTCAAAAGAAGATTTCTTAAGAAAATTCTTGCAATTGCCAAATGGAATACCATCGGAAGACACTATTAACAGGGTGTTCTCGTCAATAAACAGTTCTCA
>JADGEA010000330.1:0-960 GCA_016744615.1 Flavobacteriaceae bacterium
AGCATTACTGCTTATCAATGGTCATCTTCTAATGGTCAAGCTGCAAATGGTCAACATAGTCAATTAACCTTTCCTAATCCCGGAACATATACAATAATATTGACTGTTACCGATGATAAAGGAGCTACTAATAGCACCCAGAAAAGCATTACATTCAACCAACAAAATCAAGCACCTCAAGCTAATTTTACTATGTCACCAAATCAAGGTGATGCGCCGCTTACAGTGATCTTAAATGCGAGTTCATCCTTTGATCCTGATGGAAGTATTACTAGTTATCAATGGTCATCTTCTGATGGTCAAGCTGCAAATAGTCAAAATACTCAATTTATTTTTAATAATCCGGGAACATATACTATTAGCTTGACAGTGACAGATGATAAAGGTGAAACTGCTCAAATTACTAAAACTGTGAATGTAACTACTGCTGATATTACTCCAACGACTAATAATGAAAATGTAGCTGAACTAAAATTCATAGGCTATGAACCACTTTATCAAGTTGGGGATATGCTAATGTTAAACTTACAAGCAAAAATCATCAAAAACCGCAATCAACGAGTTGACTTATGGATATCTATACAATTGCCAGCAGGAGGTATATTATATATGACTCCAAAATTCACACAACTATTTAGTACTAAAGCACAACCATTTATAACATCAGTAGAAAGAATAGATGAAAGCTACCGAATATTACAACTTCAAGTACCTGAAGGTATCGGAGGTAATTACACATTATCAGCTATTTTTATCAAAGAAGGTAAAAACTTTATAACAGGTGGACCAACAGTTATAAAATCAAATATTGCTATTGCGGAAATTATATTGAGTAATCGCTAACTGTAGGTAATTTAAGGAATAAATCATGCAAGCAATGACATTAAATGAAGCAGCACGAGATTTATGGAACGTGATAGATACTGTTAATGATAATCATGAACCATTAATCGTAACTGA
>JADGEA010000330.1:970-3065 GCA_016744615.1 Flavobacteriaceae bacterium
TAGAAGCAGTTGAAGAAATTAATCTGCGTAAAAATTTGACCTCACATGAATTAGTCGAAACGCGATGATTTGTTTTCGTGATCGAGCTTGGCAAGATTGAAGTTGACAAAGGGGACGATTTGTAGATTCCCCCCCCTTTTAGCTTTGACAAAACACTCCTTACCAGAATGATAAAACGTAATATCTTCAGCTATGAATAACTTGATGTTAATGGAGCCAAGAAATCTTACATTTCAAGAACTCATGAGTAATGGCGTGAAATATACTGTACCAAGATTTCAACGCGATTATGCTTGGGAGCTTGAACAATGGGAAGATTTATGGGCGGATATTCAAAGCTTGGATGAGGAACATTACCATTATATGGGTTATATTGTGTTGCAAAGAAAAGGGCAGCATGATTTTGTCATTATAGATGGGCAGCAAAGATTAGTTACTTTGTCTTTGCTTATCTTGGCAGCAATGAAGCATATTAAGCAATTAGCAATACAAGGTACAGAAGCACAAGCAAATCAAGAACGTTTAAATGTATTGACTGATCGCTTTATTGGTGCAAAAAATCCTGTTTCATTAAGAGTAAATAGTAAATTATCTTTAAATAGAAACAACCAGATGAATTATAAATTCATTTGTTCTAAATTAGATACTATACTTAGTCGTGGTTTGATATTAAGTAATAAATTATTACTTAATGCTTTTAGTTTCTTTGCGGATAAAGAAATGGGAAGTAGTGGCAGTGAGATTGCTGAATTTATTGAAAAACTAACGGTTGGTATGGTATTTACCAAGATTGTGGTTGAAGATGATTTAAATGCTTATAAAGTGTTTGAAACTCTGAATGCTAGAGGTGTGCAATTATCTACGCCTGATTTATTGAAAAATTATATTTTTTCAATAGTCACCATAAATGATGATATTCCTGATGAACAAGTCGATGATTTAGATAAAGAATGGGCTTGGATAGTTACCCAGTTAGGTGAAAACAATTTCACTGATTTTATTCGTTATCATCATAATTTTCAACAAAAAATAATTACAAAAAAACAACTTTTTGTATCAATAAGGCGATTGGTAGATACTTCAAAAAAAGCTTATGATTATTTAGAGTCTTTAACAAAATATGCTCCAATTTATGCCGCTTTATTAAATCATAATGATGAATTGTGGGCAAATAAAACTGAAATTCATCGCAATATTAAAAAGTATTTAGAAGGATTTAATATTTTTAATATTAAACAAGCATTCAGCATTTTAATGGTTGCTTTTATCCAATTTTCTAGCAATGAATTTATTAAATTGGTCAGGTATATATATATTTTATCTATTAGATACAATGTGATTTGTAATTTTTCACCTCATGAACAAGAAAAAGTATATAGTCAAATAGCGGTTAAAATTTTTAATGGAAGCTATGTGAGAGCAAGCCATGTTAAAAATGGAGAAGAATTTAGAAAATTATATCCGACAAATGAAGAATTTTTTAATGCTTTTGAATTTCATAAAATTCCAAGTCGCCAGTATTCTAAGAAAATTAGATTTTTATTATCTGAAATAGAGGCTTATTTAGGTAATGAATCAGATTATACTAAAACTACTTTAGAGCATATTTGTCCATATAATCCTGAACAACATTGGTATGAATATTTTGGAGAAGGTATAAATGATATACAAGATAGATTGGGTAATGTGATTTTGCTTGAAAAAGATGAGTTAAAACGATCTAATTTTGAAGACAAGAAAAAGTTTTATTTAAAAAGCCCTTTTAGTTTAGCTCAAAAAGTTGCAGAATATCAGGAATGGAATATAGAAAATCTAAATCACTATCAAGTATGGCTTGCAGAACAGGCTGTGAATACTTGGAAGCTTGATTTTTAAAAATTAATGTATAATAATGATTATTGTTATATAAAATCAATAGAAAGAATAGATGAAACTCCCCCCTAACCCCCCTTTTTCAAAGGGGTATTTGTATCTACAACTTAATAAAAGGCAAATACGCCTTTTGATCCTTCTCAGTTAATTTATTAGTAATCATACGCTTAATTGGAGCAAAATGATTAGCAAATCTTAAAGTAACGCTTCTCACAACCTTAGC
>JADGEA010000331.1 GCA_016744615.1 Flavobacteriaceae bacterium
ATTGAACTTTTTCTACTTCAATAACTGGTTTTTCATTATCTAGATTGGTCTTACATCCACCTTCATTACCACATCCACAAGTTATGCCTTCTGCTTTTAATCTTACATTGCTTCCAGCACAGGTTCCTTCAAATTTACCATCTTTTTTTGCCCAAATTTTAATAGCGATACCTGCAAAACCAATTCCTAATAATAGGATTGTTATCAATAAAAGTTTCATAATAGATAATTAAAATAATTCAGAGTACAAAGTTAATTCTTAAATCATTAATTAAAGAATAAAAATAGAATTTTGTTTACTGATAAAATGAATTTAGAAATTTAAATAATCTACATCAACTTATCCGTCTAATCTCTCTAAAAAAAGATCTGTATCTTGTTTAAAACAATCGTTTGTAAAGTTATTGTCCAATTTGCATTTTTGTTTCAATAGTTTCATGTCACTATTCCATTGATTGCCATCAAAAAAGGACAGACCTTTAAAATCACGAACTTTATAAAGTGATTTTTCTCCATAGCATGTGCCTAAATAAACATGCTTCAAATCATTTTCAAAAGCCCATTTAATTGCATTGAACATCATATGTTTTCCTAAAGAGTATTTTTGAAAATTGAGGTCAAAGAATGAAAACCAATAATGTAAAGTATCATTTTCAATAATACTTAGTATATATCCAGCTATTTTATCTCCTATTTCAAATTCAAAAATATGAGAAATACTTTCAGTAGCTAAGATATATTTTAATCTTTCCAGTTCGAGCCCTTCACTAAATCTGTTTTTACCATAATCCAAACAAAAATCTAAAAATTCGGCTTGATCGATATTAAATTCAGAAATAGGAATTACTTTAAAGGATGGATTGATTGCAATTATTTTCTTTTCAACTCTTCTATTTTCAGAGGAGTCCTGAAATCTTTCTAGGTCAACTCGTAAACTTCTGGCCAAATAATAAGTTTCGAATTGTAGCTCGGTATTATTGGAGTAGGGTAGGAATCCTTTTTTATAAATTTCAGGAATTTCACTTTGGTTTTCTTTGATACAATAAATAGCATAATTAAATGTATAGGTGCTATAATCAACAAAACTTTCTGATCTGAATATCTTCATGGGTGTGTTAATATAAATAGTCAGGGGTTTAATCAAAAAGAATTCCTCGAGGTTTTACCTCGGGGTAACCGTTGAAATGTCATCCCCGAAAAGGGGATCTAAATAACAAATTTCTATTTTTGACCTTCAGGTCAAAATGAAACGAGCGAAATACCTCGATAGCTCTGCTTCGGGGATAGTTCGTTTCAAGAAATTTTTATTTTATAAACCCCTGACTATGTTTAAATATTAAAAAAACTAATCTTCTTCTTTAATTAGGTCTTTTTGAATATTTTGTGGTACAGGTTCAAAAGAAGCAAATTCTGTTTTAAAAGTAGCTCTACCTTGCGTTTGTGATCTTAAACTAGTTGAATATCTGTACATTTCAGCCAAAGGAACTTTTGCTTTGATTATCTGATGTTTACCGTCGCTGTCCATTCCCATAATAATGGCTCTTCTTGATTGAAGATCAGTCATTACGTTACCCATTAAATCTTCAGGCACTCTAACTTCTAGATTGTGAACAGGCTCCATAAGTTTTGGTTTTGCATCTAAAAATGCTGCTTTAAAGGCATGTGCTGCTGCAATTTTAAAAGAAATATCATTTGAATCAACGGAGTGCATTTTGCCATCAAATACCATAACCCTAATGTCACGGGCATACGAACCCGTTAAAGGTCCTTCTTCCATCACTTCTAAAATTCCTTTCATAATGGCACCCATATAACGTGTGTCAATTACACCACCAGTAATACAATTATAAAATACAAGTTTACCACCCCAAGTCAATTCTTCTATTTCAGTACCTCTGATATTAAATCCTTCTGGATCTGGTATACCTTCATACCAAGGTTCAATTTTTAAATGAACTTCACCAAATTGTCCTGCTCCACCAGATTGTTTTTTATGTTTATAGCTTGTGGTTGCCGGACGTTGGATCGTTTCTCTATAGGCAATTCTTGGTTGATCGAATTGAGCTTCAATTCCATATTGATTTTTTAAAGCCCAATCAATTGTAGCCAAATGTAATTCACCCTGACAGGAAAGAATGACTTGTTTCAGTTCTTTTGAATACTGTACGATAACTGTTGGATCCTGACTGTGAAACTTTTTTAGGATCTCGTTTAGTTTTTCTTCATCTTTTTTATTAACCGCACTAACTGCTTTTCTAATTCTTGCTGCAGGGAAAACAATTGGCTTAATAGTAATATCCTCATCAATAGTGTGTAAGGTGTCATTGGTTTCGGTTGATTTTAATTTTAGAGTTGCACCAATATCACCAGCAGTTAATTTATCAACAGTATGTCTTTTTTTACCATCCATAATAAAAAGCTGATTTAAACTTTCAACTTCTTCTGTTCTAGAATTCATCAGGCGATCATTTTGTTTAACCTCTCCTGATTTAACTTTGAAAAATGTAACCTGACCAAGGCTGGGCTCATGAAATGTTTTAAAAACAAATAAAACTGTTGGTCCATCTGATTTACAAACAATTTCTTTTCCTTCCACACTTTGCTCTGGTTTAAGATCCGCAGCAGAAGGAGCAACGTTATCAATAAATCCCATCAATCTTCCACTTCCCATATCATTTAAGGCAGATACGCAAAAAACAGGAAACAATTCATTATTTAGCATTCCTTTCTGGATTCCCAAACGCATTTCATCTTCATTTAAGGTTCCTTTATCAAAATAAAGTTCCATTAATTCCTCATCATTTTCAGCAGCTTTTTCAATAAGCTCATTATTTAAGTAGTCAACCATTTCCTTTTGATCTTCTGGTATCTCTAATTTTTCAGGTTTTCCACCTTCCGGTTTAAACTTATAAACCTTCATTTTTAAAACATCAACTATACATTGCGCTCCATCAATTATCAAGGGGTATTGAATTTTAACGGCATTATTTCCCACAAGGTCAACTATACTTTGATAACTTTGATCAAAATTTGCTTGTGGATGATCAATTTGATTGATTACAAAT
>JADGEA010000114.1 GCA_016744615.1 Flavobacteriaceae bacterium
ATTAAGGCTAAAATTGTTAAATTTGACATCAAACCTGAAGATGTTGGATTTTTTAATGAACTGAAAATCAGTACGTAAATTTGACGTTAGTTGGAACCAAAGAATCGACCACAAAAAAAATGAAACTGAATGAGTAAAACAAATATCATCCGAGAAATTCAGGAATTAAAAAATCAATTATCCTATTCTAAAAATGTTGGTTTTTTCTTTGGTGCAGGAACTTCCACTGCATTAGGAATACCAAATATTGCTCAATTGACAAGTAGTGTTGAAGGTTCGTTATCAGCAGACCTAAAATCACACTTTTCGACTATCAAGAGTGATTTAGAAACAACATTCCCAGAAAAGACTATCAATATTGAAGATATCTTAAACCAAATTAGGAGAATTCGAGAAATAACAGGAGAAAAAAGCGAAAAAAAATATCTTGAAATTGATGGAGTTTCAGCAAAATCATTAGATATAGATATTTGTAATAAAATACATAAAATTTTAAGTGAAAAGGAGAAAGATGCTGACTTGCAGAATACAAAAAAGTTAATAGCTTGGTTGAATATGCAAAACAGAGATTTTTCAAAAGAAATATTTACATCAAACTATGATTTAATTTTCGAAAAATCTCTTGAAGAAACTCAAATACCATATTTTGATGGGTTTGTTGGCTCATATGAACCATTTTTCTTAGCCGAGAATGTTGAAAGATTTGTAGATAATAATGACATTACAAAATCTTGGATAAGATTATGGAAAATACACGGTTCTTTAAGTTGGTTTTGGAAAAAAGATAAGTCAAGAGATTCATATAGAATTGTTCGTTTAGGGAAAATTGATAATATAGAAAAAGAAGGAAATGAAGTAGTGATTTATCCTTCAAAAGAGAAATATGATTCTTCAAGAAAACAACCATTTATTTCATATTTCGATAGACTTAAAACCTTTCTAACCAATGGTGAATTGCTTTATATCATTTCGGGATATTCATTTTCTGACCAGCATATAAATGAAGTGATTTTTAATAGTTTAAGACAAAATAACAGATTATATATTGTCGTATTTGCCTATTCTGATGAAACTATTGATGAACTATATAAATATTCATCATCATATTTGAATTTAAGTGCCTTTGGTCCAAAAAAAGGGATTGTTAATGGAGAATTGGTTGAATGGTCAATAAATGCTGATGAATTAAAAGAAGATAAAAATAGCACCTATTATTGGAAGGAAGATTCTAACGAATTAATCATTGGTGATTTTAATAAATTAATTGATTTTATAGTTGCAAATTCAGGGAAGAAAGAAACGATTGAAAAACTGACAGATGAATAATGAAATCACATATCTTGGCACTATTATTAGAGTTGATTCAAGCACCATTGAAATCGAAATAACTGACCAAATTCCATCTTCTGCACCTATTATTAATGGTAGAGTTTATAAAATTAGACAAATTGGGACTTTTGTAAAAATGCCTATTGGTAATATTTCAATTTATGGCATAGTATCTTCAGTTAGTAATACACCAAGTAAAACAGATGATAATTCCATTAAACAAATAATCGGTTCACGATTCTTAACAGTTCAATTGGTCGGAGAAAAAATTGGAGATAGAGATTTTGAAAAAGGTATTGGAACTTATCCAACAATAAATGATGAAGTTCATTTAGTTATTGAAAAGGATTTGTTCGAGATATATGGTCAAAAAGATTCAAATTCTATCGAAATAGGTAAACATTCGTCATCTGAAAATTTAGTGGTTTATGTAGATATACATAAACTAATATTAAGACATTGACCTGAATATCGTTTATTTAGAGCAATGATTGAAAAGTTAAAGAAAGAAAATCATAATAAATTAAAAGCAGGAAGTGTTGATGAAAATCTCATAACAGCCGATTTACCTATCCCATTTAATGTAAAAAAAGTGTGGTATGAAATGAATTGGTGGCTAAATGCTACTTTTTCAAATAGCCCATACATATTTAAATAAAAATGATAATAACAGTTATTCTAAAAAAGCAGTAGAACGAATATTCAAAGAAGGTCGAAAATTTGGGGTTGGTGCAATGGTTATTACTCAAAGACCATCTGAAATATCAGAAACAATTTTAGCACAGGTAGGAACCTTGATTGCTTTAAGATTAACAAATTCAAGTGACCAAGGAATTGTTAAATCCACAGCACCTGACAACTTAAATAGTCTGATAGATTTATTACCATCTTTAAGAATTGGAGAAGCAGTAATTGTAGGAGAATCTATAAAAATTCCTTCAAGAGTTAGATTAAAACTGAACAATCCAAGACCTTCAAGTGAAGACCCCAAACTTGTAGAAGAATGGAGTAAAACTTTTGAACCAAATGACGATAACTACAAGTCAGTCGTAAAGAAAATAAGAGAACAAAAAATATAATATTATGGATAGAAAATATATTGAATCATCAATGATTAGAAGTATCGGATTTGATTCCGCAAGTTCAACTTTAGAAATCGAATTTAATAGTGGTGCAGTTTGGCAGTATTCTGATTTTCCAGAATCTGAATGGCACTTATTTGAGAGTACTGACTCTCAAGGTAAATTTTTTCATAGCAATATAAAAAGCCAATACTCTGAATATCAAGTTGGATAAATAAAAAGGTATGCCCATAACAAAGTATATAAATCATTGGGCAATAGTCGGTTAAGTTGAAATTAGTGCTTGTAAATAAAGATAGTAGTAAACCGAAAATGAAGTGCTTTTAAACGCCCAACGCTTCATATACAAACCGTTGTGTTTCATACATCCAGCCGCACATTTTACACATTTATTTTTTGCCATCTCTTAATTCCACTTCTAAAAAATAAAAGAGTAAAATTTATCAACGCTGAAAAATATCAGTAAAATATTGAGATAATTACCAAATAATAGTATCTTGCACGAAAATTTACTATAATTGACGATATCCAATTACATAAAACAACTTCAATCCTATGAGGAATACGCCTTCTCATGGATTGAACTATTAGAAAATTGTAATAAAACGGATATCTCTTTGAAAAGAGAGCTTTCTAGATTAGTAGAAAAAAAAGAAATTATAAACCTAAGAAAAGGGTTTTATTTAATAATTCCACCTAGATATTCTAAACAAGAGCAATTACCAATTCAATTATACATTGATAAGCTTTTTAAAAATTTAGAAAGAGACTACTATTTAGGTTTTTATTCAGCAGCCAAATTTCATGGAGCTAGTCATCAACAAATACAGCGAGATTACATAATGATAAATACTCCTACTCTATCGAAAATCAAGAAAAAATCAGTTGACATTAGCTTTTTAACTACATCAAATTGGCCAAAGGAAAATATTTTGCAAAAAAAATCAGATGCTGGTATTTTTAAAATTTCAAGCCCTGCTCTTACAATGGTGGACTTAATTCATCATCAAACCAAATTAGGTGGTCTGAACAGAATGTTAGCTATTTTAGAAGAATTAACAGAGGAATTAACCGACAATGACATTACAGAACTATTAACATGGTATCCACATAAAAGCACCTTACAACGTTTTGGGTTTTTACTAGAAGAATTACAAGTAAATAAAAATCTAACTAGACAAATAAAAGAACATCTTAAACAGTCTAAATTCTTTCCTGTTTTATTAAGTCCAAAATCAAATCAAAAACCTGGAGCAATTTATAACACTTGGAAAGTAGATGTAAACATTAAACTAGAAAGCGATTTATGATTCCAAAACCATACATAGCAAAATGGCAAGAATATGCACCTTGGAAACAATTTTCTCAAGTAGAACAAGATTTAGTAATAAGTCGTGCTTTAGTGGAAATCTTCTCTGATGATTTTTTGAGAGAAAACTTAGCGTTTAGAGGTGGAACTGCATTACACAAGTTATACTTAAATCCTGCACCAAGATATTCAGAGGATATTGATTTAGTTCAAATTAAAGCTGACCCAATTAAGCCAATAATGCAACGATTGAATGAAGTCATTACATTTTTTGAAGAACCAAGAAAAACACAAGTAAAAGGTCATGGGGCAAAAGCAATGTATCGTTTTACATCTGAATATGAAGAAATAAGATTACGATTAAAGTTAGAAATTAATTGCAAAGAGCATTTTAATGTATTGGATTGGGTGGACTTTCCTTTTAAAGTAAAAAGTGAATGGTTTTCAGGTAAAGCAAAAATAAAAACCTATAGTATAAACGAACTCTTAGGAACAAAGCTAAGGGCTTTATACCAAAGAAGTAAAGGACGAGATTTATTTGATTTGGATTATTCCAGATTAAAGAAGGAGTTGAATATTAATGAAATTATCCACTGTTTTAAAGAGTATATCACTTTTGCAACAGGAAAAAAACCACCAAGTAAAAAAGAGTTTCTAATAAATATTGAAGAGAAAGAAGTTGACCCTAATTTTACAGGAGACATGGAGGCTTTATTGAGACCAGAAATAAAATACAATCAAGAAGAAGCATTTGCTTGGTTGAAAAAAGAAATTATAGAAAAAATATAACATGTCTGAAGACCACAAGAAAATATTAAAAAAACAGCTTTGGAACATTGCTGATACACTTAGAGGAAAAATGAATGCGGATGAATTCCGTGATTACATACTAGGGTTCATTTTTTATAAATACCTGAGTGAAAAGATGGAGATTTTTGCTAACGGAATTTTGAAACAGGATAAAGTGAAATTTCGAGAAATCACTCCTGCAATGCCTGATTTTGAGGATTACTTAAAAGCTATAAAAGAAGAAGCATTAGAAAAATTAGGTTACTTCTTAAAGCCAGAAGAATTGTTTTCTGAAATTGCAGTAAGAGGGAAAGGGGGAAATCATGAAAATGAACAGTTTGATGAGGAAATGACAGGCTTCATTTTAGAAGATGTTCAGAAAATATTACTCAATATCCAGTTGAGTACTATGGGTACGGATAGTGAGGAGGATTTTGACAACCTCTTTGAGGATATGGATTTGAATAGTACCAAACTAGGAAAAACACCTGAATCTAGAAATGCTATTATTGCCAAAGTATTAACACATCTTGACAAGATTGATTTTAGATTGGAGGATACAAAATTAGACGTGCTAGGAGATGCCTACGAATACCTTATTGGACAATTTGCTAGTAATGCAGGTAAAAAAGCAGGTGAATTTTATACTCCGCAAGAAATTTCTCAAATTTTAGCAAAGATTGTTACTACAGGTAAGCAGAAACTTAAATCTGTGTATGATCCAACTTGTGGCTCAGGTTCATTACTTCTAAGAGTAGCGAAAGAAGTAGATGATGTCGGTGATTTTTACGGACAAGAAATGAACCGAACGACCTATAACTTGGCCCGTATGAACATGATTTTACATGGTGTGCATTACCGTGAATTTGACATTAAACAAGAAGATACACTAGAGCGACCACAACATGTTGATATGCAGTTTGAAGCTATTGTAGCCAATCCACCTTTCTCTGCAAAATGGAGTGCCAATCCATTATTTTTGAGTGATGATCGTTTTAGTCAATATGGTAAGCTAGCTCCAAGCAGCAAAGCAGATTTTGCTTTTGTACAACACATGGTTCATCATTTAGCTGAAAATGGAACCATGGCAATTGTATTACCACATGGTGCATTATTTAGAGGTGGTGCAGAATCTCACATTCGTACTTATTTAATAGAAAATAAAAACTATTTAGATGCTGTTATTGGTTTACCGCCTAATATATTTTATGGGACTGCTATTCCAACTTGTATAATGGTATTTATGAAATGTAGAGAAAATCCAGATGATGTATTATTCATTGACGCAAGCAATGAATTTGAGAAGGTAAAAAGCCAAAATATATTGAGAGATGGGCATATTAATAAAATTATTGATACTTATCGAAACCGAGTGGAAATAGATAAATACAGCAAGAAAGCAACGATTAAAGACATAGTTCGGAATGAATATAACTTAAATATCCCAAGATATGTAGACACTTTTGAAGACGAAATAGATATTGAAATTAAGCCTATTGCCAAAGGACTTCAAAAAGCGAATGATGATATTAAAAAGATTGACGAGAAGTTATCTGAATTTTGTAAAGAGTTGGGAATAGAAACACCTTTTTAAATGAATAGTAAAACACCTAAATATAGATTTCCAGAGTTTGTAGAAAATTGGCAAACAATAACTCTTAACAATGCTCTAGAAACAGATGTAGTTAAAAATAGTAAAGGAAAATATCAGAAAGAAGATATGCTTTCTGTTTCAAGCTCAGCAGGAGTGGTTAACCAAATGGAATACCATGGTCGCTCTTACGCAGGGAAGTCTGTACTTCCGTATAACATATTAAAAAAAGGGCAAATTGTATATACTAAAAGTCCACTTAAAAATTACCCTTTCGGAATCATCAAATACAATACTCATGCTGACGGAATTGTCTCTACTCTGTATGCTGTTTATTCTATAATAAAAGGAAATTCTGGTGAATTCATTGACTATTATTTCCAACTTTCCGAACGCCAAAATAGATACCTAAAACCTTTAGTAAATATTGGTGCGAAAAATGACATGAAAGTCAATAACAATAAAGTACTAATAGATTCTGTTGTTTTCCCTAAATTCAATGAGCAACAAAGAATTGCTTCTTTCTTCTCTGTAATAGACCAAAAAAATCAAGCACTTAAAAACAAAAAAGAATTACTAAAAGAATACAAAAAAGGAATTGCTCAAAAAATATTTTCTCAAGATATACGGTTTAAAGATAAAAATGGAAAGAACTTTCCTGATTGGGAAGAAAAGAATGGCAATAAGGTTTTCATAAGTATTTCAAATAAAAATCATGATTCTAATTTGCCAATATTAGCTATTACACAGGAACATGGTGCTATTCCACGAGAATTAATTGGCTTCAAGATATCTGTATCTGATAAAAGTGTTGATGGATATAAGGTTGTAGAAGTTGGAGATTTTATAATTAGCCTCAGGTCTTTTCAAGGAGGAATTGAATACTCTCATTATCACGGTATATGTAGTCCTGCATATATTATTCTAAGACCCAAAACAGCTGTTTGTGACAATTTTTACAAATTCTATTTTAAGACTCCTGAATACATTCAACAATTAAACAAAAAACTTGAAGGGATTAGAGATGGAAAAATGATAAGTTATAAATACTTCTCAGAAATTAAACTACCAATACCTTCATTGCCAGAACAAAATAAAATAGCTGAGTTTCTCTCTTCAATCGAGCAAAAAATAGAACTGATTAACAAGCAGTTAAACGACACGAAGGATTGGAAAAAGGGATTATTACAAAAAATGTTTTGCTAAACGTATGAAGCAGACCAAAGACATATTAAAGCAACTTGAACCTCACTTTTTAAACATTGAGTACTATCACACTATTGTAGATAAGATAGAAGAAAATGTTCATGATAATCCTGATATTGCTATTGAAAGCTGTAAATCACTGTTTGAAGGGCTGAGTAAATTCATCATTTTAAATATTGATAAAAGCTTGAACTTTAATGTTATTGAGGGTTTTAAGTATAAAAGAGCAATTAGCAAAGCTATTGATTTGCTAGAAAAAGAAGATGAAACTTTTGAGCCCGATTTTTCCAAGAATTTATTAAAAGCTTTGGAAAGCCTTGGTAGTATAAGAAATGATAGAGGAGATATTTCTCATGGAAGACTTTCTCCCAAACCCTTAGAAAGTCATGTTCATTTTTCAATTTTTATAGTTTCGTTGAGTGATTCTTTTGCATCCTATTTATTGAATTCATTTTCTAAAGTTCCTAAAATAAAAGAACTTGAATATGAAGATAATTCAGATTTCAATGATAAGCTTGATAATGAAAATCCATTAAAGGAATATTTAAGTTATAGCAAAGCACTTTATGACCAAGATCCTGTGGCTTACGAATTAAAACTACAAGATTTTATTGACGAGAACCAAACTGAAGAATTAGAAACAGATGAGTAAACAATCAGAGCAAATACTAGAAGAACAATTAATTGCTCAACTTCAAAAGTTGGGATATTCATTTACTGTAATCAACAGTGAGAAAGATTTATTAGGTAACCTAAAATCTCAGTTAGAAAAGCACAACAGCATTACTTTTTCTCAAGCTGAATTTGAAAAAGTACTGAATATATTAAGTAAAGGTACTGTCTTTGAAAAGAGCAAAATACTGCGAGAAAAACAGCATATCATAAGAGATAATGGAGATAATCTTTATTTCGAGTTTTTAAATTCAGAGCATTGGTGTAGAAATCAATATCAGGTAACTAATCAAATTACACAAGAAGGAAAATATAAAAACCGCTATGATGTAACGCTTTTAATTAATGGCATGCCATTGGTACAAATTGAACTCAAACGTAGTGGTTTAGAACTCAAAGAAGCCTTTAATCAAATTAATCGTTATCAGAGACATTCTTTTGGTTCTGGTAATGCTTTATTTCAATATGTGCAAATATTTATTGTTAGCAACGGAAGAAATACAAAATATTACGCCAATAATAGGAAACAGAGTTTTAAGCAAACCTTCTTTTGGACTGATAGGGAGAATAATAGAGAAACCAATATACTTAACGGATTTACAGACTCATTCCTTGAAAAATGCCACCTCAGTAAAATGATATGTAAATACATTGTATTGAATGAAGCTCAAAAAATTCCAATGGTTTTACGACCATACCAATATTTCGCTGTTGAAGCTTTAATAGATCGTGTTAAAAACTCTACAAAAAATGGTTATATATGGCATACCACAGGTTCAGGAAAAACCTTAACGAGTTTTAAAGCCAGTCAGGTAATTATGAAACTACCACAAGTACATAAAGTAGTATTTGTAGTAGATAGAAAAGATTTGGATTATCAAACCACAAAGGAATTTAACAGTTTTAGCGATGGTTGTATTGACGGAACAGATAATACCAAAAACTTAGTAAAACAATTTACAGGAACTTATGTAGATAAAAAAGGTGTTTCTAAGAACTCCAAATTGATTGTTACCACTATTCAGAAACTTAACACAGCCATTAGTAAGTTGAAGTACGAAACTAAAATGGCTGAATTGAAAGACAAGAAAATTGTTTTCATTTTTGATGAATGCCACAGAAGTCAATTTGGAGAAACACATAAGCGTATTAAAGCGTTTTTCAGCAATTGCCAACTATTTGGTTTTACTGGAACACCAATTTTAAAAGAAAATGCTAACAAAAGTGAGGCGATTGCAAGAACAACTATAGACTTATTTGATGAGTGTTTGCATAAATATGTCATTACAGATGCTATTAAAGATGAAAACGTATTAAAATTCTCGGTTGAGTATGTTGGTAGATACAAAAAGAAAAACACTGCAACAGAAATAGATATTGAAGTTGAGGACATTGATAAAAAAGAATTGATGGAGGATGAAAAACGATTGGAGAAAATTGCCAATTATATCATTGCCAATCATAACCGCAAAACACATAGCAAAGAGTTTACCGCAATGTTTTGTATTAATAGTGTACCAACACTAATTAAATACTACGACATATTCAAGAAGAAAAAAGAAGCAGGAGAGCATAACTTAAAAATTGCTACAATATTCAGTTATGGAGCTAATGAACCTGATCAGGATGCAAACGGATTTGTCAATTTTGAGGAAGATTTTGACAGTTTCGATTTAAACGTTGTGGCAGAAGATAGTCCACAATACAAAAAGAGTGTACACCCCAGAGAAAAATTGGATGAATATATTGAGGATTACAATAAACTTTTTGATGTAAAGTATAGCACCAAAAACAGTCAAGATTTCTACAACTATTATAACGATATATCTAAAAAAGTAAAAGAACGTAAAATTGACATTCTATTAGTCGTAAATATGTTTCTTACTGGATTTGACAGTAAAACATTGAACACACTCTATGTAGATAAAAACCTACAACATCATGGTTTAATACAAGCTTACTCAAGAACCAATAGAATTTTGAATGAGCAAAAATCACAAGGAAATATTGTTGTGTTCAGAAATCTAAAGAACCGAACTGATGAAGCAATTACTCTTTTTAGCAACAAAGAAGCTATTGAAGTAATTGTGATGAAACCTTATGAAGATTATGCAGCCAAATTTGATGAAGCTTTTGAACAACTAAAGCAGTATGCTCCAACCGTTGATAGCGTAAATGATTTGGAATCTGAAGAAGATGAATTAAACTTCATCAAAGCATTTCGAGATTTGATGCGTATTAAGAATATTCTTTCTGCATTTTCTGATTTCAAATGGGAAGGCTTACAAATGTCAGAACAAGAATTTGAAGACTATAAAAGCAAATACCTTGATCTTTATGATAAAGTAAGAAGTAACAATCAAAAAGAAAAAGTATCCATTTTGGAAGATGTTGATTTTGAATTAGAGTTGATTCACCGTGATGAAATCAACGTTACTTACATTATTCAACTTTTGATAAAACTTAAGTCTGATACTCAAAAGGATACAAGTAAAGCGGAGAAAGAAATTTTCAATCTACTGAATACTGAAACAACATTACGTAGCAAACGCGAATTAATAGAAAAGTTCATAGAAGAGAATTTACCAGTCATAAAAGACTCAGATGAAGTAATACCTGAATTTGATAAATATTGGAGTCAGGAACAGCAAAAAGCATTTGATAAATTAGTAAAGGAAGAAAAGCTCTCATCTGAAAAAACTGAAAAACTAATTGAAGACTATCTTTTTGCAGAAAAAACACCACTTAGAGATGAAGTATTAGAACTTCTTGAAGGAGAAAAACCAAGCTTACTTCAACGAAAAAAATTAGGAGATAGAATCCTTAGCCGAATTACAGACTTTGTGGAAACATTTATAAATGGAATGACAGGAAATTAATAATAGCCAACGCATAAGCCATACACATTTGCAATTCGCTAAAGCCACCACACAAGGCAAAATTGCAAAAGAGTATGTCTTGCCATCGCTATCAGCAGGACGGAAAATAAAGTACGAAAACACAACAAAGTATAAAAATAATAGCCGAAATAGCAGTAAATATGAACATTGTAGTCCACAATAACTTTAGTAGTAAATTGAAAAATTCTGCTTCCGAAATCGGCTACTATTCTTATACAAACCGTTAGCATAAATTGCTCGACTGAAAATAATAATTTAAAAATAAAATATGAAAATGAAACAAAATTTACTGTTCGTAGGATTGACAATATTACTATTTATTGCTTGCAAAGAGAGTAATTCCAATGAGAATATTAAAAATGACTCAGAACTGAATAAAATAATTTCTCAGATTAAAACTTTAGGAGAGTTTGAGAAAGTGGATTATGAATTTATTGGAAATCCAAAAAATAATCCTGATGCAACCATTAGACTGAACCTTTATAACAGTAAAATTGAGAATTTAGACAGTGAGTCTATTGGAAAAAAATGTGCATCATTGATTTTCAAAAGTTCAGATAAAACTAAAGAATTTAATTCGATACTTGTTACTATCAATTTTGACAAGAATGGAAATCAAAAGGAAGTTTCTATAGCAGAAAACATTCAAGGCACTTTAACTGTACGAACAAGGAATTTTGTATTTAAAACTTCTGATTTATAATAAGATTAAATATTAGAAACGTGTCGCAAAATATGCTAACAAAATAATTAACACTAACCTATTTAACAGAATAGGAAAATTAAAATAATAAAATGAAGTATTTAAGAATAATTACATTTTTCTCTTTTTTATTTTGTGAGAATGTTTATAGCCAATCAAAAATTTATTTTGGTGAAGACTGGAAAGCATCAACAAAAGAAAACGCTTATTTTTATAGAACTATAAACAAAAAAAATGATTCACTTTTTTGTATAAAAGACTATTATATAAATGATATTTTACAAATGGATGGGCATTATTCTAATTTGGAGAATGAAATTATGGAAGGCGAAATAAATTTCTATAATGAACAAGGAAAAATCACTAACTCCCAAACATATACAAAAGGAGAATTGAATGGTTTAACTACAGTTTACTCAAAAAACGGAAAAATAGATTACACCACAGAATATAAAAATGGTAACATTTATAACGGAGTGTATAATGGAGTTGTTGTTAAACGATTTTATAAAAATGGAGAAGTAGTTAAAGACATAGAACATAGCCCACCAAACCAATATTACATATTAAAAACTACTATTTATGGCAAGGAAATAGATTCAGTGTATTGGAGAACGGCTAAAGGTATACCGTTAGGTTTAGGCACTTATAAAAACCATAAAATTATAGATGGTTTAAATGTTTTAAACCTGCTTGATAATACTGTTTATACTTATTACAAAAATAAACTAAGAGAAGGTGTTCAAAAAGTTTATGATAGTAATGGTAAACTAATTGCTAATATGACATATAAAAACGACCAACTTATACTAGATAAAACTTTAAACCCTTTAACCAATAAAATGGTCTCCTGTACTTATAAAGATAATCAACCACTAAATGGACGTTATTTTGAATATAAACCTATGTATAACTATTATGATGAATTTATATTTGAAAATGGAATACAAAAAAATCACAACCGATATACTAAAGATAAAGATGGGAAAGTAAAATTATCTGAATCCAAGTAAATATCTTAAAATCAATGATTATTAAAAACACAAACAATCTATTCATTTTATTATTAGTCATTTTTTTTACTAGTTGTGGAATAAAGAAAACAATAATTCCAAGAATTAATCAAGTAAAATTAGAGATTGATATAAAAACTAAAATACAAGCAATAAACCACAAATTGAATAAATATAAAGATGAAACCCTTATAAAATCACAGATAATAGAAGATTCTATAAGGGAAATTGATAACACCCTATTTCTATTCATAAGAAAAGAAACCTATGCCTCTTCAGAAAAGATTGGAATACCTATTTATAGTTTTAAAAAATTAAAAAAAAGAGAGAAATGTACTTGATAGAAGTAAAGCTCAAGTCTAAAAAAAATAAGAGCCATATAGGTTTCTCTTCAGAAAATTATAAAGAATCTTTATGGAAATATGATTTTATACTAAACAAAAATAAAATGAACAAAGCAAATGTCAGAGAATTAAAGCAAGATTTTAAAAGTTTGATTAAGAATCTTAAAAGAAGGAATTGGAGTGTCTACCTTTGATGTGACAATTTTAATAAGCCCATAAATATTATATATTTGAATTATGGCAAGAACAAAGTATGACAATGAATTTAAGGTTATGATAGTTGAACTATTAAAATCTGGTATTAAAACCGAACAAGTAGGCAATGATTACGGGCTAAATATTAGCATGATAAGTCGCTGGAAAAGGGAGTATAAATCTAAATTTGGAGATTTCTCTAGTAAGAGAATATTATCTACAGAAGAGCAGGAACTCAAAGCTTTGAAGAAGGAATTGAGGAATGTAAAAGAGGAACGTGATATCTTAAAAAAGGCGGTGAGCATCTTCTCCAAGAGCGACAAATAAGATATCAATTCATTTTAAGAAATATTGATATTCATTCTGTTGGGAAAATGTGTAAATGTATGAGAGTTAGTAGAAATGCTTATTATCATTGGTATAAAACAAAAGAATTAACACCCACTAAATCATCTAAAATCCACCTCAAAGAAAGGATAAAAGTGATTTTTGATCAAAGCAGAGAAATATATGGTAGTTATCGAATTCAAAAAATGTTAGAACGAGAAGGATTGTTATATTCTCGTTCATACGTAGGATTACTTATGAGAGAAATGGGTTTAAAAAGTATACTAAAGAGGAAATTTGTAATAACAACAGATTCAAAACATTCATTTCCAATAGCAGACAATATATTGGACAGAGACTTTGATAGTGCTAAATTAGGAGTAAAATGGATCTCTGATATAACCTATATACGAGTTGGTGATAACTGGAACTATCTAACTACAGTAATAGATCTAGCAGACA
>JADGEA010000332.1 GCA_016744615.1 Flavobacteriaceae bacterium
TGAGAACTATTTATTGACGAGAACACCCTGTTAATAGTGTCTTCCGATGGTATTCCATTTGGCAATTGCAAGAATTTTCTTAAGAAATCTTCTTTTGAACAAGCAAATTCGACCATTTGTTTCCATGTTTCTGCTCCACAAATGACTGAAATTATTCCAATAAGGAGGATGTCGACTAAGTTGTGTAACTTGTTTATATCGCTTCTAGGATCTTCTACATTACCAAAAATACTTATTAATTTACTATTTGAATTCATGTTTTTATTTATCTGATTATCAATATAATATACGAATAATTAATAATAAAACAACTTAAATTCAAAGAAATTAACTTAAAAAAAGTGTGCGTTTGCCCTGAAAGAAAACATGATTTTTTTTCTCATAATTGTTAAAATTTTGTTTAATAAAATTAATAATGCACTAAGCTACAAAAAAAGAACAATAATCATGCATTTATATGCATTTATATGCGTTTTTTATTATATTCATAAAGCTAAATTCAACTCAAGAGTTGAAATTCAATTAATTTATTCTGAAAAGAGTATTATGATGTAAGCTATCAATATTTTACAAAAGATAATTTTGGTGATTTTGATATCAGAAAAAATGTATCAACAAGTAAAGATTTATTTAAAATCCGTCATGAATATGATGCTCGATTTTGGAACAATCAAAAGGAACTGCTATTAATAAAAGAAATGGAAATTTTTTAAAAACTTTAGATGATGAAAATAATGAATTTAAAGTTAAATCTAATATAAATTAACGTTTGTGTAAGAAATATTTGATATTAAGGGTTTCACTTCAAGTAAAGCTCTGAATTTTTTAGGATTTAAAACAAACAGGTAAGATTTCGCCATTTACCAAGCGGTATTTATCAACCAGTTTAGCTGCAATAGTTTTAGAATAATCAATCTCATTTACAACAAAACCTACTTTTTGTAATCGGTCAAAATAATCTTTTCCGTAAATTCTTACATGATCGTATTGCCCAAAATGTTTTTTACGTTCTTCTTCTGATGTAATAGTGGAATCTTCGTAGGTTTTTTCTAGACTAAGATCCTGAGGAATTTGAAAGATACCCATTCCGCCAGGTTTCAAAATACGGTATAGTTCACTCATTGCTTTCTTATCATCTTCAATATGTTCCAATACATGATTGCAAAAAACAATGTCAAAACTATTATTTTCAAAAGGGAGATCTAATATATTTGCTTTTACATCCACTATCGGTGAATAAAGATCAGCTGTAGTATAATCCAGATTTTTCATCTTTTTAAAAATGGGTAGAAAACACTGCTCTGGAGCCATGTGTAGTACTTTCTTTTTTGTAGTAAAAAAATTAGTTTTATTTTGTAGATACAACCACATTAAGCGATGCCTTTCTAAGGATAAAGTGCTCGGAGATAAAACATTAGGTCGTTGCTCTCCATATCCATAAGGCAAAAATTTCTTAAAGCTTTTTCCATCAATGGGATCGGTATAGGTATCACCTTTTAGCCATGCAGCTAGAATAGGCCTGGCTAAATAGCTTAGCTTGATAAGGTAAGGTCTGGGGATGGTATTTAGTATAATTTTAAACAGTTTCAAATTATTGTTTTTCATGCAAAACCCGCTAAGATTAAAGCAAAGCTTGCTAAGCCTAATTATAAATTATTGACAATTCTATGAATTTGATTTTTCAATATTTTTGTGGATGTTAATAGCAGTTCCAATAATTTTATATGAAATTTTGTTTTCAGTCATTCTATTTTTTGCGATTTCTTTAAAAATTACTTTGCGTTCTTTGCGTGAAACATCTGATTTCAGTTATTGTCTGAATTCATCTTCTTCATCACTCACAATACCCAAAGCATCATACACATATTGAAAAGTAGAGAGTAATTCTGGTTTACCACTAACAATGGCTACATCATGTTCAAAGTGAGCACTTGGTTTTAAATCTACAGTTTTGATGGTCCACCCATCACTAAACTGTTTAATTTGATGAGTGCCTAAATTAATCATCGGTTCAATAGCAACCACCATACCTTCTTTAAATTTTTTACCCCTGCCTCTTCTTCCATAATTTGGCATTTCAGGGTCTTCGTGCATTTCTTTACCTAAACCATGACCAACCAATTCACGAACCACACCATAACCGTGCTTTTCCGTATAATTTTGAATGGCAAAACCAACATCTCCAACCCGGTTCCCAGCTCGGAATTCTTTGATGCCTGCATACAAACTTTCTTTGGTGATACGCAAAAGTTTTTTAGTCTCTTCCGCTACCTCACCAATTTCAAAGGTGTAGGCATGATCTCCATAAAAACCATTTTTTAATGCTCCACAATCTACAGAGATAATATCCCCTTCCTTAAGTGGGGTATTGTTTGGAATGCCATGCACCACTTGTTCATTCGGACTCATACATAGTGTATTCGGAAAATCATATAATCCTAAAAAACCAGGGATTGCTCCCAGATCTCTGATATATTCTTCGGCAATTTTATCCAATTGCAAAGTAGTTACTCCTGGTTTTATAGCCTTGGCAACTTCTCCAAGTGTTTTGGAAACGATCAAAGCACTTTCGCGCATCAATTCAATTTCTTCAAGTGTTTTTATTTTGATCATTAATAAATAAAATTTAGTACTGCAAAGATACTCAAAAAGTCTATAGAATAAAGGTATAGGATTTGTCAGGCAGGGCAAACGCACACTTTTTTTAAGTTAATTTCTTTGAATTTAAGTTGTTTTATTATTAATTATTCGTATATTATATTGATAATCAGATAAATAAAAACATGAATTCAAATAGTAAATTAATAAGTATTTTTGGTAATGTAGAAGATCCTAGAAGCGATATAAACAAGTTACACAACTTAGTCGACATCCTCCTTATTGGAATAATTTCAGTCATTTGTGGAGCAGAAACATGGAAACAAATGGTCGAATTTGCTTGTTCAAAAGAAGATTTCTTAAGAAAATTCTTACAATTGCCAAATGGAATACCATCGGAAGACACTATTAACAGGGTGTTCTCGTCAATAATCAGTTCTCA
>JADGEA010000115.1 GCA_016744615.1 Flavobacteriaceae bacterium
TTACAGCACCTAAATTATCAAAAACAGATTCTATTTTTTTTTTTTTATTTGCATCTGAGGGTACTATAAATTTAAACATATAATCTGTTGGAAACGCTGTTGTTTCCTCTAAACTTGATTTAAGTTTTTTATAAAAATCTGACTCTTTTCTCATTTTTTAATATGACTTTTAAAACTACAAATTTACAATTATTATTTTCTTAATTTTGAAATTATCTATTTTAGCAACATATTAGAGATCTATGCAAAAAAAAATTGTGATTACTGGTGGCCCTGGAACAGGGAAATCAACTGTTATTAATGAATTACTTCAATTGAATTATACTTGTATGCCCGAAATTTCACGAGAAATTACTTTAGATGCGCAAAAAAAAGGAATTGTTCAAATGTTTTTAAAAAAACCATTGTTGTTTAGCCAATTACTTTTAGAAGGACGTATACAACAATATAAAGTTGCCGATCAAAAAAAAGCTCCAATTGTGTTTTTTGACAGAGGGATTCCTGATGTACATGGCTATATGAATTATCTTGGAGTTGATTATCCAAAGCAATATAAAAAAATGAGTATGCAACATGAATATACGCAGGTTTTTATGATGCCTCCCTGGCAAAAAATCTATATTTCAGATAATGAAAGATATGAAAGTTTTGAACAATCACTCGCTATTTATAATCATTTAGAAAATACTTATAAAGATTTGAATTACAATGTAATAGAAGTTCCAATCGGAAGTGTAAGTGAAAGAGTTAAATTTATTTTAAAGACCCTGAAATTATAGCATGAAGTCGGCAATTGATCTTTTACAAAAATATTGGAAACATCCCGATTTTAGAGAACCCCAAAATGAAATAATTGAAGCAGTTTTAAATAATTCTAATGTACTTGCTTTGTTACCTACCGGTGCTGGAAAATCACTTTGTTTTCAAATTCCTGCAATGTTGAAACCTGGAGTTTGTATTGTAATTTCACCTCTAATTGCATTGATGGAAGATCAGGTAGATAATCTGCAAAAAAAAGGTATCAAAGCAATTGCACTTACCTCAAAATACAATTTAGATCAAACCATACAAGCTTTTGATAATATACAATTTGGTAATTACAAATTTCTTTATTTGTCTCCCGAGAAATTACAATCAGAATTCATACAGGAAAAGATCAAACAACTGCAGGTTAATCTGATTGCAGTAGATGAAGCCCATTGTATATCACAGTGGGGACATGATTTCAGACCAGCATATTTAAAAATCCACATTTTAAAAGATATCCACCCAAATACCAATATTATTGCGTTAACAGCCTCTGCAACTTCATTGGTTTTAGATGATATTATCGACCAATTACAACTTAAAAAAGTACAAGCTTTTAAAAAGCCTTTGTTAAGAAAGAATTTGGAAATTAAAATCGTCACAACTGAAGATATATATGAAAGTCTAAAACTTTTTTTAAAACAAAACAAAGGTCCTTCAATTATTTATACAGGAACCCGAAAGAATAGTGTTCAAATTTCCAGTTATTTAAATAGAAACGGATTAAAAAGCACCTACTATCATGGTGGAATGTTCTATGAGCAAAAGATCAAACATCAAAATGACTGGATGAAAGAAAAAGCACCCATTATGGTAGCAACGAATGCCTTTGGAATGGGTATTGATAAATCAAATGTAAGATCTATTATACATGTAAATTTACCAAATAGTATTGAGAATTATATGCAGGAGATCGGTCGTGCAGGAAGAGATGGGTCAAGATCTGTTTCCATACTTCTTTACAACAATGGAACGATAGATGAAAGTCAAAATTATTTATTTAAAAGTATTGCAGATCCGCAGTTTTGCAAAGAGATATACATCAAATTAAACGAAAACTATCAAATTGCAAATGGAGAATTTTTTCAAAAAAAAGTACTGTTCAATTTGCAGGAATTTTGCAATAAATATAATTTTCCAACATTAAGAACGTTTTCGGCAATGCATTTTTTTGAATTAGAAAACATTATTGATATAAATCAAAACTATGGAAAAAAATCTAGTCTAAAAATTATTGTTTCCAACAGGTATTTATTTGATTATGAAAAAAGAAATCCAAAATTAGAAGAATTATTAAAAATTATTTTAAGGAATTACGGAGGAACATTTGAACAGTTTATCCCTATCAATGAAAGCTTTATTGCTAATAAACTTACCGTTAATATCCAACAGGACAAATTAGACAAACATTATGTTATTGCTTTGCTGAAAAAATTACATTATGACAAGATCATTCTGTACAATGAAGCTACAAATGATTCTGAACTTCAGTTTTTAGTTCCCAGAGAAGATAATTTTGTTATCCATAGTATTGCAAATAATATTAAATTCAGAAATAAAATTAAACTGGAAAAAGCGCAAAAACTTATTGAATTTGTCCAAAATAATCATGTTTGCAGAAATATCCAATTGTCACATTATTTTGGAGAAAAAAACAACTTAAAATGTGGTAATTGTGATGTTTGCATAAATGAAGATAAACCACAAATAAAGGCAGATCATCAAAAGATTGCATCTAAAATACTATTGCTATTCCATGAGAAAAAACAACTATCAGTAAATGAAATAATAGAACAACTATTGTTTGATAAGAATTTTATCATAAAAACTTTGCATTTATTGATTGAAAAAAACACATTAAGACTAACTTCGCAATACAAATTTGAAAAGGTTAAATAATGAGTAATTTACGTATAGTTTTTATGGGAACGCCTGATTTTGCTGTAGCAACTTTAGAAGCATTGTTAAAAACTAATTATAATATAGTTGCAGTAATTACTGCTCCGGACAGACCTGCAGGAAGAGGAAGAAAATTAAGACAATCAGCTGTTAAAGCATTTGCTTTACAACAAAACTTGCATATACTACAGCCTACAAACCTAAAGAATATCATATTTTTAGAAACCTTAAAAGAACTAAATGCAGATTTACAAATTGTTGTAGCATTCAGAATGTTACCAAAAATTGTTTGGGGTATGCCAAAATATGGCACATTTAATTTACATGCTTCTCTTCTTCCTGATTATCGTGGCGCCGCACCTATAAACTGGGCAATTATAAATGGAGAAAAAACTTCGGGTGTAACTACATTTTTTATCAATGAAAAAATTGATACTGGTGCGATTATACTACAAAAAGAAGTAGATATTTCAGAAAAGGAAAATGTAGGTGAACTTCATGATAAATTAATGAAAATTGGTAGTGATTTGGTAACCAAAACTGTTGCATTGATTGATAGTGGTAAAGTGCATGTTAAAGAACAAGAATTAAAAGAAGGAAAATCAGCTCCGAAACTAAATAAAGATAATTGTGAAATTAACTGGAATAATCCTATTCAAAAAATTCATGACCATATAAGAGGATTGAGTCCTTATCCTGTGGCCTGGACTACACTCAACAATAATGAAGAGCAAATTGAAGCTAAGATCTATAAGGCAGAAAAGATTTTAGAATCTCATACAATGGAAAAAGGAACTATCATAAGTAGCAAAAAAGAATTAAAGATTGCTGTGGAAGGTGGGTTTTTAAATATCTTAGAAATTAAACTTGCAGGAAAACGTAAAATGGATGTTAAAAGTTTACTTAATGGTTTTACAATTTATAAAAATGCTAAAATGGTGTAAGTGCCGTATTTATTAGGGATTTACATCAATTGCATAGAATCTCATTCACTTTATCAACAATTTGACCTTAATTATTAACAAAAATGTGTTTTTTGAATACAAAAACTTGCGTTAACCCTTATAAAATATATATTTGTTACGCTATTGAAAGGCAAAATATAAATATATAACCAATTTAAATTTTTAATTATGAATAAATCAGATTTAATTGAAGCAATGGCTGCTGATGCAGGAATTTCTAAAGCTGCAGCAGGAAAAGCATTAGATTCAATGATGGAAAATGTAAAAGGAGCACTTAAAAAAGGGGATAAATTATCTTTAGTAGGTTTTGGTTCTTTTTCTACAGCTGCTAGAGCTGCCAGAGACGGAAGAAATCCTCAAACAGGAGCAACTATCAAAATAGCAGCAAGAACTGTTGTTAAATTCAAGCCAGGTTCTGAATTAAAAGATGCTGTAAACTAGTAGATTTTTTTTCTTTAAAAATTAAAAACTCTCTTTTAATAAAAGGGAGTTTTTTTTTATTTTATTTTTTGTACATTTATTGCTATATATAACTAAAAATGATAATGCTTAAACCAACAAAGGGAAAATTATTAATTGCAGAACCTTCTATTCTTAATGATAGCTCGTTTAACAGATCTGTAATTTTTCTTACTGAACATAATGAGAGTGGTTCCGTTGGTTTTATTTTTAACAAGCCTGCTCCCTATACCATCAATGATATCATACCTGATATTGATTCTTCCCTTAAGGTTTATTTTGGAGGACCCGTTTCAGAGAATAATCTTTATTTTGTACATAAAGTGCCAGAATTAATACCCAATAGCATTGAAATTGAAAATGGTATTTACTGGGGAGGTGATTTTGAGGTTGTTCAGGCACTTTTGAATGATGAAATTCTTTCTAAAAATGATATTCGGTTTTTCCTTGGCTATTCCGGTTGGAGTAAAGAACAATTGAATGAAGAATTGTCTATTACCTCATGGCTGGTTCGAGAAAATAATTTTAAGAATTTATTCAAAGTAGGTATCAATAATTTTTGGAAGAATGAATTGATCAAAATTGGTGGGATCTATAGAATTTGGGCCAATGCTCCTAAAAACCCAAGTTTAAATTAATTCTTTTTACTGTCAAAAATTGATCTTAATTCCTCTGTTTTAATTGTAGAATAGTTTTTCTTTCTGTATTTGGTAACCGATTGTATTTCAATAATTGAATTCGATATAAATATTTCATCTGCCTTAAGTAACTCAAAAGGAGAAATTGTTCTCTCTGTAAAAGAAAATTTATCATTATTTTTAAAAAAATCAAGCATTTTCATTCGTATAATACCATTGATACAGCCATCATTTAACGGAGGTGTGACAATTTCATTTCCAAATATTAAAAAGATATTGGCATTGCTTGCTTCCACAACATTTTTCTTTTCGTTTAATAAAATACAATTATCGTAAATATTTTCATTAGCAAATATACTGGAAAGAACATTTACAATTCTGTTATTTGTTTTAATAGTAGATAACAAGCCCGATAAAATAGGGAAATCTTTATATAATTCGATTTCATAATTTTCTTTTGAAGTATAATTCAATGTTTCTGTTTCCATAATAAAACTTACTTCATTTGTAGAAGGAGTGTATAATCCACCTTCTTTTCTAAAAACACTTACACGAATCCTTACTTTACCTGATAAGTTATTTTTAACAATAGTTTTGATGATTTCATCTTTGTAAAATTGCATGGTAAAACTCATTGGAATTTTCATTCGTAACATTCTCAATGAAGACATTAATCTAAAATAGTGCTCTTCTATAAAATAAATTTTATTTTCATATTTTAAAGTGTCGAAAACAGCATCGCCATATTTTAATCCCCTGTTCTGATAATTGATATTCAATTCAGATTTTGGCAATAATTTCCCATTATAGTTTAACATTGTATTTGAATTTAAAAACAAAAAGCCTTGAATATATCAAGGCTTTAATATTAATATTAAAAATTATTGGATCATCCTCCAATTACGTGTTTTAGCTCGGCTATCTGGTTTTCCCAAAACATTTTTGATTCTTCAACTTCATCTGCATCTGCAAAATCAGTAACGATTAAAGAAACATCTTTTGTTAATGCATCAACTTGAATTCTCATTTCAAAATAGGTTTCTTTCTCTTCGTCTTCTTCCCATTTAAATCTGATAAATTCATTGTTTTTTTGAGCAATTCTCATCGCAACTTCTTCTGAATCATCCCAAATAAAAGTAAATTTCTTACCTCTGGAATTCACATTATCAGCAAACCACTCCCCCATTGAATCTGGGGTTGAAATATACTGATATAAAAAATTAGGTGATGCTCTAATAACAAACTCTATATCTAATTTTACCTTGTTTGACATTCTTTTTAATTTATTCGAGCAATATATATAATATCTATTTCTAAAAAAAATATTTTATTTAAATTTTTTACGTTTGTTTGCTTGCAACATATGAATTTGTTTTTATATTTGCAGCTCGAAAATTAGAAGGAAACTTTTGTTTTTTTGAAAACACAAATTAAAAAATATGGCGAGGTAGCTCAGATGGTTAGAGCGTCGGATTCATAACCCGGAGGTCTCGGGTTCAATTCCCGATCTCGCTACAAAATCCTTATAAATAACTGTATTTTAGTTATTTATAAGGATTTTTTTATTAATTATTATGTTGGATTTGTGTTAAAACAGGGATCAAGGGATCAAGCGTTATTATTGGGGACTACTTAAAATCATGCATAAATTTTAGTTATTCTGAACAAGAAGAATTCTACATCTTTACACCCCTAAATTGAGCTCTGAACTCTTTAATTTTAGCATTGAAAAATTCTGCAGAAGCATTAGCACTTCTGTTTAAGATTGTTTTATAATGTATTTGTATTGTTTTAGATATGGTATTGAACGATTTGAATCCAGTCTGTTTTACGGCTTATGAACTTGTAGTTTTATTTGATAACTATAAATCCCAGCTGCATCACCGCGCAACTTTAAAATTCATCCGCTGGATCAATTTTTAAAGCTCGTATGTAAAATATCCCAGAGAATTTATTCTATTATTTAGAATTCAGTACTTACGTAGACGAGGATATTCTCGTCATATTTTTTCAACGAGCTTCTCATTAGTTAGCCACAAGAGTATAAAATTTTTCCAACCACCGTTTTTTTCATGTGATATGATTCAATTAATAAGACATTTCTACTATTTTTTCTACATCATTTGGTGTTAAGGTTCCATGTTCTCCTATACCTTTCCAACCTCTTTTCATAAAGGTTTTAGCAATAGTTTGAGCTGTTCCTTTATAGTCATCAATATAATCTGATAATTTGGTATCTATTTGCATAGAATGGAAAAAAGCTTCAGTTTTCTCTATCCCAGCTTTGGCTTTTTCTGTTATACTACCTTCGGTTATATTCCAAACACGCTCGGCATACTGCGCTAATTTTTCCTTTTTAGTCTCTAAATTATACAAATAATGACTCTTTGTTAATATAGCCAAGGTTCGTGCGTGATCAATACCATAAAGTGCAGTTAATTCGTGACCCATTGCGTGAATTGCCCAATCGTTAGGCACCCCTTTTTGAATCAATCCGTTTAAAGCCATTGTACAACACCACATAAAGTTTGCTGCTGCTTTGTAATTGGTAGTATCCGCTAAAATTTTAGGTGCGGTTTCTATAATGGTTTGCATAATACTTTCGGCAAAACGATCTTGTAATGCCGCATCAATAGGATAGGTCATATACTGTTCTAATACGTGAGTAAAAGAATCTGCCAAGCCATTTGCTATTTGACGTTGTGGAATTGAATACACCACTTGAGGATCTAATATTGAAAACTGCGGAAATAAACCTTCCCCTCCCATGGCTAATTTTTCTTTGGTTTCTGAACGAGTTACGACAGCTCCAGAATTCATTTCAGATCCTGTTGCAGGTAAAGTTAATACGGTTCCAAAAGGCATTCCGATTTCTGTTCTAATATTTTTAGCGAGAATAACCCAAGGGGTATCACCTTTATATAAAGCGGCAGCCGATAAAAATTTTGTTCCGTCAATAACAGAACCTCCTCCAACGGCTAGTAAAAACGTTATTTTTTCTTCTTTTATAACTTTTAAAGCTTTTAATAAAGTTTCATATTCAGGATTGGCAGGAATACCGGAAAACTCGACAACTTGAAATTTAGATAAGGCAGCGGTTACTTGCTCATAAATTCCGTTTCGCTTGATACTTCCTCCTCCGTAAAGGAATAAGATTTTTGCATCTTTTGGAATTTCGTTTTCTATTTTATCTATTTGGTTTTTCCCAAATAATATTTTTGTTGGGTTTTGTAATTCAAAATTATTCATAATTTTTCATTTTTAAAATACACATTATCAAGTATATAAAGTATTTTAATTTAAGTATTAGTTTTAATTTTTTTAGGTTGATAAGTTCACGGGTAAATTAAATTTCCACAATCATTTTACCATTATTTTTTCCTTCAAACAAATCTAAAAAGGCTTGAGGTGTATTTTCAAAGCCTTTAATAATAGTTTCTTTATGTTTAAGTTGTCCGTTATTTAGCCATTGTGTAAGTTGTGTGATAGCTTCTGGAAATTTTTCAATATAATTAAAAACGGTAAATCCTTGCATTAAAACACTTTGTGTAATTAAAATACGTTCAATACGAGGACCTGTAGGTATTTTGGTTTTGTTGTACATAGAAATTACACCACAAACTATAATACGACCAAATTTATTGATATTTTGATGTACGGCATCAGAGATGTCTCCTCCTACATTTTCCCAATACACATCAACTCCGTTAGGACATGCTTTAGCGATAGCTTCTTTAATATTTTTAGTGGTTTTATAATTAATAACTTCATCAAAACCATAATCATTTTTTAAGGTGTCAATTTTTTCTTGTGTTCCTGCAATTCCAACAGTACGACAACCTAGTATTTTTGCAATTTGTCCAACAACAGAACCTACTGCACCTGCAGCGCCCGAAACAACAATGGTTTCTCCTGCTTTGAGTTTTCCTATTTCTAACAAACCTAAATAAGCCGTTGTACCTGTCATTCCTAAAACACCTAAATATGCCGATAATTTTGCTTTGTTAGCATCTACTTTAAGTAGATTTTCTCCGTTTGATATTTGATATTCTTGCCAATTTAACATCCCAGAAACAAAATCTCCAATTTTAAAATTTTCGTTTTTTGAAGTGATAACTTCAGCAATCATCCCAGACTGTATAGGCTCGTTAAGTTGAAAAGGAGCGATGTATAATTTTTGATCATTCATTCTTCCTCGTAAATAAGGGTCTACCGAAATGTATTTGGTTTCTAATAGTACCTCTCCATCAGAAAGTTTAGCTACTGTTTTTTCTACCAACTTAAAGTCAGATAATTTTGGTGTTCCAACAGGCCTACTGTTTAGTAGTATGGTTTTGTTCATCGTTTATGATATTAATAAAACTTCAGAAGGCACATTTCCTTTAGTTGCTTTAGAGTATGGACAAACTTTATGTGCCGATTTGATTATTATTTCTGCTTTTTCTGAGGGAAGCCCGTCTATTTTTACTTTTATTTTAGCCGACAAACCATATTCACCCGCATCGTTTGCTCCAAAAGTAACTTCTACAGTTGTAGCAGTGGTGATTTCTAATTTTCTAGCTTTTGCAATTAAAAGAATAGCATTGTCAAAACAAGATGCCCAAGCTGCTGCAAATAATTGTTCAGGGTTGGTGTATCCACTTTCTTGTCCGTCAAATTCTTTGGGTGTTGATACTTTTAAATCTAAAATACCATCGTTCGTTTTTACATTTCCATTGCGTCCGCCTGTGGCAGTTGCAATTCCTGTGTATTTTGGTTTTTCTTTGGTCATCATTAATCGATAACAGTTATTAAATCTTCTTTACTTTTTCTCACTTTAGCTAAGTTTGCCAACCAATCATTTTCGGTATCTCTATATCCAATGGGCAGCATCACACAACTTTTTAATCCTTTTTCTTTTAAGTTTAAAATTTCATCCACAGCAGTTGGGTCAAATCCTTCTAATGGTGTGCAATCTACCTCTTGAAAAGCAGCAGCAATAATCGCTTGTGAAAATGCAATATAAGCTTGTTTGGCAGCGTGATTAAAATTTTCTTCTGCATCGCGTTGCGGATAACTAGCCAATAACATTTGGCGGTAATTTTCCCAACCTTCGTTTTCAAAACCTCTTATGGTATTGGTTAAATCGAACATTTTATTGATACGTTCCGCAGTATAGGTATCCCAAGCTGCGAATACGAATAAGTGTGAACAGTCTGTAACTACAGATTGATTCCAAGCTACAGGTTTAATCTTTTCTTTGATGTCTTGATTTGTAATTACAAAAACTTCAAAAGGTTGTAACCCGCTTGATGTTGGGGCTAAAGAAATGGCTTCAATGATATTGTCAATTTTTTCTTGAGCTACTTTTTCGCCATTCATTGCTTTGGCTGCATAGCGCCAGTTTAATTTGTCTAATAATTCCATATTATTTGTTTATTTTTTGTGTTATTTGTTGAATTTCATCTGATAAAAGTATCGTAGATAAAGGTTTATTTTTCACTATTATTTGCATTGTTTGTGCAATGCTATCTGCCGAAATACTTCTGTATTTTTTTAAGTTCCCTATTAATAAAGGATTGATAATATTAGCCAATAGGTTTCCGAAAATTTCCCCTAGCCTACTTTCTTTTCGATCTCCTTTTATTAATGATGGACGTAAAATATAGGTATGCTTTATTTTCTGATTTAAAACAGCTTCCTCCATTTCACCTTTGGTTTTATTATAAAAAACACGACTATTTTTATTGGCTCCCATTGCCGAAACAACCACAAAGGTTTCTATATTGTTCTCTTTTGCCAGTTTTGCAGCCGTTGTAGGAATTCCAAAGTCAATCTTTTTATAAATGGATTTATCTTTGGTTTTACTGGCTGTTGTACCAATACAACAAAATACTTCATCAGCAGTAAAATCTGTTTTGTGATTTTCTAATGCGAATACATCAATCACATACTCTTTTATCTTGAGAGAAGCATTATTGGTTTTTCTTCGAGTAAATACTTTGATGGTTGTATAGTTTGGGTCATCAATCAATTTTTCTAAAAGTAAATTACCTGTTAAACCTGTTGCTCCTAAAATAATGGCTGTTTTTTGTTGTTTCATTATTTGTCTAATTTTATACTATCCCAAGCCGTTTGAAATGCGTCTTTAAGGCAATTTTGATCAAACGTATAGTTTTCTCGTTTTTGAATATTCATTAAAAATGCAATAGGATAAATGGTATAGGCATATAATAAATAAGGCGAAATGGGTTTTATTATTTTTTCTGATTGACCTCGTTCCCACAAACTAATAAGTGGTTGTAAAAGAGCAACGCCTTGTTTTTGAGTTTCGGCATCTACCATTGGCGTATTATCACATTGTGAAAGGAAATAAGACTCCATAGATTCGCCTAATTTGAATTTAGCAATATTGTACCAAATGGTTTCAAATCCTTTTGTTACTGATAGAGATTCTTCATAATTAGCAAATGCAATCGCGCAAAATTGGGTTTTAGTCGTTAAATACAGCTGATTGATTAAGTCTTGTTTATTTTCAAAATACAAGTAAATAGTAGCTGGAGAAACACCTGCAATTTTAGCAATTTTAGCCATTGATGCCGCTTGAAAACCACCATCATTAACTAGTGATAATGTTGCTTTTAATACTGCATTTTTTTTATCAATGCTTTTTTGAAGTTTAGCCATTATAATTCTTTATTATTTGAATATTGTTTTATTTTCCAAGCCCAGGCAATAAACAAAAACTGTACAGGTAATCGTATTAATGCCGCCTTATGACTTCCTATTGCAGGGGTTTCAGAAAATACATCCCAAATATGTACTGGTAAATAAGCAATCATTAAAAGTAATATTCCTGTTGCGCCTATTTTTGCATATTTTGGAATAAACAGTAACACTCCTAAAACAGCAGGTACTACACCAGAAGCGTATATTATAAAAGTTTTAAATGGTAAAAAATTAGGTACAAAAGGCTCGTAAAATGTTGTATTTATAAAGTGTTGAACACCTCCAAAAATCATAAATATTGCAAGTAAAATCTGCATCACTTTCCAAACTATTTTCATTATATCATATTTAAATTCTCGACAAAGATACAAAAAAGAATGAACGTTCAGTTTTATTTTAAAATTTATTTATTCAATTCTTTAAAATATCTTAATAAAGCTAAAGAAATTAGTGAAAAACACAACTTTCAACACGAAAAATATCAAACTTATATTGCTCTAGCATGGACTTACTTTTTGAGAATTTAAAGTTCATTAAATAATTTTATATGTGGATAATATACAAAGATTCAATTATTTATTTTAAATAAGGTTTTATGGGGCAGCGGTACCTGCTTTAATAGGTGCTTCTACTTTTAAAGATGTTAAATGGTCTAAAAGAACTTGCCCTGTTGGCCATCGAACCCAACCATTTTCAATTTTGCTTTACTAATCATAGTATTGATGTAGTATAGCGTACTACTTTAATATTACAAAATTAAAGCGAGATAATTTATATATCTTCTAGTAATTATTCTCATTCCACACACATTCCACTTCTCTCCTATCGTCATTTCGGGCAAAGAGTATTCCATTACATTTTTAAAGAAATATTTGAGAAGAAAAAAATAAGAAAATGAGTAGTTTAAACTTTGCTTTTACCAAAGCAAAGTAACATAATACAGTATATTTTTGGTGCTAATTCTGCTTATTTTTGTTGCTTTGCTCCTTTGCGTATATGATTACAAATAAATCCATAAGACAGATAGAAATAGAATAGCTAACTATTATATTTCAATAAATTGAAATTAAAAAAAAGCCCATCAATAATGATGGGCTTTTTATTAAACTTGAAAGTATATGTATTAGATAACTTTTACGTTCACTGCATTTAATCCTTTGTTGCCTTCTTGCAGATCAAATTCAACTTTATCGCCTTCACGAATTTCGTCTATTAATCCAGACACGTGTACAAAGTGATCTTTTTCAACTCCTTCTTCAGTGATAAATCCAAATCCTTTGGCATCATTGAAAAATTTTACTGTTCCTTTACTCATTGTAATGTAATTTAATTTATAATATTTATTGAAATGCAAAGATGATACCATTTTTTTGACATTCAATAAATTAATTGACTTATTTTCAATTTATTGAAAAAAAATTAAATAATCTCTAATTTATACCCAACACCATGTACATTGGAAATTTTAATTGAGTCATCATCTTTTAGTTTTTACGAAGCCTAGATATATAGGCGTCCAAACTTCTTCCAACAGTAACGCCATGGTCTTCCCACACTTTTTTCATCAATTCTTCACGTTTGATAATTAGGTTGGGACTGTCTATAAAAATAGCTAACAATTCACACTCTTTTCTTGAAAGGCTGATTTCTTCAGTAACTTTTATCAGTTTGTTTTGATTTCGATAAAAATGAAAATTACATCCCCCATTTTGAAATAAAAAATAAAGATAACCAGAAACCTATTTTAGTGGTTGCTATAGAATTACGTAATGGTTCTCACTATATATATCTAAATACCAAGAGAGATTTTAAAGGAAAATTCTATATGGATCTAGGAAGTTATACCCACCTCGATTTTGACGGTGCTATCATAGAATCTTCTTTATCAATTGAAGAGTATGGTCCTCACTCTTTTACAAATGGGCTTGTAAACTGGGTAAGTGTAAATACAACATACAAACAATCATTACATTTAAAAACAAAAGAAAGCTTTATAGTGTACGGAAGACTTCGATTTACCATTGAACCACGCTGTACTTTAGAAGAAATACCATTTGCAATATCTTATCAAGATGGAGTAATGAAATTTATAAATCCGAAGTGCTGATAAAAAATATAATAATAGGATTTCTAATGATATTTCTTTGAAATCAAAGCAAGAAAACAATTCATAAAAATTGAGAATTGTCAAAGAAAATTAGATCTTCATAAAATTGAATTTACAAATACCATATAAATTATTTAGAGGTCAGTAGTTAGTTGCATACTAATTTTGATTGATAAATTTTATCAGCAACCACCATTTTTCTGATCAGGTTATTAAATATATTATTTTTCAT
>JADGEA010000116.1 GCA_016744615.1 Flavobacteriaceae bacterium
CCTATTATTTTATATCCCTCCTGAGGCACTTTTTCCATTTCCATTCTGTCATTTGCTCCTACAAACAAAAATTCAGTTTTCGAAAATCTTCTTTTCAATTCATTGGCAATAGATATTGCCGGATAAATATGACCTCCTGTGCCGCCACCACTTAATAATATCTTAACCAACTGCTTCATGTAAAATATCTAAAGGATTTTCAAATTCATCTTTAACAGATGGAATCACATCTTTTTTATTGGCTGCACTTACACTAAGAATAATTCCAATAGCAAAACAGGTCATCCAAATAGAAGTTCCCCCTGTGCTTATCAACGGTAGTGGCTGCCCCGTTACCGGAAATAACCCAACCGCTACGGCCATATTGATCAAAGCCTGAAAAACTATTGGCAAACCAACACCCAGCACGAGTAAAGTGCCAAAAATAGTTTTTGTTTTTGTTGCTATGATCACAATTCTAAACAGCAGACCTAGATATAAAAGAATGATAAGAATTGCACCCACTATACCAAATTCCTCACCAATAATAGCATAGATAAAATCGGAGGATGATTGTGGTAAAAAATTCTTCTGTACACTTTTTCCAGGGCCTTTTCCATAAATTTCACCTGATGCGATAGCAATTTTAGCCTTTTCAGCCTGATAATTATCCTCTGAATTACCAGACATATAATTTTCTATACGATTTGACCAAGTACTAATCCTGCTATTTTTCATGGTATCAGGAAATGCCCTTGCTGTTAAAATAAAAATAGATAATGCCAAAACCCCTATTCCAAGGATTAGCAATATATATTTGAAAGGGTATCCTCCAAGAAAAACCAGCAACATCACCATTGTAAATACGATAGCCGTGGTGGAAAAATTAGCAGGTAAGATTAATGCTAAGATTACTCCTACTGGCAACCATAAGCTTAAAAGGCTTTCTTTAAGTTCTATTTTTTTATCCTTACTTCGAGCTAAATATCTTGAAATATAGATCATCAATACAACAGCAGCCATTGTGGAAGTTTGAAAACCAACTCCAACAAAAGGAATTCTAATCCATCTACTTGCATTGGCACCACTAATTACAGTACCCTGTGTTAGAGTCACTATTAATAATACAACTACAACCGGTAACATTATTACCGATAAACCACTAAAATATCTATATGGAACCTTGTGAATGGCAAATACAATACCAAAGCCAACCAAAAGGAGCATAGCATGCTTGAATAAATAACCAAATGTGCTTCCTTTGCCTGCAACATATACAAGATTTGTACTTGCACTATAAACAGGTAAAAATGAAAATATAGCCAGAATAGCAATAATTGCCCAAATGGTCTTATCTCCTTTTATATTTTCAAATAATTGTGTCATAAACACTTATACCAGTATTGTTTTAAAGTTGTCGTACAGCTTGTTTAAATAATTTTCCTCTTTCCTCAAAATTTTCAAACAGATCATAACTTGCACAGGCAGGAGACAAAAGAACCGACTCTCCACTATCAGATAATTTATAAGCAATTTTTACAGCATCTTCTATTCTATCTGTCTCAATCATAAAATCAACTGTATTCCCAAAAACTTCAATAAGTTTCTGGTTATCATGACCTAAACAAATGATAGCCTTTACCTTTTCATTTACAAGAGGTAATAAAGGTTCATAATCGTTACCTTTATCAATTCCACCTGCTATCCAAATAATGGAAGTTTCAACACTGTCTAAAGCATAAAAAGTAGCATTTACATTCACTGCTCTTGAATCATTGATATACTGTACGCCATTAATTCTCAATACATTCTCCAACCGGTGTTCTTCATGTTCAAAATCTGCCATAGATTCTCTTATCGTTTCTTTACGAACTTTCATAAGATCATGTAAAGTGTGAGATGCCATGGCATTTTTTACGCTAAATTTAGTTTGCAAGGCAAAAGCTGAAATACTCATTTATTTATTTGTTTAATTGTTATTGTTTATCTTACTTTTAATGTTACTATAGAAATTACCGCCAGTAAAATACCTACGATCCAAAATCGTGTTGCGATTTTACTTTCATGATAGCCTCTTTTTTGGTAATGATGATGCAATGGCGACATTAAGAATATTCTCTTACCTACACCATATTTTTTTCTTGTATATTTAAAATAAAAAACTTGCATTACTACTGATAAATTCTCAATCAAAAAGACACCTGCTAATATTGGTAAAAGCAATTCTTTTCGAACAGCAATAGCCAAAACTGCAATGATCCCTCCTATTGTCAAACTGCCCGTGTCACCCATAAACACTTGTGCTGGATAGGTATTATACCATAAAAAACCTATCAAACCTCCAACAAATGCGCTAAGAAAAATAGTTAACTCACCGGAGTTAGGTATATACATTACATCCAAATAATCGGCAAAAATGATATTACCCGATACCCATGCAAAAACAGCTAAAGCCAGGACAATTATTGCAGAACTACCCGCTGCCAGACCATCAATTCCATCTGTTAAATTTGCTCCGTTTGAAACAGCAGTAATGATAAATATTACTATCAAAACAAAAACCAGCCATACATAATCTTTAGATCCTTCTCCCATCCAACTGATCAAACTAGCGTAATCCAATTCGTTATTCTTTATAAAAGGAATTGTAGTTTTAGTTGATTTATGTGCCTCTGTAAAATCACTTCTGTAATCTGCTAATTGCTCTATTTTAACAACCTGCTCCCCTCTTATTTTTTCTTTTACAACCACATCCGGATTGAAATAAAGAACAAAACCCACAAAGGCTCCTAAAGCGATCTGACCTACTACTTTAAATCTACCTTGTAAACCATCTTTATTCTTTCTGAAAACTTTAATATAATCATCTATAAAACCAATAGCACCCATCCATAAGGTTGTAACTATCAATAAAATGACGTAAATATTATGCAACTTTGCAAAAAGAAACACGGGGATCAATGTTGCAAATATGATGATCAGACCTCCCATTGTTGGTGTTCCGGTTTTTTCAACCTGACCTTTCAATCCCAGATCTCGAATAGATTCACCCACCTGCAAACGCCTTAATTTATCGATAATCTTTCTACCATAAATTGTAGAAAGTAATAAAGAAAAGGAAAATGCCATGGCTGATCGAAAAGAAATATATCTAAACAATCCCGCTCCAGAAAGGCTAAAATGTTGATCTAAATAGTCAAATAAATAATATAACATCTCTCTATTTATTCATTTCGGTTAGTAACTCATTCACAATTTTAAAATCATCGAAATCAGATCTTACATCACCAATGATCTGATAGGTTTCATGACCTTTTCCGGCCACCAATATGATATCCCCTTTTTCTGCTAGCTTACATGCTGTTTTTATCGCTTGTTTTCTATTGGTGATGGAAATAGTTTTTTTATAATTTTTGGGCTGTACGCCTTCCTCCATTTCTTCAATGATCTTATCTGGATCTTCACTTCTTGGATTATCAGAGGTAAAAACCACCTGATTACTTAAAACAGAAGCTATATTTCCCATTTTCGGCCTTTTGGTCTTATCCCTGTCTCCTCCACAACCTACAACTGTTATTACTTGTTCATTATGAGTTCGAATGGTTTCTATAGTTTCCAATACATTTTTTAGAGCATCTGGCGTATGTGCATAATCAACAATAGTACTTATTCCCATTTTTGAAATAGCATGTTGAAATCTTCCATCCACATTTTCCAATTCACTTAATATTCGTAAAACTTCTATTTTATCTTGCCCCATCAAATCAGCAGTTGCATAAATTGCCAACAGATTATACGCATTGAAATTTCCTATCAATTTTGACCATACCTCCTGATTATCAATATTTAATAAAAGTCCGTCAAATTGATTTTCTATTACCCTTGCTTTATAATCAGCAACTGTTTTCAAGGCATAGGTATATTTTTTTGCTTTTGTATTTTGAATCATTACCATGCCATTCTTATCATCGATATTTACCAACGCAAAAGAGGTTTTTGGTAATTGATCAAAAAATATTTTCTTGACATCTCTGTACTCTGCAAAGGTTTTGTGATAATCTAAATGATCATGACTAAGGTTTGTAAAAATTCCTCCTTCAAAATGCAAGCCCGCTGTTCTTTTTTGATGAATTCCATGGGAGCTTACTTCCATAAAACAATATTCAACTCCTGCTGATACCATTTGATGAAGAGCCCTGTTCAATTTTAAGGAATCTGGAGTAGTATGTGTGGTTTTTAGCTCTTCTTCATCAATCATGATCTTTATAGTAGAGAGCAAACCAGTTTTATAATTCAACTTTTTGAAAAGCCTATAAAGCAAGGTTGTAATTGTAGTTTTCCCGTTTGTACCAGTAACTCCAATCAATTTTAATTTTAATGATGGATTATCATAAAAATTTGCAGCAACAATTGCAAGTGCATCATTAGAATCATCTACCTTAACATAAGTGACATTTGACCTAAAATCAACAGGAAGCTCTTCACAAATTATTGCAACAGCACCTTTTTCTATTGCTGTTTCAATAAATTGATGACCATCAAAAACAAGACCTTTTTGCGCAACAAATAGAGAATTATCTACTATTTCTCTTGAATCAAATGCAATAGAATCTATCAACAAATCAGTTGTACCTACAACCGATTGTATCCCTGTTTTATATAATATGTCTTTAAAATTTTTCAAGGTTTAATTACGATAGATTCAATATGATTAATTTTCCTTTTTCTAATTGTTTTCCAGGCTTAATGGACTGTGATCTTACTTTCCCTATACCACTAAAACCTACTTTAAAGCCTAAATTTTCAAGTAAAGAGATTGCATCCATACCTGGCATGTTTTTTACATTTGGCACTTGCTTATGATTCTTATTTGCTTTTTCAAAGTAATCGTTAAAATTATCATCCAATGAGGCCAGTTGAGATGAAAACTCAACACTTTCATGCATAGGAGTATCTGAATATATTTTATTTGCAATTTGCTTAAATACTGGTGCGGCAACTATATTACCATAGTAGCCAATCTTCTTATCAGGTTTATGTATCACTACTATACAAGAATATTTTGGTTCATCCGCTGGGAAATAACCAACAAAGGAGGAGATATACTTTGTGTGATCTGTCCAGTACTCGGTCTGACCAGTTCCTGTTTTTCCTGCCATTGAAAAATTCTTATCATAAATATTGATAGCTGTACCTCTTTTTACCACATTTTCCATCATTACTTTCACTTTATCAATGGTTTCCTGTGAACAGATCTTAGGATTTATGACCTCCTTCTCAAATTTTGTAATCACATTACTTTGGGTTCTTATTTCTCTAACAAATCTTGGCTTTACCATCTCTCCATTATTAGCTATACCATTGTAAAAAGTTAATATTTGCAATGGTGTCAACTCCACTCCATAACCATAGGCCATCCATGGCAATGAAAGTCCATTCCATTTCTTTTTATTCTTTGGATCTGGTATCAATGGTGTACCTTCTCCTTTTATGGGCAGACCAATTTTCTTATCAAGATTCATTCTTTTCAATCCGTCAACAAATTTCTTTGGATCTCCCTTGTAATGTTTATTAATTATTTTCACCACTCCTACATTAGAAGAAACCTCAAAAACCTTTGCTGCAGATATTTTTCCATAACCACCATGGTGAGAATCTTTTACTCTTTTCCCATGAAAATAAACCACCCCTTTTTCTGTATCTATGATAGTAGAAGTATCAATTACTTTATCTTCTAAAGCAACCACCATTCCCATCAATTTAAAAGTAGAGCCAGGCTCATACGTTTCATAAATAGCATAGTTTCTTTGCTCGTAATAGGTTCCCTTTGAAGTTCTTCCTAAATTAGAAATCGCCTTAATTTCACCTGTTTTTGTTTCCATTACGACAACAGTTCCATGATCGGCTTTAAATTTCTCTAACTGCCCTAATAATGCATGATGAGCAACATCCTGAATATTCAGATCAATTGTAGTAATGATATCTCTGCCATCAATAGGTTCTATTTCATTATTATCATTTAAAGGTTTCCACTGACCTTTAGCAATTTTTTGTTTTAATCTTTTTCCGTTCTTCCCTCTTAAAAACTCATAAAAACTACCCTCAATTCCAACTTTTCCACGGTAATCATCATAACCAACTGCTCGTTCTGCAATTTTACCTATGGGATGCTCACGTACAGTTCTTTGTTCAACAATAAAACCGCCACGATATGTCCCCAATTTAAAAATCGGGAATTTCTTTAAGCTGAGATACTCATTATAACTCAGGTTTCTGGTAATAAATAAATATCGATTTTTAGTTGCTCTAGCTTTACGGATCTTATTTTCATAATAACCCGCACTTTTACCAAGCATTTTAGACAAAGACTTGCTCAAACCTTTAATACCTTTTTCAAAATCACTGCTAGAGATCGTAACAGCATCCATTCTGATATCAAATTTTGATACTGAAGTCGCCAACAAACTGCCATCTGCAGTATAAACATTCCCGCGATTTGCAGCTATCTCAAAAGTTTTTACACTTCCCTCTTCTGCTTTTTTTCGGAATTCATCTCCAAGTACAAATTCAATTTCCACAAGTTTATAACCAATAGCAAATGCAAACAAAAACATAAACCCTGTTAAAAGGTATACTCTGTTCAATATTTGTTTTTTATGAATTGCCATGATCAATTATAAACTTTAACTTCAATTTTTTTGGGTGGAGTTTGAGAAACAAATAAGCCTCGCTCTGCTAATTTTTGTGAAATACTGGACTCCATTCTCAACTTCATCAAATCTGATTTCGTAGCCACAAACTTTGATCGAAACTCTCTTTTTTCCTTATTCAGAATTGCGATCTTTTGTACTTTTTTATCAATTTGATGAGAGCTTGTAATCATCAATAAAGCCAATACCGTTAAGAAAATGATGAAGCCCCAATTCTTTTTAGCATCTTCATCAACAAGAAACTTACCCTTTAAAATATTGTAAAGTGTTTGTTTGGTTTTTGACATTTTAAAATTCCCCTTTTTTTAGACTGCCTTCTTATTAATTTTTTACGGCTATTCTTAACTTTGCGCTTCTTGCTCTATTGTTATTTTTAATTTCTTCTTTTGTTGGTGTGATCAATTTTCCTGCTTTTTTAAAAGGAACCTCCACGTTACCATAAAAATCTTTTTCAGGTTCCCCTTCAAATATTCCATTCTGGATAAATCTCTTTACTAATCTATCTTCTAAAGAGTGGTAGGATATAACACTCAACCTACCTTCCTTTATCAATAAATCAGGAGTTTGTAATAAAAACTCTTTTAAAACCTCAATTTCCTGATTCACCTCAATACGAACTGCCTGAAATATCTGAGCCAGTATTTTATGTTCTTTTGCCTTAGGTAAAAACCGTTGCAAAACTTCTTTCAACCTAAAACTGGTTTTGATCTTATTTTCTTCTCTTGCCAAAACGATTTCCTTTGCCAACGCCCTTGAATTTCGCAACTCTCCATATCTAAATAAAACAGTGCTCAACTCTTCTTCTTTATAATTATTTATCACTTCATATGCAGATAAAGCATCACTCGTATTCATTCTCATATCCAGATCTGCATCAAAACGGGTTGAAAAACCTCTTTCTGCTATATCGAATTGATGAGAAGAAACTCCTAGGTCAGCTAAAATTCCGTTTACTTTTGTAATTCCGTGAAAACGTAAAAAACGTTTGATATATCTGAAATTCTCATTGATCAATACAAATCTATCATCGTCTATCACATTTTGTAATGCATCAGCATCTTGGTCAAAAGCAAACAATTTACCTTCTTCACCCAATCGCTTTAAAATTTCTTTAGAATGACCACCTCCCCCAAAAGTAACATCAACATAAATTCCGTTTGGATCAATATTTAAGCCCCCAACACTTTCAAAGAGCAAAACTGGATTATGATAACTCATCGTCCGTTTCATTTACATTTCCCATTACATCTTCTGCCAGATCAGCAAAATCAACTGTTGCATCATCAATCGCTTTTTCGTATTTTTCTTTATCCCAAATTTCAATGATATTTACCGAAGAAGAAAGAACTACTTCCTTAGCAATTCCTGCGAAATAATGTAAATCTTTCGGAATCAATAATCTCCCAGAAACATCTAATTCAATTACTTTTACTCCTGCTGTAAATCGTCTGATAAAATCATTGTTCTTCTTAACAAACCTGTTTAGTTTGTTAACTTTTGCCATCATAGTATTCCACTCACTCATTGGATACAACTCCAAACAAGGTTGAAAAACAGAGCGTTTCAAAACAAAACCATCCTGCAATATGCTAGACAACTGCTTTTTAACAGTTGCTGGCAACATCAATCTGCCTTTAACATCTGCTTTACATTCGTATGTTCCTATTAAATTTACCACTTAAGCGATCAAAAGTTTAAACATCATGACAAATATAAAGAATTTTACCACTATTTACCATTTTTTACCACTTTGTTGATAACTTTCTAAAGTTCATTGTATTTTATTGATTTACTGTACTTTAACACATGTAATTGATTTTTCTTAAAAAAATACCCTAAGTAATGCTTAGAAAATTAGTACTTTGAACCAAATTATTTAAATTTGCAGATAGCTTAGAAATTATAGTGTAAATGATATACACCCTTAAAAAAGAGAAGAAATATAATTACCTTGAAATTGGCGAAGGAACACCATTGATCATTTTACATGGACTAATGGGTAATTTAAGTAATTTTGATAATGTTTTCGAGCATTTTTCAAAATTGGGCTACCGTGTGATCATGCCTGAATTACCACTATATACACTACCTTTATTAAAAACAAATGTCAAAAACTTATCTGCTTTTGTAAAGAATTTTGCAAAACATCTTAAGCTTGAAAAATATATACTAATTGGAAATTCATTGGGCGGACATATTGCTTTATATCACACCAAATTAAATCCAAATAATGTTGCCGGTCTGGTTCTTACCGGAAGCTCAGGTTTATACGAAAATGCAATGGGTGGCAGCTACCCAAAAAGAGGAGACTACGAATATATCAAGGAAAAAACTCAAGCTGTATTTTATGATCCCGCAATTGCCACAAAAGAAGTTGTTGATGATGTTTTTGACACTTTAAACAACAGAAGCAAATTAATTAGAACGCTTGCAATTGCCAAGAGTGCTATCAGGCACAATATGGGAAAAGATCTTCCAGATTTAGATATCCCCAGCTGTTTGATATGGGGTGAAAATGATACGGTAACTCCTCCGGAAGTTGCAGAAGAATTCCATAAATTATTACCTAATTCAGAATTGCACTGGATTGAAAAATGTGGGCATGCTCCTATGATGGAACACCCGGATCAGTTCAATAAAGTACTTGAAAAATGGCTAAAAAAATATTTTAAATCAGGTATTTGATCTTTCAACCATTTTCCATTGGCCAAAAGCAATAGCTTTTTATAAGTAGCTTTAATATAAACTCATGAAAATAAAAACGGCTAAATTTGTTATTAGCAATACAAACATTGATAAATGTCCCAAGGAAAACCTGCCCGAATATGCTTTTATTGGGAGATCAAATGTTGGTAAATCTTCACTGATCAACATGCTTACCGGACATAAAAAACTTGCTAAAATATCTGGGAAACCAGGAAAAACACAACTTATCAATCATTTTATTATTAATGATGAATGGTTTTTGATAGATCTACCAGGATACGGCTATGCAAAAGTATCCAAGAATCTCCGTCAAAAATTTCAGAGTTTTATCTATGATTATTTTTTAAAACGTCAACAATTGGTTTGCTCTTTTGTATTGGTCGATTCACGTCACGAACCTCAAAAAATTGATCTGGAATTTATGCAATTCCTCGGTGAAAATAGAGTTCCTTTTTGTATTGTTTTTACAAAGACCGATAAATTGGGTAAAACCGTTGTACAAAATAAAGTAGCTAAATATAAAAAAGTAATGCTTCATACCTGGGAAGAAATGCCACCTCATTTTTTAACTTCTGCTTCTAACCAAACTGGTAAAAAAGAAGTTTTAGATTTTATTGAGGGTGTCAATAAAAGTTTAGAATAAGTGTAGAAGTTTAACTCTTTCCATTCCTCATTCCTCTTCCATTGCCTCCTCCACCTCTATGCATTCCTCTTTCATGATTTTCAAACCATTCAGGTTGCTCCAATTCATTTTCAAATATATAATTGGCTATTTTTTGAAGCTCTTTTTTGTTAAATACCTGTTTTGGCATTACATTAAATTGCATTACGGCACCTCTCATGATGGCATTTTCTTTTACAGGATCCATAGCCCAATCTGTTACAGCATTCACAAATTCTTCTTTATTATCATACAATCTGGAATATCTTTTTTTTATTGCAGCCATGGGAGGAGCAATCACATCATTATGTGAGACTATATTTGGATTATGACATGCATAACATTGGGTCTTTAATAGATTATAGCCTTCAGAATTCTGAAGCATAGTGATTTTTTCACTGTTCTCTATGATTTGATTAACTTCTTTCTTTTTTGATGTACATGAAACCATGAACAAAGAAAAGACCAACAGATAGATTATTTTATTTTTCATCCTGATTAGATTTAGTTATTACATTTTTCACCGGAATCGTTAAGAATCCTATTATACTCCTCTACAGAAATAAACTGAGGATCATATGACACATCCAAACTCTCTAAATTATTTGTGTAAGCTCTTAAATGATTCCTTGATCCACAATTTAACTTGTTATACATCGTCTCCACATCCGAATGATTCGTATTTTCAACAAACTCATTCAAATCATTGATATCCAGATCTTCAATAGTAGCCCCAACAATTAAAGCCTCTTCAATGGATTTTGAAGCCAACGTTATTAGATCATCATACAGATCTTGTAAAATGCTGTTTGAAAATTTTCCTCTTTCTGCAAGAGATAAATCTTTAATACTATACTTTTCCATAATTATGGAAACACTATTCATATGACTTTGCTCACTATTAGAAATGTTTTTGAAAATATTTTGACCATACAAATCATAAGAAAACAAATACACATCACGAGCAAGTTTTTCTTCTTCTTTTAAGAATTGTAAATCTTCCATTTCCTGTTTTGAAAGTGTATCATCAACATCCGTTATTTCATCAGAATCATTGCACCCTAACAATAGGACAGGTAGTAATAAATATAGTATAAATTTCATCGTTTAATTTTTAAATTAACATTTATTCAACTACTATTAGGACTAACCTTCCAATTAATAGTTTAATCAAAAAAGCTATTTTTAATGTTACTTTCGTCACAATTGCGATTAAATAATTGATTCCATTTTACTGGAACAATAATTATGTATTTTTACATTTTTAAACAAACAAAATGTACAGTACTAAAGACAACTTACAGGTTTTATTCGAAGACAATCATATTATTGTGGTCAATAAACGTGTTGGTGATATTGTTCAAGGTGATAAAACAGGTGACAAACCTTTGAGTGAGGTTGTTAAAGAATATGTTGCTGAGAAATACAACAAGCCAGGCAAGGTATTTCTAGGCGTTGCGCATAGGCTAGACCGGCCAACAAGTGGTATTGTTATTTTTGCAAGAACTTCAAAAGCATTGGAACGATTAAACAAAATGCTTAGAGAAAAATCTATCAAAAAAACATACTGGGCAGTTGTAAAAAACACACCTCAAAAGCAACAGGATACTTTGGTCAATTATTTAAAAAAGAATCCAAAAAATAACAAATCAACTGTTTTTTCAAAAGAAACAAAAGAGACTAAAAGAGCAATTTTACATTATAAAACCATCAATAAAAGTGATCATTATACATTACTTGAAATTGATCTGGAAACCGGTAGACATCATCAAATTAGATGTCAGCTGGCAAATATAGGCTCACCAATAAAAGGAGACTTAAAATATGGGTTTAACCGAAGCAATAAAAATGGTGGAATCCACCTTCATGCCAGAAAAATTGAATTTATACACCCGGTAAAAAAAGAAACCGTTTTATTTATTGCACCTGTTCCTAATGATATTGTTTGGGAAGTGTTGACAAACTAATTCTATTGTCCGTAAAAATTATTAAAAATAGTTATCACGCAGAGTTACACAGACAATTAATGGCTCTTTTAACAAAAAAAATACACCAATACTATTAACCAAAAAAGACTGCCAAAAGACAGTCTTTTTATCAATTTATTTTTACATCTACTACATTGGATTTTGCAATGAAGGCATTGGACAATCTCCTATTGCTGCATGAAGAGAAAAATATGAATCTAGTGACTCTCCATTGGTTAACCATGGCAATCCTTCAAAAGTATATGTCACCTCTCCTGGAATTAATTTATGCTGATACAACGGTTTGGCTAAGATTTGTAGCGGCTAAACTAAGCTCTTATTTTCCGCTATTAAATTACTTTTATAAATATACAAACCCCTTTGGTTTAAGCCAAAATTAGCTATAAATTTTTAGCCGTTGTTAGCAACTGTTCAAATTTTCACAGTTCTATTTTCGGTTATAAACTGAATTTTTGGTGTTTCCGATAAGCTAGTAAAGAAGCTCTTAAATAGTTTTGAAAATTCTTTTCCGTTTCAATTACGTTCAGTTTTTCCCTTATAGTTGCTAACTTATGTGTATCATCAGTTAAAATTTCCATCTCTTGTAAGTCATACTTAGGAATTTTACTTTCTCCATTATATAAATCTAACTGTATATTATAACCAATATACTTGTCATCTAAAATATATTTTGCGTCAAAAATAAGGTTTTCCGTCATCACCTTCATAAACTTTCAAAACAACCTTACCTACTTCAGTAGCTGTTCTTTCATCTTCTACAAAACTTCCATCTGGGTTTTGAGGCACACATAAACTAGGATTTGCTAAAAGAGATATAGTATACTCTTCTCCTTTCATTTCGTCAAAACTAAAACTATTTGACCAGAATACATACTTTGTACCGTTATACATCATTGACAAACAAGATCCATCTTCAGGGTTTTGATAATCATTACTAAAACCACACCAACATACACAGCATTGAGTATAATAATCACTATAAAACCACCATGAACCTATTTCCTTGTCATTAGGATTGGTTTTTTGAGGACCTGGGTTGCATCCACCCCATGCAGTTTCACCTTTAATTATTTCTTGTCCATCATCTTCTAAAACTTTAACCAAAACATCAACATGTACTAATACTTTAAGCTGATGAGGTTTACATTCACCTTCAGGATCTTCAAACAAATCAGTTAATTCACTATAAGGAATCTGGTAAGTCACTTCCTTTCCATAATTAATTTCAGTAGTTTTGAATGGGAATTGGCCAGCTGGAGGTCTCCTATCAGGAAGATCAGTTACTACATCAATTTTAAGATAATCTGGAGTCTTCTGAAATCCTTCTTTAGAATAGACAGTAACATAAAGGTTGTTAGCATCGTTCGATATTGTTACGGTTCCAGCATCAATATTTTGACCTGCCCATAAACACTCTTCTTGCTCACCACAAGGTTGCATCATAATAGTATTATCTATTCTGTACATCGGCTTTAACTCTACAAAATCAGCAGATTCAGAATCTAAAGGGTCAATTTGACTTTGTTCGCAAGAATAAAAGGATAGGGAAATAATTAAAATAGCACTAATTAATAGCAATACTTCGTTATAAAATCAGGCTGCAATAGTACCATAGTATATTAGTTCTTCAGCTTTGCGTTTATTTTTAGTAGAGTGTGGGTTAATACCGAACTT
>JADGEA010000117.1 GCA_016744615.1 Flavobacteriaceae bacterium
AACAATTAGTGAGACTAATTTCTATGGTGATCAAGCAATCACTTTAACAAAGGATGCTTATATTCGTTTTAGTTTAACTCCTAATAGTGATGTTATTACTGGCATACGTTTAAGATTTGGTACTTATTGTCGTACTAATCATTGTCATATAAATGTGCAAATAAATCAATTTAGCCATAGTTTCAATGCAGAAAACTTAATTGATAATCAATATATTGATATTAACTTACCAACACCACAACATTGCGAACCTAAACAACCAGTAAATATAACTATATCATCAGAAGATGCTGATGAACATAATGTAGTTGCTGTTTGGTGTGCAAAAATGCCCCCAGCTTTTATTAACAAACTAACTTTAAAACCTCTAATTTTACCAGAAACATCATCACCTAGAGTTAGTATTGTTATACCAATTTTTAATAAAGTGTTGTACACTTACAACTGTTTATTAAGCCTAATAGCCTGTGATACCGAAATAAGCAAAGAAGTAATTATAATTAATAATGCCTCTAGTGATGAAACAGAGGCTTTATTGGCACAACTTGAAGGTGCAATTCAAATAATTAATAATGTTGAAAATCAAGGCTTTGTCCAAGCATGTAGGCAAGGTGGTGCAATTGCCAAAGGCGAATTTATCTTATTTTTAAATAATGATACTCAAGTAACGCCCGGTTGGCTATCAAATATGATCAACTTGATAGATGACGATCCTAAAATTGGAATTACCGGCTCGAAGCTAATTTATCCATATGGACGTTTACAAGAAGCAGGCGGAATTATTTTTAATGATGCCAGCGGCTGGAATTATGGTAGATTACAAGATCCTACAAATCCCCAATTTAACCAAAGCCGAGAAGTTGACTATTGCTCAGGCGCAAGTTTAATGATTAGACAAGACTTGTGGCACCAACTGGGAGGTTTTGATATGCGTTATGCGCCCGCTTATTACGAAGACACTGACTTATGTTTTGCAGCGCGTGATGCTGGTTATAAAGTCTTTTATTGTCACAACTCTGAAGTAATACACCATGAAGGTATTACTGCTGGAACAGATATAAATAGTGGATATAAAGCTTATCAAGCTATTAATAAGAAAAAATTTCAAGCTAAATGGTGGAATGTTTTATCAACAAATCATCCTGTTCCTCCTCCACAAACTTCACCTGAAATTGCCGCTTTTAGATTCATGGCGGATAATAAAGCTATAACTTTTCGTATTCCAGAAAACAAAATCATAGCCACTCATTTTTTAGCTCACGGCTGGGCTGCTAACTTTTGGAGTTATTTAAATGTTAATAGAATAGATGAAGAACTAAACCTAATTAAATCAGCAGGTTTTAATACAGTTATTCTCTTAGTTCCTTGGGTAGGTTTTCAAACCAAACTTGATCCAATCACCTATTACGAAGAATATTTCATTCTATTTAAACAATTGCTTGATAAATTATCACAAGAAGGATTGCAGGTAATTTTAAGACTAGGCTATACTCATGATAATGGTCCTCACAGCGAACCAGAAGGATTTCTGAGAGCGATTGCTATAGGTAAAGATTCAGCCATCTTAGCCGCGTGGTGTGATTATTTAGATCGATTATGGGCTATAGTGCAATCATACTCTAATGTGTTAGGTGGCTTTATTACTTGGGAAGATTTCTTTTTAATGGATTTGACTCATATTCCCTTGGAACAGCGACATTTATTTGCCAAACGTACAGGTTATCAAGATTATCTAGAAAAAAATTATAGTATAAAAGAAATTTCCACCCGTTATAAACAATCATTCTCTGCATACATTGAAGTACCTATCCCAGAATTCAAATCAAGTGCAATTCATCTATTCTGTGAATTTTGGGATCAATTACTGATTGAAACCATATTTAAAATATCAAAGCAACATTTTCCCGCATTATCAATGGAAGTGAGAACTGATTGTGATCCCGAAGAAGAATCATATATCTGTCACAAAAACACCTTTGATCTTACTTCAGACACTAATATTTCAATGATTTACTATACTCCTGCATGGGGGGCTTCTAATGAAGGTAATTCAGAACATGTTGATAACATATTAAAACGTATGCAATTTTTGTTTGAACAGGTTCATAGCAAAACCCACAATGCTATTTTTATTGACCAATTTAATTTCATTGATAATACTCCCGGTTTTGAACACAATACAGGAATTATGCCAGAGCAAATACCTCAGTTTTTATCAGAAGTTACACCGCTGTTACAACAACATACAGTTGGATATGGCATGTGGACTTTACATGATGTCCGTGCTAACGCATTGAAAAATGGTTTATTTGAAAGAAGTTATCCATGTTGGGAAATAGAAAATGGTGAAATAGTATTTGATACTAACAAAAACGCAGCTTTATTAAATAAGGGAGGAATATTAAGTCAATTACTGAATACTTGTGTAGGAGTACCTTATGTACAAGATAAACCTTTTCAATTAGATTTCAAAATTAAAAACACCGAAAAAAGTTTATTTACTATTTTTGTCTATTATAACAATAAAATTCAATATGAAAAAACAATTTCTTCAGAACCAAAACAAGATTGGCAAGATATTCATTTAGAAAATATACCTTTTTATATTGGATATGAGTTAAAGATAAAAAATAAAGGAACTTCAATTCTATTAGCTGATTTTTACCTTTATCAACAATGCCAAGAAAACGGCATTATTGATTCAGACGGTAATCCCAAATTATTTTATAACGACTTAGTTTCACTAAATCATAAATTAACTAGCACAAAAAAATCCTCACCAAAAAGTTTTTATCAACAAACAGAAATTACACCACAAGAATTTGAAGGAATCTATTCAGATAACTGGATGGATAAAAAACTCTTGGGTATAATTGCTAAACCATTAACACAGAATCAAACTCTATCTTTTATTATTAAAGCATATGTACCTGAAGCATGGTATGACTACAAAAATCAGGTGACATTAACGCTAGATAATAAACAATATCAGATCAATCAAAGCATAAAACCCGGGCTCAACGAAATAGTAGTGGAATCATTAGAAAGTGACTCAATTGCTGAAATTGTATTTCTTCAACTAGAAGCAGATGTAGTCTATTCACCTAATCACTATGAGAAAGATTCTAAAGATAATAGGGATGTTTCAATACAATTGATTGAATTTGGGTTTTACCCCAAAATACTTAATAAAACATCCTTATAACCAAAACAATCATTTTGAAAATGAAATTTCCAAATAGTGATTCTAATAGAAAAAAAATATCAATAATTGTTCCATTTTATAATGAGAGTGAAAGCATTACTTTCTTTTATGAAGCACTTTGTCCTATATTTAATAATGCTTCTGATTTAGATTTTGAAGTAATTTGTATTGATGATGGAAGCAATGATGACACACTAAATAAATTGATTTCAATTACAGAAAAAGATTCTCGTTTTAATGTAATTGAACTATCCAGAAACTTTGGTAAAGAAGCCGCATTAACAGCAGGCATTGATAAATCAGTAGGAGATGCTGTAATTCCCATTGATGCGGACTTACAAGATCCTCCAGAATTAATATTAGACATGATAAAAGAATGGAGAAAAGGTGCTGAAATTGTATTAGCGCGAAGAGTGGATCGAAGTTCAGATTCATTTCTCAAGAGAAAAACCGCCCAACTTTTCTATCGTTTCCATAACCAGTTTTCTTCTATTCAAATTCCTGAAAATGTAGGTGATTTTCGTTTAATGGATCGAATTGCTGTGGATGCCCTAAAACAAATTCCTGAAAAACAGCGATTTATGAAAGGATTGTTTGCTTGGATAGGATTTAAGACCGTTACAATAGACTATGTAAGAAATCCACGTATATCAGGAAAGACAAAATTTTCAGGCTGGAAATTGTGGAATTTTGCACTTGAAGGTATCACCAGTTTTAGTGCCACTCCTCTAAAATTTTGGACTTATATTGGTGGATTAGGGGCAGTAATGACTTTTTTTTACGCATTATTCATTATAACAAGAACATTAATATACGGTATTGATATACCCGGATATGCGTCACTACTCGTTGTAATCCTTTTCTTTTCATGTTTACAATTAATTAGCTTAGGCATGTTGGGTGAGTATATTGGTAGAATTTATATGGAAACCAAACATAGACCCATTTATCTAATCAGAAAACATTACGGAGACACAAATGAATCCTGATGCTTATATTAAAATGGCAGAAACAGAATCCAAGCATTGGTGGTTTGCAGGTCGTAGAGAAATTCTGTTACATATAATAAAAAATTTGGAATTGCCGAAAGACGCTAAACTTCTTGAAGTTGGTTGTGGTACTGGTGGTAATCTTAAAATGTTGAGCCAATTTGGAGAAGTGAGTGCATTAGAGATGGATGCTAAGGCACGTATTATAGCATCAAAAAAAACAAACAACTTATATGACATAAGAGCAGGTTATTGTCCAAATGAAATACCATTTAATGCCCAAACTTTTGACTTAATATGCATGTTTGATGTTTTAGAACATATTGAACAAGATACTGAAACACTCATTGCTATAAGAAAATTACTCAAGAAAAATGGCAAAATTTTAATAACCGTTCCAGCTTATCAATGGCTTTGGGGTACTCATGATGAGTTTCTACATCATAAAAGACGTTATTCAGCAACTCAATTGCGTAAAAAAATAATAGCTTCTGGGCTTAATCCTATGAAGATTTCATATTTCAATACAATTTTATTTCCATTGGCAGCAATTGTACGATTCAAAGATAAATTATTTAACAAGCATTCTGCAACCGGAACAGATATTCCTCCCAGAACGATTAACACGTTTTTCACAAATTTATTTAAATCTGAACGTTTTTTATTAAAACACTTAAACTTTCCTTTTGGTGTTTCATTACTATGTATTGTTGATGTTTCCAATGATTGATAATAGCTTATTTACAATAAAGATCTTACGTTTTGCTATATCTGGATTGTTTGTAACAGGAATACATGTGCTTATAGCCACGATCCTGATTTCGTTCATATTAATAACACCATCACTTGCTAATGGAGTAGCTTTTGTGGTGGCAACCCTATTTTCATACTTGATAAATACCTTATGGAGCTTTTCAAATCCTTTACACAGAAGGAATTTATATCGCTTTATCTTGGTTTCGTTTATAGGACTCTTTCTTTCTATGAGCATTTCTGGTGCTGCACAATATGGCGGATTGCATTATTTGTATGGCATTGCTTTTGTTGTTTGTATTGTGCCAGCCGTTACATTTTTATTGCATAATTTTTGGACTTATCAATGATACAAAATATGAATCAACATATAGAAAAATACCTACCAGTCATTGGTGGCTTACTTGGTAGTATAGTTTTTTTGTTATTTTATGGGTATAAGATACTTGATCCATCGTTTATAGGGTGGACTATGAAGGGTGATGCTGCTACTCACTTTCTTGGATGGCATTTTTTTCGGTCAGAACCATGGTCATTACCATTAGGTCTCATCAATTCATATCAGTATCCTCAAGGTACGAGCTTAATTTTTACCGATTCAATACCTTTGCTAGCTATTCCCTTAAAGCTAATATCATCACTTTTGCCACCTATTTTTCAATATCATGGTCTTTGGTTGTTATTATGCTATCTATTACAAGGTTATTTTGCGGTATTATTAATAAAACAAATCACGGACAAACCTTTTCCTATATTATTAGGTGTACTTTTTTTTCTCTTATCACCTGTTATAGTGCAACGTTCTTTAGAACATGAAGCGTTATCAGCTCATTGGATAATCCTTGCATCCTTATATCTATACTTTCAAAAATATAACTTAAACATCAAAATTAAGTGGGTAATTTTACTAGTAATTGCCGTAATGGTTCATTTCTATCTATTCATTATGGCTTTTATTATTTTTTCAGGATTTTTGCTTAAAGTTATAATGGAAAACTATAAGAACAATTTTATTTCCATTATTATATTTTCTATAATCACTATAGCAATTGTCTTAATTTCCATGTTGCTGCTTGGTTATTTTGTTATTGATATTGGGAATAGTACAGCCGGTGGGTTTGGACATTATTCTATGAATTTGCTGTCACTTATAAATTCCAATGGTATTTCAATATTTTTAAAATCATTTCCTTTAGCAACAACAGGTCAATATGAAGGATTTAATTATCTTGGTTTAGGATTAATATTATTATTATTAATTTCCATATATGAATTATCGCGTCAAAAAAATTTTTTTATAACAAAAATCCATTTACCATTAATATTTATAGCATTAATTTTATTAGCAATTTCAATTTCAAATAAAATAACATTTTCAAACATTGTGCTAGTTGAATTTGAGCTTCCTTATTTTATCGAAAAATTGCTGGGTGTCGTTAGATCAAGCGGAAGGATGTTCTGGCCTGTTACTTATATGTTAATGTTAACTGCAATTGCAATTATTATCAAATACAACAGTTCCAGAAGAGCTATCTTATTCCTTTTTATATTTGTTTGGCTTCAACTACTTGACCTTTCAGTTTCGTATCAAAACATTCTAAATATAGATAAAGCTTCTTGGGTTTCGCCATTACAGTCTAATTTGTGGAACAAATTGATGAAAAAGTCTGAACATATTGTTTTTGTTCCTGCGATGAGATATGGTGATGAATATGTTCCTTTTGCATTATTAGCAGCAAATCATGCAAAAACTATTAATGTTGGTTATACAGCACGAACTAATAATAAAGATAGAGAAATCTATAGGCAAAATTTGCTTCGAGAATTTAAAGAAGGGAAATTAAAAAAGAATACTTTATATGTTATTAAAGAAAATGAATATTTTTACCTACCAAGATCTTCATCAAATTTTACTTCAAGAATTTTGGACAGGTATGCGATTATTATTCCCAAAACAAGCGAAATAAAAGAATCGGAATTGACACCTTTGCCAATTAGTATTCAGATAGATGATCATAAACATAGTTTATATTCTTTGATTAAGAAATACATGATCCCTGACTATGCAATTTTATTATCTATTCGCGATGAAGGTACAGCCAATATGCCTAAAGATTTTCTAAAACTTATGAAAAGCATAGGAAGCAATATTGATGAATTACAATTTAGAGGTTCATATGTCTCAATGATAATAAATGGAAAACTTGAGATTGAAAAAATCAATAATAACAAGCAAGTGGGTTTTGAATATAAATTGTTTAATCATAAAATAAATGTTGTAAGTTCTGGTATTATGTTTGGTAATACATCAATAATAAATATTGATAATATACCATTATCTACAAATAGGCGAGGGTTAAATATTGTGATATTGAACCTAAATGAGAATAAAGTTAAAAGATATAATTTTGATACATATCAATATAATGACTCTATTATGGCTAGCGAATAGTAGATAAAAATTCAGACATTAGTGAACACCTTCAATGAAAAAAAATTTAAACATGCCACATAAACCTATAAAAACCCATCGCCGTAGAATTAAATCTATACAAATTGCCATAATCATCCGCACCAAAGATCGCCCCCACTTGCTTACTCGTTGTTTGCAAGGTTTGGTAGATCAAAAACGATTACCAGATGAAGTCATTGTTATCAATGATGGTGGTGTTAGTATTGATAATGTAGTAAAGGATTTTTCTGAATTAAATATTAATTTCATTAATAATACCAGTAATCAAGGTAGAGCCGTTGCTGGTAATCAGGGAGTTAATGCAACTACTTGTGATGTCATCGGTTTTTTGGATGATGATGATCGTTTTTTACCTGATCATTTACAACGTTTGGAAAAAGTCATGTTGCATTTTGATGCTAGAGTGGCTTATTCCGGTTGTCGTTTGCTCAAAAGAGATATGTTGGGCGATAAAGTTATCCTTGAAGAAAAAGCTATAGGTGAATTTAATGATGCTTATGATGCAACTCGCCTAAGTTATGAAAATTATATTCCCTTAATTAATTTATTAATTGATCGGGCTTTATGGTTGGAAGTAGGCGGTTTTGATGAATCCTTTGATGTGTTTGAAGATTGGGATGTTTTAAAACGTTTGTCAACTAAGGCTAATTTTTATCATCTGAATCGCATTACTACCGAATATGCAGTTTGGGGAAATAGTCAAATTACGCAGAGAATTAATCAAGATAGTTGGCGACAAGCCTATCGACAATTTTTAAAAAAACATGTTCTAGTTTTATCAGATAAGAAATTACTGCAATATTTAACTGAATATTGGTTAGTTAGTCAAGAACGGCGCGGTATAGTGCAAGGTGCTAGAGAAGAAGCACAAGAATTGCGCTTAGATTTAATTCAAAAATCTCAGGATTTAGAACAAAGCAAAGTTCAAAACATCCAATTAGAACAGTTATCTGCTCAATTAAAATCGGATTATAGTCAATTACAAGCTGATTGGACAGCTAAATATCAACAGCTGCAATCAGATTATACTAAGTTACAGTATGACTGGATAGTTAAGTATGAGCAATTGCAATCAGATTGGCAAAACAAATATGAACAGTTGCAATCTGACGCTACTAAACAAAATGCTCAATTGCAGTCTGATTGGCAAAACAAATATGAGCAGTTGCAATCTGACGCTACTAAACAAAATGCTCAATTGCAGTCTGATTGGCAAAATAAATATAAGCAGTTACAATCAGAATATACAAAACAAGAAAAGCTATTTCAAAAACAACAAGCTGAAATGTTACAGCTACGTACTGAATATGAAAAATTAGAGAATAGCTTACATGAATTAAGCAAGCAAGTTGCTGTTGGTATGATGACTATTGTGCAATCACAACCCGGTGCTTATGCTTTAGCAACTTTATCTGGTAGTATTTTTGATGATTATTATCGACTAACTAATTGGATTCGAGATAAAGCTCAAATCTTGACTGATTTAGAACAACAATTAACAACACAAATTCAAGCTTTACATAGCGAATCTCATAATGTAATTACACAAACAAATGATTTAATTAAACTGATTTCAGCATCGCGTTGGCCACAAATACGTCGTTATGCAAACTTAGTACAAGCTATTGATAATAAATTTGAAAATATATTTTCACAAACAGAACATTATATTTCAAGTAGTACTGACATTGGTGCAAAACTAGGATTAAATACCTTACTAAAACCAGCAACGCAACCTGAGCTACCATCACCGCGCCCATTATCAGAAGTTTATCCTACTTTTATGAGTGTTGCCGGAACTTCAGAAAATCCGCAGTTTATGGAAAATGTGCATGAATTAGGTACAATTCCTTTTATGTTGGATGCTGGAATGGTGTTGGTATTTACTGTCTATTGCCCTTTAGATGATTTTTTCCGACTTGATATTTTATTAGCTACTCGTTTACGTATTAATACTTGTCAAGTGCGCCTCATAATTAGAGAGTCAGAAACTAAGCAAATTTTACGTGTTATCTATCTGAATGCTATAGAAATTTTTGATAATCGTTATCATCCTATCAGTTTTGAAGCCATTGCCGATTCTGCCGGTAAAACTTATCAAGTTGAAATAGATTCACCAAATGCAAATGAACAATCTGGTATTGCTGTTTGGTGTCATGCTAAAAAACCACAGATTAATTATGTCCAACAATTAGCAGAACACACAATACCTAATTGGCTAGAACCAGATTTATTATCAATTCCAATATCAGCCAATTTGAATGTTCAATCTGCTGCTCATCTATTTATACTACATGGTATTGTTGAATCAACACCAACGCTGAATTTACATCTATTTTTAGGACGATTAAGTAAAGCATTAAAACAAGCTCAAGGCAAAATAATTATCGCTGGAAGATTTAGTTCTGAATTAAAACAATATTGTCAACAACAGCAATTAACAACTTTAGAACTTAAATCAGAATTAACAGCGATTCTGAAATATGCACAAACTCAAAAAGCTGAATATTTATGGTGTTGTGAAATAAACGCGCTGCCACAACCAGATATAATTGAACATGCCATAGAAGTTTTTGTTAGTAATCCTAATGCTGCTTTATTGGTTCCAATGGAGAAACATTCTGATGGAACAATTAGAGCTGGATATGCTTCATTAATGCGCGATGGGCTTTTAAGTTCTGTTTCAGCAGGTGCGCCAGCAAATCATCCTTATCATAATTATCGACGTATAATTGAAGCGGCGAATAGTCAATTAATAATTGTTAAAATTAACTATTTATCTAAACTAGATCTTAGTGAAATAGCTGCTTATGATACGCCAATGTATCAATTGACTGAACTCATTTGGCAGTTAAAAGATGAAAAAGCTGAAGCTATTTATGAAGCCGCTGTTTGTTATCAACATGATCAGACTTATCCAGAATTTACCGAACAGGATTATAATCATGATAGCAGCGTTTTTTATAAACGTTGGAATGAGAAATTACCGGCACACACTGCACCGTTTGCGTGTCACTTAGATGCAGTTTTAAATCCGCAATTACAACCAACTGTATTAGTAATTGATGCAACTTTACCAACTTTTGATGAAGATTCTGGTTCCTTGCGTATTTATACCTTGCTAAAAATTTGGGTATCATTAGGTTATCGAATCACATTTTTCCCTGATAATTTAGATAGTAGATTTAAATATCGTCATGCGCTTGAGGCTTTAGGCATTGAAGTTTTTCATAGTGATTATGGTATTGCTGATGCAATGGCATATAGACAATTTGATTTTGCCTTTATTTGTCGAGTAAATGTTGGGCATCGTTATATTCCATATGTGCGTTTAATATCACCTGAAACAAAGATTTTGTATGACACAGTAGATATTCATTATGTTCGTGAACAGCGGCAAGCTGAAATAGAAAATGATCCAAAATTAGCAATCAATGCCGAAGAAACCAAACGCAAAGAATTATCTAATTGTTTATTAGCCAACCGGGTGATTACTGTCACACAAGATGATGCTGAACACTTAAAAACAGAAATACCTAATTTAGATTGTTCAGTAATTCCCAATATTCATAAGCAACAAGCACTGCCTGAAGTTGATTTTAAACAACGAGATGGTTTAGTTTTCATTGGTAATTATAATCATCAACCCAACGATGATGCGGTATATGCCTTTATTGAAACAGTATTACCCAAAATTCATGCACGTTTACCTGAAGTATGCTTATATTTAATTGGTAGCCACATGAAAGATAAAATGAAAGCCCTAGCAAGTGAAACTGTAAAAATAATTGGTTGGGTAGATGAAGTTGAACCAGAATTTGCAAAGCGGCGTGTATTTGTATCTTATTTACGCTACGGTGCAGGTATGAAAGGCAAATTAGGGCAAGCTTTATCATCAGGATTACCAGTGGTAAGCACAACTATTGGCGCAGAAGGAATGGGATTAGTAGATGAAGAAACTGCATTAATTGCAGATGATCCAGATAAATTTGCAGATGCAGTATGTCGTTTATACACAGACTCAGTGCTGTGGGAAAAATTATCGCACCAAGGTAGAGATTATATTGAAGAACGCTATGGCGAAACTGCTGTGCGTAATCAATTAAAGGAATTATTGGATAATTATTAATTATATTTAGTACAGCTTGATGCTGTACTAAATCGAACTGTTTAAAGTTTTTATTTCCAAGTTATTGCTTTTTCAGATGATGTAGTAAAAATAGGTGAACAAAAACTAATATATAACAATGATATACCTATAAAAAATAGCAACCACCCTTTTTCAAGTACCCAAATTGTTATTAAAGACAAAGTACCTATACTTCTAGGCATAGCAAACGCAAACCATCCAAATGTATTAGGGCTATTATCAATAGCAACTAATCTAAATGGTTGTTTAGGTGTGCGTACATAACAAGAAACCCAACTTTCTCTAGGAAGTTTAGTTGGTGTAATTATGATTGGATCTGTTTGTCCTTCTATTTCCAGTTGTAAGATCAAACCTTTTTCTCTTCCTAAATACCCAGCTACTGGAATTTCTATAAACCCACGTTCTGGTTGAATTAGCTCACTTTCAAAACGTCCTACGGCTGCATCACCTAGATGGTTATAAGAACCGAAAGTATCTTCATTTTTATATTTACCAGTTGTGTGATAAAAACCATTAACAATAAATGCGGAATCTTTATGATGAAATTTAAGCAATGATGGCACAGTTAGAGTGTGTGGAAGAATTTTACGTAGTTGTGGTTCAGCTAATAAATTTGCTAGACGTTCAGGAACTGGATAGGGAATATGTAAAAATGGTTTATTTTGTAATACACTTAATTCTCCAGTGCGAATAAATTCACGGGTATTTTTCAATTGTTCAATACTCAGCACGCGATAATATTGCATAGCTGGCCATGTTTCCATTACCGTTAACCAAGCTATTCCTAATATTAATAGAGGTTTCCATATACATACCAATGTTTTTAGAGATAATTTTACACTGTTCTGTAAATCTTGCCAAACTTGGGTAATTAAATGAAGAGCTAACAAATTTACTATTACTCCTACTACAATCAGATCCATATATCTTGGTGCTGGACCAATACCGCCGGCACCACGAGCATAGGCTGTAGCTGCTGATTGTAAGACTACCCATCCTCCCAAGGCTAATACAAACAATTCACCTTGCGAAGGTTTTTTACCTAACCATAATATTCTAAAGACAAAAATTAAAAATGGTAGATAAAGCACTAAACTCAACCATGGTGTTTTCACCCAAGGCCACGCTAAGCTTTTACCAAAAGCTAGTAGAAATTCTACTATATTATTAACAATTAAAACTTCATGATGAGGCACTCTGACAATTAACATTAAGCTGAAACCAATTATAGCTATACTAACTATTAATGTAGGTAAATACTTTCTTCTATTACCAAAATCAATGATAATTAAGTATAATTGAATAACAATTAAAACGAGTAAAATAAAAAACCCGGATGCCATAGTAAATATTGCAGCAATAGCAAAGATAACGCCTATCCACCACTTAAAACTAAAGTGATTATTGAGTAATCCCCACAATGTTATTAAACTAAATAGGAACATAAAATAATATTGGGAATTGAAACTTACTAAAATACTTTCCCAAGCACTGGGAATACTCCATAATACAGTAACAGAGAATAATATTAAGTTTTGAACTCTGTTTTCTAATAGAGAATTTAATATTAAAATAAGGATAACAGCTGTAATACTAAATAACAAAGCATTAAAAAACATTCCTAACAGAGGGTCCCATTGCTTTTCATTAAAAAACAGTAACAATAAATCTAATATCCTTGTAAAAAAAATCCTATGTTCATTATGTGGTGCAAATAAATCACTCCATATTAAAGTATCATTAAACCAAGGTAAAAAAGGGAATGAAATAGGAGAATCCCATTGATCCCAGTATGGTATGGAACTACCAAAATTATTAATAACCCAAAGCCTAGCTCCTAAAATAATTAGAGCAGCAGCAAATAATTTTATATAAAATAATCGGTTATCTGTTTTTTCTAACATTTAAAATAATTCCTAATTATATGAAAAATAAATTAATGGTATTAAAAGTAATAGGAATAACCACTTTTGCTTCAGAATTTTTCTTGTTAAAGTTGACATGTATTTTCGATTTGTTAATTACAATCGGCAAGCCGGCAATATTCATGTTTTTCTTCCATAAACAATGAAATTGATGATGATATATATTATAATAAATAGACTAAAGCTTCCTAAAAGGTGTAAAATGAGAGTATTAATTATA
>JADGEA010000118.1 GCA_016744615.1 Flavobacteriaceae bacterium
ACCATATGCTTTTGAACATGATTTAATCCTACTCGTTCTATCCAAGGCGCGGTACGTTCCAAATAATGAGCTTCTTCACGATACAATTGTAAGAAAGCAGCACAGTATTCTAATACTTGTTCTTCAGTTTCTACTTTGCATAGTAAATCAGTAACACGTACCTTAATTCCACCATTACCACCAACATGCAATTCCCATCCTGAATCTACTGCTACGACTCCAAAATCTTTAATTGTAGCTTCAGCACAATTACGCGGACAACCTGAAACTGCCAGTTTAAATATAAGACCCAAAACTTCCACTGCCTGAATAACTAAATTCAAATATGGTATGATGATTATCAATTAGTTGAGAGTAAATAATAGGAACACTACCAATGAATTCAAATCTGCAATACTTTACTAATCGACATAAATTGATCAGACAATTTATTGAATATCTTAATAACGAGCCGCCTCCAACAAAGATTTTGTTCTTTCATGGCGATGGGGGTAATGGCAAATCATGGTTACTGAAATTCTTACGGGAAAATTGTTGTAAGCGATTTGTACCGAAAGTTTGGGAACAACGAAAAACTCAGTCTAATGATAAGTTTATTAGCTTTATTGAAAAAAATGAATTAGAACATTACACCGCAATCCCAGCAGTAATATTAGATTTTGGGCAAACATCAATAGATGATAAACCGCAAGATCGTTTTTATGGATTATTGATGTTGCGGCGTAAGTTAGCAATAGTAGCTTCGGAATTGAAATGCAAACTTAAATTTCCTCGTTACGACTTTGCTTGTATTTGGTATTTGCACAAAAAAGGCAAGTCATTAAAGGAAATTCATCAACTTTTTCCATCCGAAGAAACAGAGTTAATTAGTGTATTGGTGGATGCATTCACACAGAATGGGTTTGCAAATATATTTTTAAGAATTCTCAATACTCTAACAAAATATCTGGGGCAAGCAGTTATATTGCGGTGGAAAAAAAGTGGAATTGATGAACAATGGGTCACACAATTAAAAAAAATGGAACTTGAAACTGAATTAATGGATATGTTGCCACATTGGTTTGCTCAAGATTTGAATGCTATCATGAAAAATGATGAAATTCTAAAACGAATTGTCCTATTTTTTGATACTCATGAAGCTTTTTGGGGGTATGAACACAACTTGCCTGAAGAAAGTTTTTTTTACCGAGATGAATGGCTACGACGATTACTGGGTGATTTGGATTTATCAACCGGGATTATAGTTGTTATGGCTGGACGGGAAAAATCACGCTGGGCGGAATCAGCTAAATTTTCAATTTCACATGAAAAAATAGATACACAACTTGTTTTGCACCTTTCAGATAGTAATGCCGTTGCCTATTTAGAAAAGAAAACTATTTTTGATGCTAACTTACAACAAGCATTGATTAAGTATGCCAGCGTAAAACCAAATGAAGTGCATCCGTTTTTGCTAAGTTTATGTGCTGATGTAGTACTGACAGATCAACAATGTTGTACAACAACAACTTTAAATAAATTTTTCGCAACTATCCGAGAGATTAATGTTAAATCGGAATTTATTAATCTGCTATTACGGTATGTTGATAAAGAAACTGGATATGCGATTCAGGCTTTGAGTGCTTGTCGCACTTTTGATCGTGAACTATATTTCAAATTAGGAGATACACTACGTTTTAATCCTACTGAGCCAACTTTTAGCACTCTTACTAATTATGAGTTTGTGTGGCAGCAGGGCAAGCATAAAAACCAATATTGTATTCATAACTTACTTCGCCGTTTGTATCATGAGAGCGATAACTTTATTGTAAACAAAGCCCATTCTATTTTAGAAGAATATTATCGTGATCATGGAAATGTGACAGAGACTATTTACCACGCGATTTGTCATGATTGGCAACGGGGCACAGATGAATGGATAAAGGAGCATAATGATGCTCAACAACGAGAGGATTTTGAATTATGTCGAATATTACAAGAAATCAGAGAAGAAACCCATTTACACTTGGAGAAATAGCACAATCAGTAGGTGATTATTTTATTCGTATCAAGCGATATGATGAGGCGAAAGAAGAATATAAAGAAGCAATTATGGCCTATAATCTAGTTTTGCAGTCGTCTTCACATTTTGCTTTTGCTCAAAAACACAAAAGAATAATACAAAAAATTCTGGATGAATTGTCAATCAAAAATGTTTATGTTTTTCCTCCGCCTGCTTTGGTGAATGATTTGAGCCAATGGCTACAAAATAATTTTACTAAAGCAATTGAAATGAATTGGCAAACATTGGAAGAAATTTTTGGAACGAAACAATTAGCATTTAGAACTGCGGCTTCTAAAGCTCAAAGCATTAAACGCGCCAAACATATTACTTTCAATGTAGAACAAACTATTGTATTAGCAGTAGAATTGACTCCGCTTGAAAATCAAGAAATTAGTATCCTTATACATGTATCTGTCATTGAACCTCAAACTGAATTGCCCGAAAATTTGACCTTGATACTTTTATCAGAAACTGGCGAATCCTTAACAGAAATACAAGCCAGTAGTCATAATAATTACTTTAAACAACCACTAAAAGCTAAATCTGGAGAACAATTTAGTGTGAAACTTGTATTGGAAGAATGTAGTTTTATGGAAAAATTTATCATTTAAAGTCAATAATGGTTTTAATTTTGAATTAATTTTAAATTATGTAGTTGGCAAATAATAATTTATATATTATATTGGTTGAAACCGTTAATTTAATTTTTTTAGTCAATCATTAATTAAACAATCATGGCAAAATTAATCCTCTTAAAATTTGAACACGGCAATTTCCAAGAGGGCTTTGAAGTATTACTGCGAATAAGTGAAAATAGTGGCAATAATCTTGCTATGCTAACCGAACTCGCCGGAAAATTTCCGCCCTCCTCAAATTTGCCTGAACTTTATCACCAATGGCATTCGGACTATAAAGCCTTAGATAAATTTCGAATTTATGTTGAAACAGCAGAAGTTGGACATACTCAAGATATTCTTAAGCAATGTGTTCAATCAGCTCAAAATTTTAAACTAGCCTTCAAAAATTGGCTTCTCTCTGAAAATAGAACCTTTCAACAATTGCTGAAAAAAATCCAAGCTGAAGTCAATTCTCAAGAAATTATCAGAATAGTCATTCAAACTGAAAATACATTATTGAGAAAATTGCCTTGGCATGAATGGGATTTATTGGCGGATACTAATGCTGAAATAGTCTTGAGTTTCATTGAATATAAACAACCATTAGATTCGATTTTACCAGAAATTTCTCTAAATAGAATCAGAAAAGTTAGAGTCTTAGGTATTTTGGGAGATAGTACAAATATTAATGTTCAAGAAGATAAAAAAGCGTTTTGGAATCTGCGTGGTGCTTATCCTCATTTTCTGGAACAGCCAAAACGTAATGAATTAATGCTATATTTGGATGAACGCTGGGATATTCTCTTTTTTTCTGGACATAGTGAAAGTCAAAGTGATGGTAAAAGTGGTTTACTTTATCTAAATTCAACTGAAGAACTACATATTAGTCAAATTAAAGAAGATTTAAGCAAAGCAATTACACAAGGTTTAAAAATAGCAATTTTTAATTCTTGTGATGGCTTAGGCTTAGCACGAGAATTAGAAGATTTACAAATTCCTTATATCGTGGTTTGGCGAGAACCAGTACCGGATTTAGTAGCACACCAATTTGTGAAATATTTTCTATTTGAATATGGCAATGGAAAATCTTTATATGCTTCGTTGAAGATTGCACAACAACGTTTATTGCAAGAAAAAATTAAAAGCAAAGATGGGAAAAATTATAAAGCTGAAGAACAATTTCCGGGGGTAACTTGGTTACCTGTGATTTGTCAAAATATTTTACAAGAATCTATAAGTTGGGATGAATTGCGTCGTAAACCAATCGAAGTTATTAGCCAACCAATTGATTCTAATCGTCACAATTTACTAACCAAAATTAAACGCGCTTGGATTGAAGGCTTATTAGAAAAATCTTTATACAGTCATGTCATAATTGACCTAGGTTTAGACAAAAAAGAACCCAGCACACTTGGTGTTTTAACTCAAGAAACTTCAGAACAACCAAAGCATACCTTATCACCTACTAAAAAAATAATTGATATTTTTGATGAAAAAGGAAAAGAGCGCAGAAAACTGTTGATTTTGGGAGAACCGGGCACTGGCAAAACTACGACATTACTAGAATTAGCGCGTGATTTAATTGAATGTGCGGAAGATGATCCGACTGAACCTATACCAGTGATATTCAATTTATCATCTTGGACAGAACAACATTCTTTGGCAGAGTGGTTAATCCAAGAACTGCACTATGAACCCTATGGGGTACCAAAGACACTGTGTAGAGAATTGGTTGAAAATGAGAAGCTATTTCTGTTACTAGACGGTTTAGATGAAATCAAACCAGAAGATCAAGAAGCTTGTGTTAAGGCATTGAATACCTTGAGTAGGAAACAGAATCAAACTGAGATTGTTGTCTGTAGTAGGCTGGCTGATTATGAATTACTGAAAAATCGGTTACATTTTGAAGATATTGTAGTTATACAAACCCTTAATCAAGAACAAATAGAACATTATTTGGATGTTACTGGCAGAGCTAAACTGTCAGCATTAACCACTTTGCTGCCAAAAGACACTACTTTACAAGAGTTAGCAAAATACCCGGCTACTCTGAATTTTATGACATATGCTTACCAAGGACAAACTGAATTACCTAAAATGGATTCTGTAGAAGAACGCCGCAAAGATGTGTTTGAAAAATATGTCAATATCAACCTAGAAACTGCCCAAGAAAATCAAAAACCATCTCAAGCTTATACCAAAGAAAAATCAATGCATTGGCTAACTTGGTTAGCCCAAAGAACTTTGCAAGAATCTCAGTCAGTGTTTTTAATAGAGCGGATGCAGCCTTCTTTATTATTGACTAAAACCCAAAGATGGATGTATCGTCTAATTGTATTGTTCCTTTCTGGTTTAATAGTGGGACTCTTTGGTAGTAGTCTTCTGGGTGTAATGGCTCCAAATTCTCTTGAATGGATAATTAATCTATTTTTCTACTGGTTTATATTAGGCTTCATTTTTCTTGGTATTTTTAGTTTAATCGAACCAGACGATAGGAGTCCGAAATTGTTTTTTAAAAACTTAAAGTTATTATGGAAATATGACAGAAAAAATATTATAAAAAATCTACTTTTTATTTGTTTTGGAGGAATACTTGTTTATTTAATATCCGTGGATAGTTATTATGATTTTAATAAAGATGGTATTGAAAAAGCAAGGGATGATTTTTCCAAATATATGGGGATAATATTTATTATGTGGATCCAATTTTACATGATAATTATAAATAGTCCTGAAACATTTATTAGCCCTAAATCTGCTGTCAAAAAAGCTAGAAAAGCTCTCTTTCAATTAAGAAAAATAGAGCCTGTTGAAACATTATTTTTTTCATGGAAAAAGATTCTAAACACTCTAAAACTAAATGTAGGCTATTGGTTCATGGCTACTATGGTAAATCCTATGTTATTAACTATTTTCCTCATTTCAGGAATAATCTTAGGAATAGCTGTAAATTTGCAATTTGGATTTTCAATAGAAGCAACAGGTTTAATACTAGGCGTATTTATTTTAATCTTATTAGGAATATTATTATCTGTTACATTGCCTCTAGGAATAATATTTGGAATACTTGAGTTACCAACCAAACTTATTGGTCCTGAAATTAAGGTAGAAGAAAAAACTGTCCCTAATCAAGGTATTCTGCAAGCAAGAAAATACCTAATTTTCTCTTCACTCGTTGTAACATTAGGAATACTTCTTATAACTGTCACATACTTACTAGATAACTTGGTGCTAAAAATTATTTTTATCATAATAGAAATAGGTTTGGTAATTTTTTGGCTTAGTTTTGGTTTGTGGACAGCGGGTAGAACTCTAATTCAACATATTTCTCTGCGTTCTGTTCTTTATTTCAGTGGTTATATTCCTCATAACTATGGACATTTCCTTGATCATGCCAGCGAACATTTTTTTTTACGAAAAGTAGGTGGGGGTTATAGTTTTATTCATCGAATATTACAAGAATATTTTGCTCAACGCGAACCAGTTCAAGTAGCTACTTGGGAAAAAAAGACTATTACTCGTAATAAGAAACAAGCTAGTTTTCTTAACACCATTAAAGCTGAAATAGAAGAACAACTCAGAATATTGCCTAATGGCATATCACTAAACATAACAAAGAAAGTTACAATTGGTAGTCAGCCACGTACCCAATTATCAAATGATACAAACATAATAGATATTGTTGATTGGGAGACAGAAGGCAAATTACTCATACTTGGTGCGCCTGAATCTGGCAAAACAATAACTTTGTTAGAACTAGCACAAGAATTTGTTAACAGAGCGGAAAATAATCCAAGTCAACCCATTCCAGTTTTGTTAAACCTTTCTTCTTGGAAAGGCAAAAAACAAACCTTTGCACAATGGATATGGACTGAACTCAATTTAAATTATGGCATTGAAGAAAATCTTGGCAAAGATTGGATTTATGAACAACAATTGATACTACTCCTTGATGGATTGCATGAGTTAAATTTTGAAAACAGCGAACACTGTGTGCAAGTTATCAATCAGTTTTTGGAAAGTGAATACAAACCAAAGTCTCTTGTGGTTTGTAATCGTTTAGCTGAACATGAAATGAGCTACGCCAAACCGAATTTGATTGGCACTATCTATTTACAACCTCTAACAGAAACTCAGATTAATCAATATCTGAAAGCAGTTCAACGGATTGATTTATTGCAAATTATCCAAAAGGATTCTAGCTTATTGGAACTTGCCAAATCGCCCCTATTATTAAATATGATAGTGCAAGCGGATCAATTATCCATTCAAACATGGCAACAGTCCAATACTCAAGAAGCACATCGTCAATACATGTTAAATGCCTATATTAAATCTATGTTGGATAAGAAAATTGAGCAACCGTGGTACAAACTAAGAAAAGAACCAAAGCCAGAAAAAGCACAACATTGGTTAGCTTGTCTTGCCACAAACATGAAGCAAGATAACCAAGGATATTTTTTAATTGATACCATACAACCTACATGGTTACAAAATGGCTTTCAAAAAGCAATATATCGCTTTATATCGGGACTTGGTTTAGGATTGGTTTTTGGACTAATTTTTGGACTGATTAATGGATTAGGTGCGGGATTAGTTTCTGCATTTAGTGAAGAATTGTGGTTGGCACCCATGGTTGGGCTTTTAGCTGGATTAGGAAATGGATTAGAGGTAGGTTTAATTGCTGCGCCTATTATAGGGTTAATTGCCATAATAAATCGGTGGTGGCTTGTAGGCTTAATTACTGGCACTGGATTACTATTTATTGAAGAATTAAAAGAAATCGCTATGGCATTTGGTTTCTGGGAAATTTTGTACAAACTCTTTGAATTAGAATTGTTTATCATTGAGAATCCAATAGGTAATAAACTGATTATTGTGCTGATAACTGGACTGATAACTGGATTAGTTAGTTGGTTATTAAAAAAAATCAGATTAACAACTTTGCTATCAGCGCAAAGAAAAGTTCAAAATAGGCTAATTTGGGGAGGGATTGTTGGAACTGGTATTGGAGGGTTAATTTGGTACAATGGCAACCAACTGACTTCAGAAGTCTTTGGATTTGGACTATGGTATGGAATGGTGGGTGGATTGATCTTTGGGTTAATCCCGTTTGCCGCTTTCATTCAACATTTTGCTTTACATGTCACTTTCCGTTGGTTTGGATTTATTCCTAAAAGCTATGCACAATTTTTGAATTGTGCCACAAAACGGTTATTGATGCGGAAAGTTGGCAAGCAGTTTCGGTTTATACACGATTCGTTACGAGAACATTTAACTTATAAATAGATTACCTAAAATAGGTATAAACTCTATTGTTGAAGTTCTTGTATGTTTTTCAAGACTCGTTGACGATCACTTTCTTTTCCCAAAAGAGAGAAAATTTTGGCAGTTACTTGGTAATCTTCAATAGCACCTTGCTTATTTCCAATGTTATTACGAAAAAAAGCCCTACTTTCATAAAACTTAGTAAGCTTTGGATTGATAGCAATAGCTTGTCGGGTAAGTTCTATATTGAATTCACCCTTACCTTCTTGGGCAATCAATAAATTAATTTTAGTATTTTTTTTACCACGCAATACCAATGTAGCTTCTTCAAGAGTCATATTTGAGGTATTTTGACCATTGATTTTCATAATTTGGTCACCATTTTTTATTCCTGCTTCCCAAGCAGGTAAATTGTTTACAGTTTTTACAATGGTTAGGATTTTTGTTTGTGAATCAATTTTTAGTTCAACACCAATACCACCAATGAATTTTTCAACGGTATTTATGGCTTTGCTGAAATCTTCTTCAGCCATATCATAGTAATATATTCTTTTTTCTGTTGATTCTGAATTCCAAAAAACAGCATCTCCCATCCAAGCATGTAAAAAACCACGCCCCAAGTAAGCCACAGCTAAATTTGGATTAAGTTCTATAGCGTAATTATAGTCATTAAGTCTTTTGTCTTTCCACAAAAGAGTTGGCTGAAGAATCTCAGCTCGAACATAAAAAGCAGCAGCATCATTTGGCAATGCTATCTTAAGGTTAACTTGTAGTGCTTGTTTGTAATCGTTGATTGCTTGCTCTTGTTTTCCTAACAGAGAATATGCATTACCTCGCTTAAGGTAAGCTAAGGCATATTTGGATTTATTTTGTAATGCTTGAGTGTAATCCTTAATCGCTTTTGGATAATTTCCTAAATCAAAGTTAATATTTCCTTGATAAAAGTATGCTTCAGCGAGGTTATAATTAACTTGTAGTGCTTTGCTTATATCTACAGTGGCTTTTTGATAACTTTCTACTTTTTGTTCTTGCTCTAAATAATCGGCTAAAAGATAAAAAGCAATTCCTCTATTGAGATAAGCTTTAGCAAAATTAGGAGCTATTTTTAAAGCCATATCAAAATCGGTTACTGCTTTTTTATGTTCTTCCTTAGATTGTTCATATATGTTAAAAGCATTTTCCTGTTCTTGTTGACCTAATTTTTGTTCACTATTCTCTATAAGCGTTTGTCCCCATTGATAAGTCTTTCTGGCAACCGCTTTTTTGTATTGCCCAAAATTGATGCGAGCTTGCCCACGCTTATAGTAAGCTTTGGCAAAATTAGGATTGATAGAAATGGCTTCATTATAATACTCAATAGCTATTTCATAGTTTTCTTCCAACAAATTGACAGTTCCCCTATTAAAAGCATCTCCAGCCTTAACCCAACTGATAAATTCTTGCCATTGTTGGGTATTACCAATTAAGACTACTCCACCCAAAAAAACAATTATTCCAATAATTGCTATAACACCTTTTTTTATTTTCATAAGATTAATGAATATATTTTTATCCATAAATAATTAGTTGTTATATGTTAGTTAAACCATATTTTTTAAATATCACAATTTTATGTTGTAAGTAGCTTGATAATGTTACATGAGCCATATCATGTACTGTAATAGAATTATTTCTCCTACATAATTATTGAAATGTGACATTGTCGGGATATTCTACCATTAGTATATTAATATTGTTGTACACAAAAAGGGACTAATAATTAGTCGTATTGATAATCAAGTTAAGACCAAAAAATTTGAAAAGACTGATTTAATATACATTAATAAAAAAGGCAATTCGAGGGTGATTTTGTAATAAAAACTATAGGGATGTTATAATTAACTTTATAATCTATAAAAAATTTTTTATGCAATAGGATTAAAGATGACAAAAACCTTCAATATAGCCGGACCCTGTCACCCCGATGAACATTATATGTTACCTACACTTAATAGGTGCAAAGGTATTCTCAATCTTATTGAACAGAAACAATATTTTGTAATTCATGCCGCTCGTCAATCTGGTAAAACCACATTGTTGCTAGAATTAGCTCGACTATTAAATGAGGGTGGAAATTATTATACCTTGTATTGTTCATTAGAAACTGTGCAAGGAATTAGTGAAGCTGAAAAAGGTATTCCAGCAATTGTAAAAAAACTTCAGCTTGAAGTCGAACTTCATGAACAATTAAATAGATATTCTTTTGCTCCTAATGCCGATTATTCTGATTTTACTAATATTTTGATTCGTGTTTTATCTCTGTTTTGTAAACAATTAGATAAACCCTTAGTAATTTTATTTGATGAAGTAGATTGCCTATTAAATGAAACTTTAATTTCATTTTTGCGACAACTTAGAGATGGATATGTTAATCGCAGTGCTGGAATTCCCTTCGTTCATTCCATCGCGCTGGTTGGTATGCGAAATATAAGAGAAACTTTAGGCAGCTATAGCCCATTCAATATTGTCTCAGATACTTTCACTCTGCAAAATTTCACTAAGCAAGAAGTTGCTAATTTCTACCTTCAACATACTAAACAAGCTTTCTCCACTGAAGTTCTTGACAAAATTTACCACTACACACAAGGGCAACCTTGGTTAGTGAACGCCATAGCTAGAGAAATTGTAGTTAATATATTGAACAATGACTTTTCACAATTAATAAAACCAGAACATGTCGAACAAGCTGTTCAAACTATTATTCTGCGACGAGATACGCATATTGATAGTCTAATGGAACGCTTAAAAGAAAAACGAGTGCAGCGAATTGTTGAACCAGTAATTATAGGAGAAAGCAAAGGTTATAGTATTATAGACGATGATTATCAATATGTATTAGATCTAGGTTTATTGTGTCATACTGAAACAAGCTTAATTCCATCCAATCCAATTTATGGAGAAGTGATGATTCGTACTCTAAGTTCTCGTTCAGAAATGGAAATATCAGAACGAAGAGATTTGAAACAACGTTCAAGTTATGTGATTAATGGTAAATTGGATATGAAAAGCTTGTTGAGTTATTTTCAAAAGTTTTGGCGGGAAAATAGCGAGATATGGGCAGAAAAATATGAATACAAAGAAGCAGCTCCCCACCTAATTTTACAAGCATTTTTACAGCGTATAATTAATAGTGGAGGAAGAATTGCACGTGAATTAGCCAGCGGCACTAGACGAATTGACTTATGTATTCATTATGATAACAATGAATATCCAATAGAACTGAAGTTGCGTTACAACGACAAAACTTATCAAGAAGGATTAACTCAATTAGCTGACTATATGGACAAACTCAACAGCGATGAAGGCTGGCTAATTGTCTTTGATCGTCGCAAAAAAATATCTTGGCAAAAAAAAATCTTTTGGAAAACTCGCCAGCAAAATGGAAAAAATATTCATATAATTGGTTGTTAATTTCGTTTCTTCAATCAGAATATGTTGCCGTCTTACTAAACGTAAATTATTAAGATTCAGCAAAATCAATAGCCCAAACATCGCCTAGGCGCTGTTTGAGCGTGTAACAATGTGTTTATTTTACATGTTTTTCTTTTACATCATATTAAGGTCACACTCAATATTATATTGATTTTATTTAATTATTTAACCCGCTTAATTCATAAAAAAATTAGCTGCGCTGACTTAGCTTACTCCGCTCCGCTCCGTGACTTCGTATCGTTTATTCCGTAAATTCGTTGTACTATTGATTTTTTTATTAAGTACAACAAATTTACGGAATAAACTAATTTTTATTTAAATATTATGGATGTTGATGCAACTCCACCTAAAGAGGTGGTAGAAGAAACAGAAATTCTCAAAGAATATCTAAAAATTATTAGTAGTGGCGATATTGATAATCCAAAACTTCAAGATATGCGAACACAACTTGATGAAATATATGGAAGTAATTATAATAAATTACTTATAGCTTAATGTCTATACAAAAAGGACTTTGTGCCTATTGTGAAATTAGACTTGAAAATGAATTAGGATATCATATCAAACATATCGAATCAAAATCACTTAATCCCCAACTGACGTTTGAATATACTAACCTGATACTTTCATGTATAAAAGATGGAGCAATAAGTGATAATACTGATTCAAATCCTGTAAGTTGTGGTCATGCAACTTTAAAAGATAGAAATGAATATGATACAGTCAAAGCAGCTATCTTATGAATTATAAACCGCCATATACCATTACATCAAAATTTTTGACTTTAGTGAGAGATATTAACAGATATAAAGCATATTGAATCTAAATGTTATTACTGATAGTGAGGGGTGGTAGATTTCTTTCATAGAAATCATCAAGAAGTTGAGCTATGATTGTTTTCATATAGCTTTTCAGAAAAAGAAAAACTATCAGACCTGTCAGGTTTTAAAAACCTGACAGGTCTTTAGGCCAAAATCTTTATCTGAAAAGCTATAGTCTTACATATCTCTTTTTTAGAGATAATTTTTGGGATTGTTATTTTTACACTTAAAAAGGAAAAAAATTGAATTATCTAGCCCACTTTGCTCTTTCAGACTTAAATCAAGAACATATAATTGGTAATTATTTAGGAGATTTTATTCGTGGGAATAGTATGGAAAATTTCTCAGTGGCTATACAAGAAGGCATTAGATTGCATAGGAATATTGATTCTTACACTGATTCTCATCCCATTGTAATTCATAGTAAGCGGTATATCCCTCAACCATTCAGCCGCTATAGTGGTATTTTAATTGATGTATTTTATGACCATTTCTTATGTAAGCATTGGCAAGCTTTTTATTCAATGCCACTTTATGATTTTGTTCAATATATTTACAAAATACTTACTCAATATGAAGCACAATTTCCAAAAAGGGCAAAACTTTTTAGCCAACGCATGAAACAAGAAAATATTCTGCTATCATATATGACTATCGAAGGAATTAGAAAGGTGCTAGAACGAATAGAACAACGTCTTAGGCAACCAAATAATCTTAGCTATGCTATTAGTTATCTAACTGAATTTTTTCCTCAACTTGAAAAGGATTTTTTAGAATTTTATCCTCAGCTCAATAAATATATCAATGAGCCAACAACTTAATAAATAAAATGAATCAAAATAAAAAAATAGGAATTTGTAGTCTGTGTGGTAGAGAAAGGAAACTGACTTTTCATCATTTAATTCCTAAAACCTGCCATAGCAATAAATGGTTCAAAAAGAATTTTTCCCGAGATGATATGAATCATAGAGGAGTAGAACTTTGCTCTGAGTGCCATAAGTTCATTCATAAAACCCACACTGAAAAGGAACTGGGAAGAAATTTCAACACTGTTGAAAAACTTATGGCTGATCCGAAAATTATGAAATTTGTCAAATGGGTCAAAAAACAGAAATGATTATCCAGAAAATTTTCATTTTTTCATAATAGGCTTAACTAATTAAATAAAATCTAATATTCTTAAGTCAATGGCATTGACGCTCCAGAGTCGAGTAAAACCACTGTAATGAACCAAGTATAAGAAAAAAACACTCAACGCTGGAGCGTCTGTTCATGCGTTACCACGCTGGAGCGTGGGAACGAGGGTGCGTAACATCAGTGATTAATACAAAAATCACAGTTCAAAATAACAATTAAATATCCAAAACCAATTCCCCATCCACATCAACATCAATCTTAAAATGCCCAGCACAGCCTTCATCTGGTGCCACTGCTTCTCCATCAGCTAAATTTATACGCCAATTATGTAGAGGGCAGGTTACAGTATGACCAT
>JADGEA010000333.1 GCA_016744615.1 Flavobacteriaceae bacterium
ACAGAAGATACCGATGTAAATACTCTAGTTGTAAATTCTGAAGGTGGAGATATGCAAGCTATTGGAACATCAGAGGGTTTGACCTATGTTGTATTTTGGGAAGTTGTAGCAGCTCCAACTAATTACGAACTAAGATTACAAGTATTAGATGTTGATGGAAATCAAACTTTAGGTGATAATGGTATATTAATTAGTAATACAGTACCAATGAGTACTTTCACTGTTACTTGGACAGTCAAAGTCGACTCTAATGATAACTTATATGTTGGTGTTACAGGAACGGGAGGTGGAGAGCCAGCTTATGCATTTAAGTTAGATACTTCTGGAGTTCATTTATGGGGAGCAGAAGGTGTTAATGTAGGTTCAGGATATGTAGTAACCATATTACCATTATCCTCAGGTGAAGCAATTGTCTCTTGGTTTCAATCAGGGCAAGCTGTTATGCAAAAGTATGATGCTTCTGGTTCAGAAATTTGGGCATCTAATATGCCTATTGAAAATGGAAGCAGTAATACCGTTCCTGCAAGTTTCTATGAACTATCAGATGGTGGTTTTATCTCGATTTTTCATAGCATTACCTCGGGGATAAATTCAAATTTATATTCCCAACGATTTTCAGATGAAGGAGAACCACAATGGGCATCTCCTACTCAAATATCAGATAATTCAACACAATGGAACATCCCTTATTTTGGATTACAAGATGGAGATGTAGTTTATTATGGATACAAAGGAGCTCATAGCAATCGATTTGACTCTTATTTGCAACGATTGAATCCTGATGGAACTTTACCTTGGGGAATTAATGGATCTGACTTTGATACTAATCAAACTGACTATGAGATGGAAACGAGAATTTCCTTTAAAGATGGATCAGATTATATATGGTCAACTTGTACTTACACCAATACCAATCAAAGTGAAAAAGGGGAGTATATCCAAAAGTTTGATAAGGAAACAGGTGACAGAATGTTTACAGACCAAGCAAAAGTGATATTTCCTATAGGAAGTGAAAAAGTACATTCAGGATTTCTTCATTTAGATAACGATCTGCCATTAATATTAATTAAAGAAGGTATGGACAATGGAGCTACTCCAACTAGCCTACACGCATTGAAGTTAGATGAAAATGGTGATTTTGCTTGGGCTGAAGAAACAAGACCAATGGCTACTTATGCTGCTAATAAAGCTAGAATTCAATTTACTAAACCTGTAAACAGTCAAAGTGTAACAGTTTTTATTGAAGATAAAGGAGATGGCTCAAAAATTTATGCTCAAAATTTTACTGAAGAAGTATTAAGTATAAATGATAACGAAATAGAAAGTAATATCTTTTTTATCAACCCAGTTTCAAATAATTGGGAAGTAAATAGTAATGATACTATGGAGTCAATTTCAATATTTAATGTATTAGGTCAAAATATTTTAAGAAATACTAATGTTTATTCTAAAGAGATGTTAATTGATACTCAAGCATTGAAAACTGGAGTTTATGTTTTAGAAGTGATCACTAAAAATGGAAAAATTACAAAAAGAATTATTAAGAACTAATTTCCAATAGTCTTTAATAAAAAAAGGGAGTTTTCAAAATCTGAAAACTCCCTTTTTTTATTAAATCTTTTTTTAAAAGTAATAATTTAACCCAAGATTAAATGAGCTATTTTTTATAGTTAATGGATAATATGTAACATCATCTCCATAAATAAAACTTAAGTCGTTTTCATATTCTGAAATATAACTAATAGTTAACCCAATACGTTTTCCTTTTTTAAGGTTATATAAAACCCCAACTTTAGGTATAAAAAAATAATTTTGCTTATTGTCTTTAAATCGAATTGTCCCTAAAGCTCCATCATAGTAATCTGCAATATAACCATATCCAATTCCTAAAAAGGGAGAGAACTCTCCTTCTTTGTTGAAAATATATTCCATTCCTAATGAAAAACGAAACGTGTTTACTTTATAATTAAGTGCTGCGGGTCCGTTCGCGTAATCATTACTACCCGTAAAAACCATTGCAAAGTCAAAGTCGAAATAAAGATTTCCTTTAAGGTTCCCCATAAAACTTGGAGAAGCCATTAGTCCTAGGCCAACACCAACGCCAATAGGATTGTTTGAATCGAAATTATTAACTGTAGTATTATTAAAATCTAATTGTAAGCCTGTATAAAACCTAAAAAAATCAGTATTATAACTATTGGCTTTATCAATCTCTTTTTCGGTAGGAGAGTAACTGTTGTAATCACAATTATTGTAATTTTTTGTGATAGAAGTCAACATTTTTTCTGAAAAATCTTCCGTTTTATTTATTTTGTCTCTTACTGTATTACAGTCGTTAAAAAGTAATGAAAGAATACCTGGAATTTGATTTTCATCATCCAATATATTAAAGATTTTACCTTCATTATCATCTTTAATTATTAGAAAATTGTTGTTTAATAGATTGTAAATAGTTGCCTTCCCGCTTTCTAATTGTTTAGAAAAAAACACTTCATCGTTAAAAGTAATTTTAGAGTAATTTTCTTTGTCAATAGTAATGCTATTTATAAAATCAAAATCATAAGTTTTTACTTTATTGTTTTTTTTAAACAATACTTTTTTTGAATTGTTGTCAATAGAAACTTTTCCTTCAATTGTTCCTTTGTCATTTTTTGTTATAATTCCAGATTGATAATTTTGCGAAAAAGCAAAATTAATGGTTAATATGCTTAAAACAATAAGCGTGTAAAATGATTTCATTTATTTTGATTTAGGGCTTTATTTTGGATAAAAATATTATTTAGTTTTAACAACAGGAGGATATTGTGCTAAAATTTTAGTTACTATTTCTTTAATACGAGCTTCTTTCTTTTCGACACTGCTCATGATTAAGTCGCCTTTACCAATTCCTTGCCATACCAACTCATTTTTACTTTTGTCGATAAGATCTATATACAAAGTTCCTTCGGGTGTGGAAGAAACCGAAGTGCCACCACCATACCAACCTCCATAACCATATCC
>JADGEA010000334.1 GCA_016744615.1 Flavobacteriaceae bacterium
AGTTCAAAATCTCTTTATAATAATTAAGAGCATCTTTTTTATACTTAAATTCCTTGTTCCCTATTATCATTATCGGTTTTTATTAAATTAATGCCAACGATTTGTGTATGAGTAGTGGCGATAAATAAGCACTACTTTCGGTTAAGCACAAAAATACAAAAAAAGCACTGATCTTGAAATTTGCACTTTTCTTAGCCATTACTTATACATTTTGTTAGCGACAGTCTTGTTTTTAGTTAGGAATTGTTAATTTCTTATTACTCAATTAATACATTTAACCTTACGACTACATTTTCCCATAGTTTGTTTTTCATTCTTCTTTTGAAAAAACCAAAATGATCAATTTTTTTAAGCCCAAGTTCTTCAGGAACTAGTTTTGTAAATGATATTTCTTTTTTACTTTTTATATTTCGCCAAAAGGCTTCTGTGTTTTTTTGATTAGAGATACTATCGTCAGATGTCCAATAGGTATGAACAGGAAATTTAAAGTTTTTAAAATCACCTTTAGGAACTGTTTTACCATAGAATTTTTCATCAAAGAAATAGTCTTCTTTTTCTAACCAATCTCGCCATTCAAGCACTACTTTTTTTGGTAGATTTTCCATTAATCCAAATGGTTTTGCTTTTACATAACCTGTTAATAAAATGCTTATTGGTGTAAAAAAGTAGAAATAAAAATACGCTTTCATTTTATATTTAAAAGGCATATTAGGATAATAACCAGACGAAACAGCAAAATTAATAACACCTTTAATATTGTTTAAATCATTCATAAAACCAATTTGTTGTCCACCAGCACTATGAGCAACAATTAGAAATGGTAAATTAGGATATTTATTAGTTAAAAAAGTTTTTATGGTTGGCATATCTTTCGTTCCGTAATCTGAAAAAGTAAAATCACATCTACTTAAATTTTCAGTAGATGAATTGCCTACACCTCTATAATCCCAAAGACAACAGATATAATCATTGTTTGCTAAATAAGTAAGGAAAGAAAGATAAACTTCTTTTTTAGTTCCTGTTCCGCAATTAAACTGAATAACCGCTTTTGGATTTTCAGGAATAAGCAAAATTCCTTTAAGTATTATTCCATCTTTACAAACTGTTTTGAATTTTTCTGTTCTCATAAATTATTTTGGGTTTAAAAAATCTAAGATGCGTGTTATTACAAAAGGTTCTCTTAATATTCTAAAATGGCCTGTATTTTCTATTTCTTCAAGGGTACAGTTATTCCAATTTTTATTTACTAATTTGGCTTGCTTTATCGGAATTACTTTGTCATTTTTATCATGTATAATCAAGGCTTTTTTTACCGAAACATTTTCAACAAACTTACTTACAGAAATAGAACTGACTTTGGTTTTTATCTCAGACTCTAACCGTTTAATCAATTTTATTTGTGCTTTTTTAGAAATTCCAACTTGGTTTGAAATAGAATTAATACGCTCTAAAAAGGTGTCAGGAGTGGTAATTAAAACATATTTATCAATTTGAAAAGCACTTCGGTTAAGAGCGTAAGTAGTAACCACAGCACCAAATGAGTGGCTAATTATTTTTTTAGGCTTGTATTTTCCCAAAAGATGAATGATTAAATCGCTAAACTCTAACATATTGGTTTGTCCTTTAGAGCTAGACCCATGAGAGGGTGCGTCAAAAGCCAATATATAATAGTTGTTTTGGAGCAATTGTTCAATAATATCAGAAAAATTCCCTGAATGACCTTCCCAACCATGCACTAATAAAATAGGTTCGTTATTTTTATTTCCCCATTCGTATAGTTGAATATTGAATTTTCTAAATGGAATTATTTTTTTATTTGCTTTATCCAAAACTTCAATCTCATGCTGTCTTATTTTTTTTAATTGAGGGTTTGTTAATAATTTGTAGGTATAATATGCTACTGTTCTTGGAAATATTTTTGATGAAACTCCTATAATCTTTTTTTTCATTTTGTGATTAATTTATCAATAGTTCATCCAAAATCATTTTTGTCATTATATCAAACGATTCATTATTTTTTTCAATTCTTGCTATTTGAACTAAAGCCATTAAATTGGTAATTATTAGTTTGGCTTTTAGTTCCGTATTTTCAAATGATTTGAAAACATTTTGATTTTGACCTTCATCTAAAATTGAAGTAACCCATTTTAATATTTCATTTGAATAATTTAGAAGTTCTACTCTTAATGGTTCGTCTAATGTATTGATGTCTGATGTTAAAGCACCAACAATACAAACTTTCTGTTGTGCAACAAGCCTTTTGTAGTACAGGAATAATAGATTTATTTTTTCAAGAGATGTTCTATTACTTGTTTTTATAATAGTTTGATTTAACTCTTGATAATGTTTCTGAATAACAGCAATACCCAAATCACTTTTTGTCGGAAAATGATAATGAATAGAAGATGTTTTAATAGAAATTTTCTCTGAAATATTTTTATAACTAAAAGCATTAAACCCTTTTTCTATTAAAAGTTTGTTTGCAATTTCAATAATTTTTGTTTTTGTACCCATGTTCTATCTGTTGCAGTTAAATGAGTTTTATTGATATTTTCTAATTCTGTTTTATTAAATTTTTTACCACAAAAAATATCTACCTATTTATAGATAGGCAAATGTAATAAAAAAACATTAATCTTATTTAATTAAGAGGGGATTTTAATTTTCAGGGTTGCTTTGTGATTGACGCTAACGTTGCAGCTATGGCACGTTTTGGCGTTTTTGAATTAATGTCTAAAGTACCAAAAGCAACTCTATTTTTTTTATCATAAATATCATTTTCAAATATAAAAAATAGATTTGCGTACTTCTAATTTATCTACAATTTTTATAAATAAACAATACCCGCCAAAATGTGCTATAGCTAGTGTTGCCTAGCGTACTGTTTTTCTTTCCACGTAAGCCTTCGGCCTAGTACATCTTGATTCACACCTCCATGCCTGCTTATATTTGCATCAAACAAAAAAGGATAAATATGGCAACATCAGAAAAAGG
>JADGEA010000119.1 GCA_016744615.1 Flavobacteriaceae bacterium
AGATCAGTTTAAAAAAACATTTGAAATTCCATTAAGAGGTGAAATGGTGTAGTTTTCTCATAAAAATTTTTTCATATTAATATTTTTTTGTTACTTGCCGTCTATATGAAATTGTGACATTGAGGAGAGGTGGCCGAGTGGCTTAAGGCGCACGCTTGGAAAGCGTGTTTATGAGAAATCGTAACGGGGGTTCGAATCCCTTTCTCTCCGCAGAATATGTTATATATTGCAAAAATTTTATATCTTTAACCCGTTAACTAATATTTAATAACAAAGAATTAAAAAAATGAAAAAAGTATCTACTATCCTAACAGTTGCAGGATTAATGTTTTTGAGCTCAGCTCAAAACATGTACGCACAAACAGAAGCAGTTGAAAAAACGTTTCATCAAGAATTAAAACTACGTTTTATTGAAGGTGGTCCATTTTTTATGGGAATCGTTTTGGTTACCTTAATTTTGGGTTTAGCAATTGCAATTGAAAGAATTATTTATTTAAACATGGCCAGTACCAATACAGATAAATTGGTAAATAATGTTGAAGAAGCATTCAGTTCTGGTGGAGTTGAAGCGGCTAAAGAAGTATGTAGAAATACAAAAGGGCCTGTTGCATCTATTTTTTATCAAGGTTTAGATAGAATGGATGAAGGAGTTGAAGCTGCTGAAAAAGCTGTTGTTGCTTATGGTGGGGTTCAAATGGGATTATTAGAAAAAAACGTATCATGGCTAGGCTTGTTTATTTCACTGGCTCCAATGCTTGGTTTTATGGGTACTGTAATTGGTATGATTGGTGCATTTGACTCTATTGAGGCAGCAGGTGATATTTCTCCGGCAGTTGTAGCAGGTGGTATTAAAGTAGCATTATTAACAACAGTATTTGGTTTGGTTGTTGCAATTATTCTTCAAATCTTTTATAATTATATTATTGCAAAAATGGATAGTATAGTTAATAGTATGGAAGATGCATCAATTAAATTAGTAGATCTTTTGATCAGAAATAAATAATAATAATAATAATAATTATGAATGATAAATTATCTAAAATATTATCTGTAGTTACGGGATTAATCGGTCTTGTTGCCGTTTTCTTCTTGATTAAGATAATTATGGAAGGAGATGATGTTGTTAAGGAAAGTGTAGATTTGCAAAACAGCCTAGTATCTCCTTATATTACATTTGCAATATGGGTATTGGCCATTACAGCTTTATTAGCAGTTGTATTTTCAATATGGAATCTAATAAAACATCCTGAAATGCTTAAAAGAACTTTACTGTCTTTAGCTATTTTTGGAGTATTTTTGGCTATTTCTTATATGTTGGCATCTGATGCTGCGGTAACTAATGTTTCTGGGAATGTGTTGAAAGATGGTGAAGCTGGAGCTATTTCCAAATGGGTGAGTACAGGTATTTGGTACACAATGATCTTGGGAGGAATAGCAATATTAGCAATATTAGCAGGATTTGTTAAATCATTAGTATCAAAATAATATTATGGCTAGAAGAGAGTTACCGGAAATAAATGCAGGGTCAATGGCGGATATTGCTTTCTTGCTACTCATATTCTTTTTAGTGACAACTACGATGGATGTGGATACAGGAATATCTCGAAAATTACCTGAAAAGCAACCGGAAGATATGGAACGCCCTAAGCTTAAAGAAAAGAATGTATTTATTGTTACAGTAAATCGTAGCAATCAAATTTTAGTAGAAGGTGAAAAGATTATGACCGTAGATAAAATTCGTGAAGAAGCGATGAATTTTATTGACAATGGCGGGGGGCTAGGAAACCCTATGAAAGATCCAAAAACAGGTGAAATGTTGCCTGCTGCAGAATGTGATTGGTGTGAAGGGGCTAAAGATCCAGCGTCTTCTGATCATCCAAATAAAGCTATTATATCTTTGGAAAGTGATAGAGGTACATCATATGGTACATATATTGCTGTTCAAAATGAATTAGTGGGTGCATATAGTGACCTGAGAAATCGTTTGGCGAAAAATTTATATGGTGTATCTTATGATAAACTTTTAAAAGATGCCAAGAACAATTTATCTAATGAGGGCTTAAAAGAAAAGATCAAGTATATTAAAGCAAGATATCCTCAGATCATTTCAGAAGCTGAACCAAAAAAATAATTTTTTATGTCAAAATTTAGAAAAAAGAAAAAAGGAACACCTGCTATATCTACGGCATCTTTACCAGATATTGTTTTTATGCTATTGTTCTTTTTTATGGTTACTACAGTGATGCGTGAAACAGATTTGAAAATTCAAAAACCTAAATTACCGTATGCTACTGAGGTTAAAAAATTAGAGCGAAAAAGCTTGGTTAGCTATGTTTATGTTGGTAAGGTAAAAGGGCAGAATGGTGATAAAATTCAATTAAATGATAGAATTGCCGATGTAAAAGATGTGAAGTATTTTGTTTTTGCAGAAAGAGATACGCACCCAGAAGATGAAGTTCCTCTTCTAACAACATCTATAAAAGCAGATATTGAATCAAGTGTTGGTACCATTACAGATATCAAAGAAGAGCTTAGAAATGTAAATGCTCTTAAGATTAATTATTCTACTTTGACGGGTGATGTAATGAAGAATATTCAAAAATAGAATATAAAATATTCAAAATAAAAAACTCTCATTTTTGGGAGTTTTTTTATTTTGAATTGTATAATGATTTAAAATAAACCATGAATTTGGGCATCAATTCTATCTATTACAGATCCTAGATCTTCAGGGTTATCTACAATATTTAAATTATCAATGTCAATAATTAGAAGTTTACCCTTTGTATAAGTAGAGATCCAGGCTTCATACCTTTCATTTAATCGGCTTAAATAATCAATACTGATCGTATTTTCAAAATCTCTTCCCCGTTGGTGAATTTGACCAACCAGAGTGGGAATGCTGGCACGTAAATAAATCAATAGATCCGGTGGTGAAACCAAACGTTCCATTAATTCAAAAAGTGATTCATAATTGCTAAAATCCCTATTGGTCATCAAGCCCATTGCATGTAAATTGGGAGCAAATATATTTGCATCTTCATAGATTGTTCTGTCCTGAATAATATTTTTGCCACTTTCGCGGATTTCAAGTATTTGTCGAAATCGACTGTTTAAAAAATAGATTTGCAGATTAAATGACCATCGTTCCATAGATCCGTAAAAATCATCCAAATAGGGATTTTCTTCAACGGATTCATAATGGGGTTCCCATTTGTAATGCTTAGCCAAAAGACTTGTTAGTGTTGTTTTTCCTGCTCCAATATTTCCTGCAATTGCAACGTGCATAAATCTTAATTATTTAGGTGTAAAATAGTAATTTAAAAACTACTAAGGATTGCGAATTTATAAAAAATATAGATTATTTCTATGTTTTAAACATTTAAATAAGCCTTTAATGCGTGCTTTTAGAATAAGTACAAGTTAAATTCAATAAGATTGGTATAAAACATTAGTTTTTTAAATAAAAATTAATTTTAAACTTTTGCTTTTTTGAATGGTCTAATAAGCTGTATAGTGGGAATATTTTTTAATAAGTTCTGCTTTAAATTGCTTTAAATAATTTTATAACTAGAATAACATAAAAACGATGAAAGAAATAATTATAAGTATTTGCCTAACAGTTTTTTTATTTACTACTCCTTTAATAGCTCAAAATTTTCAAGGAAAAGCTATTTATGAGTCAAAAACCAATTTGGATATTGATTTTTCAAAATCAGGAATTCCTGCTGATAGAATTAAGATTTTTCAAGAGAGAATGAAAAGTAACCTAGAAAAAACCTATGAATTGACCTTTAATAAAATAGTTTCAATTTATAAAGAAGAGGAGAAATTAGATCAAAATTCTACTAGAGGCGGGATGAGATTTTTAATGATGACAGGTGGAGTTTCTGGAAAACATTATAAAAATGTTCAAATCAAGAAGTCAACTAAAGAGAATGAATTTAGTGGCAAAAATTTTTTAATTAAAGATGAACTGGTTGCTTATAAATGGAAAATGGAAAAGGAGACAAAGATGATTGGTGATCAAATGAGCTTTAAAGCAACTACCGTTGTTAATATGCCTGTAAGAAGAGAAATGAGATTTGGTAGAAGAAATAATAATGAAGAAGATAAAAGGGAAGAGAAAGCAATAATAGAATCTACATCAGAGCCTGTCATAGTTACTGCATGGTATACATTAGACATTCCAATTAGTCAGGGGCCTGGAGATTATTGGGGCTTACCTGGATTAATTTTGGAAGTGAGTGTTAGGGATACTAAGATCATGTGTACAAAAATTGTTCTAAATCCTAAAGAGAAAACTGAATTGAAAGAGCCAAAAAAAGGAAAAATTGTAACACAGGAGGAATATGATGAAATAGTTGCTAAAAAGACTGAAGAAATGAGGGAAAGGTTTAGAAATGAACGTCAAAAAAGTGGTGGTGAACGTGGAATGATGAGACATAGTAATTAGTTTATATTTTTAAAGCGTACTTTAAATGAAGAAAATTATATTATTTGTTACCTTTTTTATTTCTTTTTTTATGTCTTCACAAACCGTTAAATTAGAAGGAATTGTTAATGATAAGTCTGGCCCATTAGAAATGGCAAATGTAATAGCATTTAAAAAAGGAACAAATCTATTGCAATCATATTCTATAACTGATACAAAGGGTCGGTATAAACTTAGTCTGGAGCAAAACATGGAATATACTTTAAAAGTTAGTTATTTGGGGTATACTACAATAAATGTGGATATTGAGATTGATGATTCAGAAAACCAAACAAAAAATATTGAAATGCTTGAGTCAAATGAATCATTAAATGATATTGAACTCACCTATGAAATGCCTGTAAAAATTGTTGGAGATACAATAATTTACAATACAGATTCATTTATTACAGGAACTGAAAAAAAGCTGGAAGATATTTTAGATAAACTACCAGGCATCGAGATTGATGATAATGGTGAAATTGAAGTAGAGGGGAAAAAAGTTAAAAAAATTCTTGTTGAAGGAAAAGAATTTTTTGATGGAGATACAAAGTTAGCAACCCAAAATATACCAGCTAATGCTGTTGACAAAGTACAGATTCTTAAGAATTACAATGAAGTTTCCGGAATGAGAGGTATAACCAATGATGAAGATAATATAGCGATTAATATAAAATTAAAAGAAGGGAAAGATAAATTTTGGTTTGGAGAAGTAAATGCAGGAGTTGGAGTTAGTGATGAAAATTCTAAATATTTAGCAAAGCCAAAATTATTCTATTATAGTCCGGATAAAAGTGTTAATGTGCTTGCAGATTTTAATAATATTGGAGAGCCTCCATTTACAAGAAGAGATTACTTTCGATTTACCGGCGGGTTAAGAGGATCTATGATGGGTAGTGGAACTACGTTTAATGTTTCTTCAAGTGATTTAGGATTTACAACTGCTCAAAATAATAGGGCACAAGAGATTGTCTCAAATTTTGGTGCAGTAAATTTTAGTTTAACACCAAAAGAATCAATGATTTTTAATGGTTTTTCTATAGTAAATAATTCTGAAACAGATATGTTTATTCAGCGAAACACAGTGTATAATGAATCTGGAATTGTAGATAGAAGTGAAACTGCTTCAAAACAAAAAAATCAATTGGCAATGTTGAAATTCAGTACTACTTATACTCCATCTGAAAACCTGCATATAGATTATGATATATTTGGAAAAATATTGAAACAATCAGAAAAAAATGATGTGACCTCTACGCAACGAAGTGCTGATACATTCTTAGAGGAAAAACCGGTTTCTTTGAATCAGAATTTAAATGCATATTACACATTGAATGATAAAAATGTGTTTTCATCAGAGTTACAATACATTTATCAAAAAGATACTCCTTTGTTCAACTCAATTGCCAGTGAACAGCCTTTTGAAATTATTCCAACTATTGAACAGGATGTTTATAATTTATATCAAAACAAAAAATTTTCAACAAGCAAATTTGATGGAAAAGTTGATTATTATTACTTGCTAAATAATAAAAGCAATTTGAATTTCACTTTAGGAACAACTTTAAGCTCCCAAAAATTTGAATCTAATTTATCGCAGGTAATAGAGGATGGTACAATTGTAGATTTCGAAGAAGGAAATTTAAATAATGATGTTGACTTTTATTTTTCAGATGCCTTTTTAGGAATTCACTATAAATTGGTAAAGGGGATATTAACCTTTAACCCTGGTGTTAGCCTTCATAAGTACAGAATAGAAGATAAACAACTCGGCACAACTGATACCGATGAGCTAACAAAATTTTTACCTGATCTGTATGCAAGATTACAATTCAATTCTTCACAAAGTTTGCGTTTCAACTATTCCATTTCTACACAATTTTCTGATGTAAATAAATCTGCAGAAGGATATATGTTAACAAATTATAAATCTTTAACACGAGGGAATAGAGATCTTGAAAACTCATTGAACCACAGATACTCTTTAAGTTTTTTTAGTTTTAGTATGTTTTCTTTTACCAATTTAAATGCTTCAATAACCTATACAAAAAAAGTTGACGGGATAAAAAATAATACTGAGATAATAGGTATCGATAGGATTTCCTACCCCCTTAACTCAATATTCGCAGATGAAACCTTTACAGGATTCTTTAGGTATGGTAAAACTTATAGTAAATTTAAAACTAATTTTAGAGCCAATATTAATAATTCAATATTTAACAATATAGTAAATGATGAGTGGGTGAAATCAAAAACATTTACACATAATTATCAAGCAAGTGTGGCTACAAAGTTTAAGAATGCTCCAAATTTTGAATTAGGGTATCAGTTGTCTTTTTCAAAATATGCTTCAACAGGGAGTACTACCAATCGTCCGTTTGCTAATTTAGAAATTCCTTTTTTGAAGAGCTTTATATTTACTGCAGATTATAGTTATTATAATTATAAAAATGATGAAAAAACGTATGAGAATAAGTATTCATTTTTAAGTGCTAATTTATATTATCAACAAAAAAATAGTAAATGGGAATTTAAATTATCTGGAAATAATTTAACCGATAACAGATCCATTAATACAGATAGTTATAATGAAATTTCTGACACAAATACATCTTCTTTATATTATATACAACCTAGATTATGGATGCTTTCTGTAAAATATTTATTATAGAAAAATTAATATTTTAATGTGTACTGGTAAATATCTTTGCCATCAAAAATATACATAGAAGAATTATTAATGTTAATATTTTTAATAGTTTGAGTATAATTCAAAGAGATAGGAATAGATTTTTCATTTTCCCAAAAAAAGAAAGAACTGTTTTTAGAGTAGATAAAATCTTTTTTTAAAGGAAAAATATCAGTGATATTTTCAATATTAATAAACTGAATATAATTTCCATATTCATTAAATTGGATTACTCCTTTTTCTGATAATAACCATACATTTTTATAATTACTCTTTATTTGATTGGCATTAAGACTATTATGATAAAAACTCATTGGCTGTGTTTCCACTTTTATGGAATGCTTTTTATAATCGTACAAATACAATTTCGTATCATCGGCGTAAAGCCAAAGGTCATTTTCAGAAGAGACACTAACAAATTGAACATTGTTAAAAAGAGTTTCCTTGGTAAAATCTATTCTGTTGGTCAATTCATTCAAATTATTATCAAGAACTACAACAGAATTAAATTCTTTATAAAACACGATCAATTTAAACGGATTTTGAATATTTACAGATGTAATTTTTCCTAGTGATATATTGCTGTAATTTATCGTATCTAAATTACGTTTTTTAAATAAAACATTATTTTTTATAAAATAAATATGGTTAAGTTCATCCACACCAATAAAGGAATCTGCATGTAAAGGAGTTTTTGAAACAAGTTCTGTTTGAATTTCCTGTGAATGAGAAAAACTTCCAGTGAGAAGTAACAGGATAAAGATTTTTATTTTCATCAAAACAAATGTAAGAAAAATTAATTGGTACAATGGTTTGAAGTGGGTTATTGCATTCGTATTCAAATCTAAAGATATAGATGTAATTTTACAGGTGAAGGGCTATATAAATGAGGGCTTGACTAATTCTCAACGTGAAAATAGTCAAACCCTTATTATAAAAAACAATAAATTATGATTCAGTAAAAATTTCTTTGTCCATAATTTCCCAAGTGGTATTTTCTTTTACAATTAATAAAATACCACTTTCTCCACATTTTGGTCCACAGTTTACAAAAAAATAAAGTAAGCCCTGATCTATATTTTGATTGATAAACAATTTAGAAAATGCAAAGTAGCCTATATCAAATTTTGATGGGAATTCCTCTTTTAAAATTTGAATATTTGCTAATTTCAAATTAAAATTAGATGGTTTTAATCGGGTATTGATGAAATTTAAACTATCAGAAATTTTATCAATTCTGTTATTTTCTATGAATTGATTAATTCTTTCAGAGTGTATTATATTCCTATACCTTGAGAAATCTGTATTATTGACATTTGTTTTGAGGAAAATTACACTTTTTTTTCTCGTTGAGTTTAGTATTCCTTTTTGATACTTTTCTAATTCACTAATAAAAGATGCAGAATCAATTTTTTTTCGATAAAATTTTACTAGTAAACTGTTTCTTTCTTTACCTAAAAACCGGTGATAAAAATGATCCTCAATTAATTCATTTAGAATATCATTATATATTTTTGACTCAGATATTTTAGTATTAACTGATTTAATAGAATTTCTATTATTTTTAATATCAACATTACAGCTAATTAAAGTGACAATAATTACAATAATGAATTTTAAATAAGACATAGTATTAATAGTATTTGTTTAAAATTAACCATTCAGCACTACTAGGAGTCATATTTCGTCCATAAACTCTTAGCTCAAATTCATCACCTTCTTCACCTTGATATTGAACTGCATTTGTGTTGTCTCCATAATGAACATATTCATGTAATAAGACAATACCGAGATAGAATAATAACCCTTCTTGAATTAATTGATCTTCATTACTGTTTTCTAAAGCTAAAACATAATCCTTGTCAATGAAAAGTTTATTCGGATTGCTCTTATCAAACAAACCTACAGTATTTTCATCTGTGTTAATTGCATAATCATCCAATTGAATTATTTCTATTATTGGACCAGAATCAAATTGTAGATCATCTTCAATCTCATAATAGGGTAAGTTAGTAATATCATGTATTACATTGATGATTTTTGGGATATCATAGATACGCGGTATTTTGTTTTTTAAATACTCTGTAAATTTTGGATAGTCAGTAGCATAAGTGCTATTTATAGGATATTGAAATTCAGGTTCTTCCGAAAGTGCATACGAAGAAGTAGAGTTATTATTTCCATCGTCACTTCCACCACTATCACTACTTCCTCCTCCGCCACCTTCACAATCTGGGTCACTACCATCGCAATAATCATTTACGTCATCATCATTAGGACCATCGTCTGTAGGAGGATCTGCTGGTTCATCCCATTCATCAATTTCTCCATCTCCTTTTTCATCTACACCACAATTGTATCTGTATGAAAAGTAAGAATAACCATCTCCATGTACTATATAAACATCCCAGCAACCAATTGTTCCAAGGTTATCTTCTCTTCCAGAAGTATACGTTTTTGAGTTTGAATTCTTTTTTTTATTGTTTTCAAAAAATATCCATAAATAGTTTAAGATATTTCTTTCTGAAATAGATTCATTGTATTGCCTTTTATATTTTTTATTGGTAAATATTTTGTACTTCTTTTTACCATTTTTATAATAAGCAACAAGAATTTTTTTCTTTTTGTTCTTCTTTTTTTTGAGAGGAATAATAATTACCATGTTGTCATCTTCGGCAAATTGAATATATTGTTTTTTTTTATTTTTAGCTCACCAAATTTTTTTGAAAACTTTTTATTAGGATGTTTTTTATTATATTTTCTATACGCTCTTTTAACTCCTTTCTTAAGGTCTTGAATTTGTTGAATTAATTTCTCATCTGATAATTTGGAAGTGTTTTTTAACTTTGAATATTTTTGCTGCTCTATAGAAGTTTGATCACCAATATCAATAATCTCTTCCTGTTCACAACTAATGAATAAAAATAAAAGCATGAATAGTGTTGTTAAACTGCGGTAAGTTAGTTTAATCTTGGCTCTTGGCTCTTGGTAATTTGTTGTTTTTTCATAAATGAAATAAAGGTTTAAATTAATAATTATTTATTAGATTAGTGATAATAAAAAAGAAAGGTTAACAAAAAAAGACCTGATTTTCATCAAGTCTTTTTAAATATTCTAAAATATTTAGTTATCTACAAACCAAAAGCACCTTTTACCTTTTCAACATAGTCTAATTTCTCCCAGGTAAACAACTCCACTTCCAAAGTTTTTTCACCCGCATAAGGAGATTTAAAATATTTTCTTATCTTTCGAGGAGTTCTTCCCATATGGCCATAAGATGCTGTCTCACTATAAATTGGATTTCTCAGTTTTAATCGTTTTTCAATAGCCGCAGGTTTCATATCAAATAGTTTTTCAACTATTTTTGATATCTCCCCATCGCTAAGATCTACCTTGGCAGTGTTATAGGTTTCAATATTGATAGAAGTAGGTTCAGCAACTCCAATAGCATAAGATGCCTGTACCAATACTTTATCACAAACACCAGCAGCAACCATATTCTTAGCAATATGACGCGTTGCATAAGCAGCAGAACGATCTACTTTACTCGGGTCTTTTCCGCTAAAAGCGCCACCACCATGAGCACCTCTGCCACCGTAAGTATCTACGATGATCTTTCTTCCGGTTAAACCCGTGTCACCGTGTGGTCCGCCAATAACAAATTTACCGGTTGGATTTACATGATAAGTGATCTGATCATTGAACAATATTTGAATATTCTTAGGAAGTTTAGCAATAACTCTTGGTATCAATATTTCGATAACATCTTTTTTGATTTTTGCCAGCATTACCTCATCTTCATCAAACTCGTCATGTTGGGTAGAGATTACGATAGTATCAATTCGTTGAGGAACATTCTCATCTGAATATTCAATGGTAACCTGACTCTTAGCATCCGGTCGTAAATAGGCAATATCTTTATTTTCTCGTCTTAGTACAGCTAATTCTAACAATAATAAGTGACTTAAATCGAGGGCTAAAGGCATATAATTTTCTGTTTCATTGGTGGCATAACCAAACATCATTCCCTGGTCACCTGCACCTTGCTCTTCTTTTACTTCACGATCAACCCCTTGATTGATATCTTGTGATTGTTCGTGGATCAATGAAATAACACCACAACTTTCACCATCAAATCGATATTCACTTTTGGTATAACCAATTTTATTGATGGTATCTCGTGCAATTCTTGCAACATCAATATATGTTTTCGTACGTACTTCACCTGCTAAAACCACTTGCCCAGTGGTTACCATAGTTTCACATGCTACTTTTGAATTGGGGTCAAAAGCTAAAAATGCATCTAATAAATTGTCAGAGATCTGATCGGCAACCTTGTCTGGATGACCTTCTGAAACGGATTCTGACGTAAATAAATATGACATAATATTTTTTTATTTAGGTTAGAGGCTAAAAGATGATTGCAGAAATTCTAAAGTAGTATATTTTGCTTTAGCATTTTTTTATTGCTGAATGTATTTTCAGCATCAGAGGTTGCAATCATTACAAATCTATCCTCTAAGATTATGGCTGCAAAATTATAAAAACTTTATATAAAAAAGCAACAATTTTTATTAAAAAGCATTTTTTTGTTAATTATTAAAATATTTCTATTATTTTTGGCTCTTAATTTAGAAGCAAATGAATACAAAATTAAACAATATGATGGTCATGACAATGTGTAAATTATACGCAGGAGCTGATATTGTTTAATAAATAATGAATAATATTTTAAAAGCCTCTGTGAAAACAGAGGTTTTTTTATTGCATCAAATTTAAAAAAATGTTTAAAAATATTTACAAAATGAAAATACAGATGGAAATATTTATGCAAATAATGCGTAGATCAATGATAGGGTATTGTCAGAATCGATATTAAATAATATTTTTAATCCCTTTGGCAATACCTAATTAAAAGGGGTCTAAAAAAACATTAATACAATACTAAATATTCCAAAAAGGAACAAAAAAACAAAAATCATGAGTACACAAAATAATATTTCAACAAACGCATTACATGCTGGACACGATATAAATGAAACTTCAGGAACAAGAGCAGTACCTATTTATCAAACTACTTCCTATGTTTTTAATGATTCAGATCACGCAGCAAATCTATTTTCATTACAAGAACCTGGCTTTATTTACACAAGGTTAAATAATCCAACAAACGATATTTTGGAAAAGAGATTAGCTGTATTGGATGGAGGAATCGGTGCTGCCGTATTTGCCTCTGGAACCGCTGCAATATCCACAGCATTATTAACTTTGTTAAAAGCTGGTGATCACATTGTTGCATCTAATTCTTTATATGGAGGAACCTATAATTTATTAAATGTTACCTTACCAAGACTTGGCATTACAACTACATTTGTGGATGCGCAGGATGCTAATAATATTGAAGCAGTTTATAATGAAAACACCAAAGTAATTTTTATTGAATCGATAGGAAATCCCAAACTGGATGTGCTGGATATCTCAGCAATTTCCGCTAAGGCAAAAAAGTTTAAAATCCCATTGATAGTTGATAATACCATAGCAACTCCATCACTGTTGAACCCGATAAAATATGGAGCTAATATTGTGATATATTCTTTAACAAAGTACATTGGTGGCCAGGGTAACTCTCTGGGAGGAGCAATTGTTGATGCCGGAAATTTTGACTGGACAAATGGTAATTTTCCCGAGTTTACAGAGCCTTCAAAGGGTTATCACGGATTGGTTTACAGTGAAGCAATTGGAGATGCTGCATATATTGCAAAAGTGAGATTGGAAGGATTGCGTGATTATGGAGGAGCCCTTAGTCCGTTCAATGCATTTCAAATATTACAAGGTCTGGAAACATTACCACTTAGAATTAAAAAACATAGTGAAAATGCCCTTGATCTGGCTAAATGGCTTGTTGATCAGAAGGAGGTTGACTGGGTAGATTATCCCGGATTAACGACATCAAAAACTTATGAAAATACACTTAAATATTTACCTATTGGGCAAAGTGGAATTGTAACTTTTGGTGTAAAAGGTGGTTTTGATACTGCAAAAAAGGTTGTGGATAACACGAAGTTGTTTTCTCTTCTGGCAAATATTGGTGATACAAAATCTTTAATAATTCATCCGGCGAGTACCACACATCAGCAATTGTCTGATGAGGAACAAATAGAAGCTGGTGTGCCAAAAGATTTGATAAGGCTATCTGTAGGGATTGAAGATATTGCTGATCTAAAAAGAGACTTACAAGAGGTGTTCGATTTAATTTAATAATTAGGAAATTATAACTACAATCTGTAAAGTATTGTTAAATTGGGATGTTAATTGTTGTAGAAATGTAAATTAATGCTTTAT
>JADGEA010000120.1 GCA_016744615.1 Flavobacteriaceae bacterium
ATCCGTAATTGATACTACAATTAAAAATCAGATGAATGTCTTGGAATCACTAATCCTTATCGCTAAATTTGAGTTTAAGTTTAACGACTGATTAGTTACCATTATTTTTTATACATTCACTAAACCTTGATTGGTATTTTTACTTCCATATAAATATGCAAAAATATATTCTCGCTAAATTCACTTTTAAAAGGGAATCCAATGAAAATATTGGAAAAAAAAACGCTAAATTTAATCCGCATAAAAATCAATTTTAAATAGTTATGGATTTAGGTTTAAAAGGTAAAATTGCATTTGTAACTGCTTCCAGTCAGGGATTAGGTAAAGCTGTTGCTCTGGAGTTAGCCAAAGAAGGGGCTCATCTGGCAATTTGTGGACGAAATCAAAAGCAATTAGATCTTGCTAAACAAGAAATTGATAAATCAGGAGAAGGAGTTGTTATTGCCTTGAATGGAGATCTTACCATTGCTTCAGATCGTGAACAAATGATCTCTAAAGTGTTACAGCATTATGGCAAAGTTGATATTTTGGTTACCAATACTGGTGGTCCTCCAGCCGGGAAATTTAATGATATTGAACAAAAAGAGTGGAATAAGGCATATGAGCAGTTATTGGCTGCTCCTGTTTCTTTAATTAGAGGTGTTTTACCAGGTATGAAAAAACAAGGTTGGGGTCGTATTATTTCTATCACTTCTCAAGCCGTAAAACAACCGGTTAAAAATTTAATTCTTTCAAATTCTGTAAGGGCTTCCGTAGTTGGTTTATCAAAGACATTGGCAAGTGAGTTAGGCTCCTACAATATAACGGTAAATAATGTAATGCCTGGATATACTAAAACCAATAGATTAAAAAAATTAATGAAAAACAATCCAACTTTTTCTTCAGCAGTAAATGAAATTCCTTTAAAACGTTTCGGTGACCCGGATGAATTTGCAGCTGCCGTTACTTTTTTAGCAAGTGAAAGAGCAAGTTATATCACTGGAGTTTCATTGCCAGTTGATGGTGGTTGGATAAAAAGTATTTTGTAAGATAATTTCTAAAATTAAGCATATAAATGAAAAATTATTTTTTATTTCTTTTAATTATTACATGTTCTCATCAAGCTTATGCCCAGAAAAAGAATGAAGCTTTTCGTTTAAAAATTCGAAAAACTACATTACCCATCATAATAGATGGTATCGCTAGTGATAAAGCCTGGCAAAATACAGATGTTGCAGATGATTTTTTTATGGTCTTACCTCAGGATACCGGAAAAGCTGTGCAACATTCAGAGATTCGCATGACCTATGATGAAAAATATATTTATCTAGTTGCTACTTTTTATAATAATATTCCGGGGCCATATTATGTTGAATCATTAAGAAGGGATTTTTCATTCGGCAAAAATGATAACTTTTTATTTTTTATTGATCCTTTTAATAATCAAACAACGGGTTTTTCATTTGGCTCTAACGCTGCCGGAGCACAATGGGATGGTACAATGTATGCCGGTGGAAAAGTTGATCTTAACTGGGATAGTAAATGGATCTCTGAAGTAAAACGTGATAAAGATAAATGGGTCTTTGAAATGGCAATACCTTTTAAATCGATTCGATACAAAAAAGGAGTAACTGAATGGGGAATCAATTTTAGCAGACTGGATCTTAAATCAAGTGAAAAATCAAGCTGGACACCAATACCCAGACAATTCCCTACTGCATCTTTAGCCTATACCGGTGTTTTAGAATGGGATAAAGCCCCTCCATCTACAGATGTTAATTTTTCTGTAATTCCTTATGTGCTAGGTGAAGTAAATAATGTTTTTGATGAAGAAAGCAAGACAGATTATTCAGCTAAAATTGGAGGAGATATCAAATTTGCAATCTCTTCTTCTCTAAATCTGGACCTAACCATCAATCCTGATTTTTCTCAGGTAGAAGTGGATCGTCAAATCACTAATCTGGATAGGTTTGAACTATTCTTTCCTGAAAAGAGACAGTTCTTTTTAGAAAATGCGGATTTGTTTGCCAATTATGGTTATGCTACGGTACGTCCGTTTTTTTCAAGAAGAATAGGATTGGATGTTCCTATTCATGCAGGAGTGAGATTAAGTGGTAATATAAGTGAAAAATGGCGTGTAGGTATTATGGATATGCAAACTGCCAGTGATGATGATATTGGATTACCAAGTCAAAATTTTGGTGTGGTCTCATTTCAAAAAAAAGTATTTAGCCGATCTAGTATTGGAATGATCTTCGTAAATAAAGAATCCATGAATTACCCTGAAGATACGGAAGAGTATCATGATATGTATCCAAAATACAACCGAAATTTAGGATTGGAATATAATTTAGCATCTTATAATAATCTATGGACAGGAAAAGCTTTTATATTTAAGTCATTTTCACCGGATGATTCCGGAAACGGAATTACCCAGGCAGCAAATATTGAGTATAAGAGCCAAAAATGGAACTGGGGAGTTCAGGAAGAATCTGTAGGAGAGCATTATAGAGCCGAAGTAGGGTTCGTGCCAAGAAATGGTTATATAAAAATGAGACCCTTCTTAGGTTATTTATTTTACCCAAAAGATAGTAAGATTTTAAGCCATGGACCAAAATGGACCAGTATATATTACTTCAATGAAAATATGAAGAAAACAGATAATCTTAATTTGCTTCAGTATTTTTTAAATTTCAGAAATCGAAGTTCATTTAATCTCACAATGTTTAATGAGTATGTTGAGTTGCAAGAACCCTTTGACCCAACTGGTTCTGGAAAACCAGAGCTTCCTGCAGGATCAAAACACACCTGGAATGCTGTGAGATTTAATTATTTATCCAAACCACAGAGTATGTTTACTTATACTATTGGAGGCCGTATAGGTAGTTACTATGAAGATGGAAATTGGTATAGTATCAATAATGAATTAGGATATAGGTTTCAACCTTATGTTAGTCTTAGTTCAAATATAAGCTACAATTATATTAGTATGCCCGAACCCTGGAATGTAACCGATTTCTGGCTAATAGGATCTGAAGTAGATATTACTTTTACCAATAAATTATTTTTTGCAACTTTATTTCAATACAACGAACAATCAAATAGTTTTAATTTAAACTCACGGTTTCAATGGCGCTATAAACCTGCTTCTGATCTGTTTCTTGTATATACAAATAATCATATGCTTCCCCCCTATTCAGGTAGAAACTGGTCACTTACTTTAAAAATAGTTTATTGGTTTAATAAATAGAACACAAATAGATTAGATTTTTTTAGCTAAGCATCTTACCATTTCTAATGAGGTTTCATTTTCTAATAAAATCAAAAATTGTTCTCAAGTTTTATGGTTGATCCCGATTAAAATGGTGCTACAATACTAATTTTTGAAACCGAAGAATAGTGTATTGGCTGCGGAAGGTGATAAAAAAGATATTGTTGGTAGAGGAATCTTCGTGCACGAAGATTCGGATGATTTCATTACGCAACCAACAGGAAATGCAGGTGGTAGAATTAAAGGTTATAATTTTTATTATTTATAGTTTCTGAAAGAAGACCATTGTACTCTTTTACTATTCTTAAAGTGATTGAAATAACTGCTTTCTTTTGTTTCAATGCTATTTGTAATTGCTGAAGTTCTCATAATTGTATGTTTTAAAGGTTATAGTTTTTATTATTTAAAATTTCTAAAAGATGCCCATTGTACTCTTTTGCTATTTTTAAAATGGGTAAAATATTCGTTTTCTCTTGTTTCTGTCGGTGTGTTATACATTGTTATTTTCATGACGTTTATTTTATGATTTATACTTAATAGACGTCTATTGTTTTAATTTGTTACGGTACTATGCTTAACAAAGTACTATTTTAACAATACTTTAAGACAATAAAGTTGTTAACTCCTATTTGTCAGTGATATACTGATAATTATTTTTCGCTTAATTTTGTAAAACAATTCCTTTTACTTAAATATCCATATAAACAATTGTCACCTATACTGTCACTGAAAATCAGGGTTACATTATAAATAGTGGAGAGTAAATACAAAATCTCTTATTTAATATTCCAGTCAGAAAATAATAAATGATTCGCCTGAAAAGTAGAAATTTTTAAAAATTCATGTTTCTCCAGTTCGAATTGATTTCTCTTCCCGAAAGAGTAAATCATAAAAGTATCTTCTAAAAAAAGAGCCTGTTGCGGTACTTTTAATTTTGGCTGATATAATAATTCTGATAAATAATTATTGATGTTTAAAAACCCGTTATTATTTTTTGCCAGAATCACAAACTCCTTTCTTCTTTACCAACTGTAACAAGGCTTCCGGCAAAATAGAACCATAGTGTTCATATATTTTCTGTGAAGTTGACTACATTTTTAAGTATTGATTGCCTATATTTGTAGTGTTATGAAAAATATAGCTAAGAACTTAAGGCATTTAAGAAATTTAAAAGACCTGACACAGGAACAATTTGCAGATGACATCGAAGTGTCTCGCTCACGTATAGGATCTTATGAAGAGGGTCGGTCAGAGCCATCAATAGAAACTTTGATAATAATATCTTCCTATTTTAATTTACCTATAGACGTACTGGTGAAAAACGACCTTACAGCAGCAGAAGATGCTTCTTTTATAGAAATAGGTAACCAGCGTATTTTATTTCCTATAACTGTTGATGGAGAAAATGAAGATCTGATTGAGGTTATTCCCGTAAAGGCATCGGCAGGTTATTTACGAGGTTATGCTGACCCTGAATATATTGAGCATTTGGATAAAATAAAATTACCATTTCTACCTACAGGTAAACACCGTGCTTTTCCTATAAAAGGAGATTCTATGTTACCGGTAAAAAGCGGTTCGTATATTGTGGCGAAATTTATAGAAGACATTCACGATCTAAAAAGTGGTAGAACTTATATTGTTATCACCTTAAACGATGGTATTGTTTACAAAAGAATTTATAATGAAATAGAAGAAAAAAGGGCTTTAAAACTAGTTTCTGATAATAAAAAATATGATCCATATTATATATATGCCAATGAGGTTTTGGAACTATGGGAATTCACCTGTAGCATCAATACACAGGAGTATGATGAAAATGAATTAAAACTAAGCAGTATCATCAATATGTTTAATGATCTAGGTGTTGAATTAAAAGCGCTAAAGAGAATTATGAATTAAGAGCTTATTAACCATATCATTAATTCTTATTTGTTTTGAATTACCCGAACAAACCCGAGGTTATTATTTTAAAAATGAAAAAGGAGATATCATTTACATTGGATAAGTGAGTATTGAGCTATTTTTATGATAAAAAGAATAAAGAAAGTAGCCTTAGTTAGCAGACAGAAAATCTGAATTAGTTGTTCAACAGAAAGACAATAGAGATATACAGCACATCATCAATGGGTTTAGAAAGAAAAATAAAAATTGTTCATTAAAAATTATCTGAAAACAATACAATCTATATGGTGTAAACTATTTCAATAAATCCTATAATAATTCAAATCAATTTCAAACAGTAACTAAAATTACAAATTACTACTTATTTAATTGCTTACTTTGTTAGGTAAATTAAACCTATGGAAACAATAGTAGCTGTAACTTCGCAAAATAAAAAAACGGTAACCAAACATGCAGGTGAATGCAGGAATTATCTTATTTATACCATTAAGAATAATGAAATTACCTCTAAAAAAATATTGGAATTAAAAGATAATGAAATATTAAAATACACTTTTCATGAGGATAAAAGTACCAGCCCCAAAAATCTTCTTTATGATGTAGATATTTTGCTAACAGGTAGTATTGGACCGGGTGGAGTTAACCGACTAGCGAATCAAAATGTTACAGCATATGTGATCAAAGATAAAGACCCTGATATTGCCATCGAAAAACTAATAAAAGGCACTTTAGAAGCATTTTCTCCTGTTTCACACGGAAAACATCATCATGGTCATGATCACAAATGCTCTAATCGTAGCTAAAAGAATTTGGATAAAAAGATTCTTAAAATCAAAAATAATATTTTATGAATAAATTAATATTCTAATTTACTTATTTTATTACTTTTGCAAAAAAGTCAAGAATGTTAAAATTATTTAGAGTTACAAGTTATCTGGAAGGAATTTCTTATCTACTTCTTCTGTTTATTGGCGTACCATTAAAATATATTGGTGGGAATGATATATTGGTAAAAGGCCTTGGGATGCCCCATGGATTATTATTTATTTCCTATGTAATATTAGCATTCTTTATCAAACCACAGTTTAAATGGAATAACAAAGATTTTATAATTATTTTGCTTGCTTCTGTTGTTCCTTTTGGTACTTTTTATATCGATAACAAATACTGCAAAAAACCTATCCTGATCAAAGAACAAGTCAAAAAGTCAGTTTAGTGTTAAAAAATTGGACATTTTGTCAATAATCCTTAGGTTTTCCTCTATGGAATAGCTTTTGAGATTCATAATTTGAACTTTAAAAAATAAAATTATGAATTTTAATAATTTCACTATAAAATCACAGGAAGCCGTGCAAAAGGCTCAGCAAATTGCACAAGGCTTTGGACAGCAGCAAATTGAAAATGCACATATTTTAAAAGGTATTTTTGAAGTTGATGAAAATGTAACACCATTTATTTTAAATAAATTGGGAGTTAACATTGAATTGTTCAGACAAACATTAGATCATATCATTCAAAGTTTTCCAAAAGTAGAAGGCGGTGAACTTATGCTTTCAACAAAAGCAAATAAAATGCTGATCGATGCCAGTAATGTTGCTAAAAAAATGAAAGATGAATATGTTTCTTTAGAACATTTGATACTGGCGATATTAAATTCAAAAGGACCAACAACCCAATTGTTAAAAGATAACGGAATTAATAAAAAAGATTTAGAAAGTGCCATTCAGGAATTACGAAAAGGAAGTAAAGTGACTTCTCAAAGTGCAGAAGAAACTTACAATTCTTTAAACAAATATGCTAAAAATTTAAATCAACTTGCCAATGATGGTAAGTTAGATCCTGTTATTGGCCGGGATGAAGAAATAAGAAGAATTTTACAGATACTTTCACGTAGAACCAAGAATAATCCAATTTTAATTGGAGAACCAGGTACAGGTAAAACTGCTATTGCAGAAGGATTGGCTCATAGAATAGTAAAGGGTGATGTGCCTGAAAATCTGCAAAACAAAGTAATTTATTCCTTAGATATGGGAGCTTTGATTGCCGGAGCTAAATACAAAGGAGAATTTGAAGAAAGACTAAAATCTGTTATTAAAGAAGTAACGGAATCAGAAGGAGATATTGTTCTTTTTATTGATGAAATTCACACATTGATAGGTGCCGGTGGTGGTCAGGGAGCTATGGATGCTGCAAATATCTTAAAACCTGCATTAGCTCGTGGTGAGTTACGTGCAATTGGCGCCACTACTCTAGATGAATATCAAAAATATTTTGAAAAAGACAAAGCATTAGAGCGTCGTTTTCAAAAGGTAATTGTTAATGAACCAGATACTGAAAGTGCTATTTCTATTCTTCGTGGTATCAAAGATAAATATGAAACACACCATAAAGTACAAATAAAAGACAGTGCGATCATTGCAGCTGTTGAATTATCTCAGCGTTATATTTCAGATCGATTTTTACCGGATAAGGCTATTGACCTAATGGATGAAGCGGCTGCTAAATTACGTATGGAAATCAATTCGAAACCAGAAGAATTAGATGTTTTGGATAGAAAGATCATGCAACTTGAAATTGAACTGGAAGCCATTAAACGTGAAAATGATAAAAAGAAAATGTCTTCTATAAAAGAAGAACTGGCAAATTTAAAGGAAAAGCGAAATGATATCAATGCAAAATGGATGAGCGAAAAAGATATCATTGATAAGGTGCAAACTGCAAAAGAAAATATTGAAAAATATAAGTTAGATGCTGAACGAGCTGAGCGTGAAGGAAATTTTGGTTTAGTTGCTGAAATTAGATACGGGAAGATCAAGGAAGAAGAAGGTCAATTGGAAATTTATCAAAAAGAACTGGATGATAACCAGGAAAATTCATTGATAAAAGAAGAGGTTACCAGTGATGATATTGCAGAAGTTGTGGCAAAATGGACCGGTATTCCGGTTCAAAAAATGTTGCAAAGTGATCGTGTAAAACTTCTAAAACTAGAAGAAGAACTCCATAAAAAAGTGATTGGACAGGATGAGGCAATTGAAGCCGTTTCAGATGCCGTTAGACGTTCAAGAGCAGGTTTGCAGGATAGCAAAAGACCTATTGGTTCATTTCTTTTCCTGGGAACTACCGGTGTTGGTAAAACAGAGTTGGCAAAAGCTTTAGCTGATTATCTTTTTGATGATGAAAGCGCAATGACCCGTATTGACATGAGTGAATATCAGGAACGTCATGCAGTGAGCAGATTGATTGGTGCACCTCCGGGATATATTGGTTATGATGAAGGCGGACAATTGACAGAAGCGGTTAGAAGAAAGCCATATTCTGTAATCTTGTTGGATGAAATTGAAAAAGCGCATCCAGATACTTTCAATATTTTATTACAGGTATTGGATGAAGGAAGACTTACAGATAACAAGGGAAGGGTTGCTGATTTTAGAAACTCTATCATTATCATGACATCTAATATGGGATCGCATATTATTCAAGATAATTTTGAGAATATAGATATGGACAACCGTGATGCTGTAATTGAAAAAACCAAGGATGAAGTTGTTGATCTTTTAAGAAAGCAAATTCGGCCTGAATTTTTAAACCGTATTGATGAGATCATTATGTTTACACCTTTAAATAAAAAAGAAGTAACACAGATTGTTAAATTACAGATTGATTTGTTAGCTAAAATGTTAAAAGATAAGAGTGTAACATTCTCTGCAACACAAAGTGCTATTGATCTTCTTGCCGATAAGGGATTTGATCCTCAGTTTGGTGCAAGACCTATCAAGCGAGTGATCCAGAGAGAAGTTTTAAATGAACTATCAAAAGAAATTTTAGCAGGTAATATTTCCGCTCAAAGCGAAATTCTATTAGACAGTTCAGACGGTAAATTTATTTTTCAAAATAATTAATTTAGATTAGACAACTAGTTATTATAAAAAATGGAGCGTTGATTTTGAGAATTCCTAAAAAAGAGATTATTGAAATGAAACCAGAGCTTATTGAAGTAAAATAATTCAATTTGTTCAAATGTTAACAGAGGTTTCCTTAACGGGAAGCCTCTGTTTTTATGGTAGTATTTTGTTTATTCTAATCTTAAATTCCATACTATTCAAGACCGTTGCAAAACCTCTTTTAACAAAAAAGAACGACGCTAGAGAAAATTTAAACCCGTAGCAAACTAGTGTTTGTGAGGACTTTAAATTTTTGATAAGGAAGTGATTTGAAGCTAAAAAGGTTTTGAAGTATGTTTTTATTGAATATTGCAACGGTCTTTATTCTATTTTTAATGTATTTTTGAAATTCTTTTAAATATTTAAAATGAGCACACAACCTAAATTAAAAAGATTTAACCAACAGATCTTATCCAAATATCAAATTTATAATAGTATTTTTATTACACTACCCTTTGATCAAATAAGCAATACTGGTGAATTGTTGCCTCTTTTTAAAAATGTATGTGAAAATGGTTTTAAAAAAGGATTGACTCCTATAGAAATTATTGATTCTTTTTTTACTAAATATCTAGAGAACCCAAGTGAGCAGGAAAAGGTTAGTTTATTATTCAAATTCATACAATATATTGAACGTCAGGTGGTACTTTTTGATGCGGTTGAAGATGCCGCTTTTCCAATCATAAATAATATGAATGGTTTAGGAACCCTGAGAAACACCAAAGAAGAAGCTTTTGCACAAAATAAAAAAGAGGCTCTACAAAAATACTTAGAAGACTTTAAAATTCGTATTGTTTTGACGGCACATCCTACACAGTTTTATCCGGGTGCAGTTTTAGGAATAATTACGGATCTTACCAATGCCATTGAAAAAAATGATCTTGTTGAAATAAAAAAACTCTTGGCCCAGCTAGGAATTACTCCCTTTTTAAAAGAAGAAAAACCAACACCCTATGATGAGGCGGTAAATCTGATCTGGTATTTGGAAAATATTTTTTACCATGCAGCCGGGAATATTTACAACTATATTGAAAGTAATATATACGAAAACAAAAAGGTAGTAAATGAGTTTGTAAACCTTGGTTTCTGGCCGGGAGGAGATAGGGATGGCAATCCGTTTGTAACCACAAAAATCACACTTGATGTAGCAAATCGTCTACAACAATCTATCATCAAAAACTATTATCGGGATATTCGTGAATTAAAACGAAAACTTACATTTAAAAAAGTTGCAGATCGGGTTGCATTACTTGAAGATAAATTATATCAAAGTTATACCCATGATAAAATTTCAATTTCTTATGATGAATTTTATGATGAATTGATCCAAATTAAAGATCTGGTAATACAAAATTACCAATCCTTATATTTATCTGAATTAAAAGATATTATACATAAAGCCAGAATTTTTGGCTTCCATTTTGCGACACTTGATATCAGACAGGACAGTAGAGTTCATCACAGTGTTTTTGAAGATATTGTGAATCTACAATTGAAAAAAGATTCCGGAATCTTTCCAAAAGACTATCAGAAATTATCTGAAAAGAAACAAATAAATGTACTTTCTAAAATAACAGGAACAATAGAAATAAATGATTATAAAAATGAAATTGTTATAAAAACTTTAGAATCAATCAAGGCTATTAAAACCATCCAAAAAAACAATGGTGAAAAAGGTGCAAATAGATATATCATTAGTAACAATCAAAGTGCTTTAAATGTGATGGAGGTTTATGCGATGCTCAAATTAACTGCATTTCAAAAAGACCTGACAGTAGATATTGTTCCTCTATTTGAAACGATTGATGATCTTGAAAATGCAGATATAATCATGGAACAATTGTATTTGAATAAGGCTTATATGGATCATTTACAAAACAGAAGTCATAAACAAACCGTAATGCTTGGTTTTTCTGATGGAACAAAAGATGGTGGCTATTTGATGGCAAACTGGGCCATTTTTAAAGCTAAAGAAAAATTAACACTTATTGCCCGAGAGTACAATATCAACGTTATCTTTTTTGACGGCAGAGGTGGCCCTCCGGCAAGAGGTGGTGGTAAAACCCATCAATTCTATGCCTCTTTAGGACCAACTATTGAAAGTAAAGAAGTGCAACTAACAATTCAAGGTCAAACAATTAGCTCAAAATTTGGGGTTGTTGAATCTGCTCAATATAACTTGGAACAATTGATTAGCTCTGGAGTAAGCAATGAATTTTTTGATAGTGCTAAAAATTCATTGACAATTGAACAAAGGGAAATTATGGATGAATTATCTAAGTTAAGCTATAAAGCTTATAATGATTTTAAACAACATCCTAAATTTTTACCTTATTTGGAGGAAATGAGTACACTGCAATATTATGCAAAAACCAATATTGGTAGCCGTCCGTCTAAAAGAAAAAGTTCAGATAAACTTAATTTTAGTGATTTAAGAGCGATTCCTTTTGTAGGCTCATGGAGTCAGTTAAAACAAAATGTACCTGGTTTTTACGGGCTTGGATATGCTTTGCAAAAATTTGAAGATTCAGGAGAATTTGATAAGGTAGTGCAATTATATAACAACTCTAAGTTTTTTAATAGTCTGATAGACAATAGTATGATGAGTATGAAAAAATCTTTTTTCGAATTGACACGTTACATGGAAAAAGATGAAGAATTTGGAGATTTTTGGCAATTGATCCATAATGAATTTTTAAATGCTAAACGATTGGTTTTAAAATTAGCAAATTTAGATGAGCTGATGCAAAATTATCCGGTAAGCAAAGCATCTATTGAGGTTAGAGAATCTATAGTGCTGCCATTATTAACCATTCAACAATACGGGCTTAAAAAAGTACAGGAACTAAAAGCAATGGATAAAATTGATATAAAAGAACTGGAAACCTACGAAAAGATCATAACACGTTCACTTTTTGGAAATATCAATGCAAGCAGAAATTCGGCATAAAATGTAGTTAAACAAATTTATTACTTTAAACATACTAAAACCCTAAGCCTAAACGTTATATTGTTTTAATCAATATATAATAATAAAAAAAGGGGCTATGAAAAAGATTTTTTTTATAATTGGGTTTATCACATCGTTTTTATTTTTATCCTGCACATCAAATGGTGTGAAAGAAATATCGGGTACTTTATTATTTAATGAAATTGGTACGCACAGTTTCAATATTAATGCCGAAAATATTCTGGCAACCATAACTATTGTTGGGCCTAATAAAGGAGAGGTTCAGGTAGTTGAAAATGTAAACCTTTATAGAACTGTTGATTATACTGCTAAGATCAATAACAAAAGTATATCTACTTCTAAATCAGAGCTATTAAGCAATCTAGTTGTTCTTTATAAAGTAAAATCTGGCAATAAAACTACCAGCAATCTTGACAATGGTTATATTAAAATTGACTGGAAAGGATTTTATTAATAGATCTTTTTAAAAATATTGAAGAGTAAATTCAAAATAAGTAGTTTTCTTTAGTGAGTACTAAAGAAGTAAAACTAAACATTTGAGTTTTTCTGATTTTAATTACCAATTCTTTTTGAAATGAACTACCTCGACCCAAAGGTACGAGGTCTCAGGCGGAAATAATTTATTTTTAGTTTTTTGAAAACCTTAGGTTTTTAAACTTTCCTCTTGTCCATCGACGCAAGCATCAGGGAATTCTTTTTGAATTAAATTAATTTTAAGGGATATGTTCTGCCTTTAGGTTTGAGTATATAGAGTATTGTCCTTTAATAATTTAAGGATGTCTCTTTTTATTTCTCAACAACGTTATACTTTATAAAAAAAAACCATATTTATACACATTAAACAATTAGAAAGCGTATTCAAACTTGAATCGAAAGAACGATATGGATATCTGATTAGAAAAGTTACGGATTTTAAACAATTTTTCCTGATTGCTGACAAAAAAAAGAATTATGTTACATACGGAACTGATAAAGAAATGATTATTCCAATCTAGCCTGAATTAGAATTCGCTCAAGAATTAATCAAAACGGAATGAAAAAACTGTGTCGTTAAAATGGTTGAGCTGACTGATTTTATCAATTGGATGGATAAATTAGAAATTAAAAATTATCTTGTTGGCGGATTTTCAAATCAAAACTAAATTCTATAGTTGTGAAACCAATCGAAATTAAGAATCAGTTGATATTCGAATGTAAACAATACGAATAAAATATACTGAAATAAAAAAATAAAGGGTAACAACGTACAGGGCAAACTCACACTTTAGTATTTAAGATTTTTAATAGATACGCTTGATTCCAACCTGCTTTAAGTCTTTTTCCGACAATACCTTGTTTCTCTGTTTTTTCATTTTTCAATAAATTCA
>JADGEA010000121.1 GCA_016744615.1 Flavobacteriaceae bacterium
ATAAAAAACATAAATAATTTCATATCAGGGCGCAACATAATTGCAGCGTACAATATTCCCATTACAGCACCTGATGCTCCAACCGCACTGTAATAAGCTTCTTTTTTATGAAAATTTAATGAGAATAAACTACCTGCCAGTAAGGAACCAAAATAAATAGCTAAAAACTTTGGCACACCTACAAATGCGATCACCGAATCAGCAAAGAAGTATAGGGTTAGCATGTTAAAGAACAAATGTGATTGATCTACATGTAAAAACCCGGATGTAAGCATGCGTGTTTTTTCTCCTTTTAAGATAGGTCCGATCTGAAACTTATATCTTTCAAAAAAAACACGGTCTTTAAATCCCTTAAATGAAACCAATACATTGGCAACAATTATCAAAAGTACAGCAGGCGATATATTATCCATTATTTTTATTTTTAAGGTTCAAAGATAAAATTATATCCGATATTTGCTTCATCAATTTTTTAAAATGCAATTATTAATATTTATTTTGGTTTATCCTCTTATCTGGTTTCTCTCCATTCTGCCAATGAGAGTTTTGTATATTCTTTCTGATGTTTTATATGTAGTTCTCTATTATGTAATAGGATACAGAAAAAAAGTTATTCGAAAAAATTTAAAATTAGCTTTTCCAGAAAAATCAGTACAAGAAAGATTAGAAATTGAAAAAAAATCTATGCATCATTTTTTAGATATTCTTATGGAAGTAATCAAATCATTTACCATTTCTAAAAAAGAAATATCTAAAAGATATCAATATAAAAATATTGAAGTTTTACAAAACTATTATGATCGTAAAACAAGTTTGGTTATCATGGCTGCACATTATGCAAATTGGGAATGGGTTGTAAATGTTAATAATTTTGTGCCTTATGAAGGATATGCAGCATTTCAAAAAATCACAAATAAATATTTTGATCATTGGATGAAATCTTCAAGATCAAAATTTGGGGCGTATTTTATTCCTACAAAAGAATATATCAAGTTAATGGATGAAAATTTTAAAGAAAAGAAACTTGCAATTTATGGTTTATTAAGTGATCAATCTCCTATGCTGCATAAAACACATTATTGGGGGGATTTCATGGGTGTCAGAGTCCCTGTTCATACAGGAGCTGAAATGTTATCAAAAAAATACAATTACCCCGTTTTGTTTTTTAGAGTTAACAGGGTAAGCCGAGGTTATTATATGGTAAATATTGAAGTTATCACAGAAAATCCTAGAGATTTTAAAGACTATAATATTACAGATATATTTCTCCAAAAAATAGACAAGCAAATCAGAGAAAAACCTGAATACTATTTTTGGACCCACAATAGATTTAAACATATGGGGAAAGAAAAAATATAGTAAAACTATATTTTTTTCACTCTAACAGCATTCATTCCTTTTAAACCTCTTTCCAATTCAAAAGCAACCTTATCATTTTCCTGAATTTCTTCCATAACCCCACTTACATGCACAAAATATTTTGCTTGTGTGTCATTTTCAATGATAAAACCAAATCCTTTTGAGCTGTCAAAAAAAGATACCTTACCTTTTTTGATAGGATCCTCTTCTTCCATATCTTCTTTTTTAGGAATCCCAATTACGATACTTGATGCATCTATTTTTATTTTTTTGGAAGGATCAGGAGCTGTATCGGTTAAAAAACCATATTCATCTACATAACCAATCATACTGTCAAGACCTTCCCCTTTATTTGAATTTGCTAATCGTTCTACTTTTCGTTTTGCTTTTTCCTCACGTTTTTTAAGGCGTTTTTTTTCTTTTTCTAATTTGTTAAATGTTTGTTGAGATTTTGCCATTTGCGTTTTTAATGAATTATGGTATTATATAAAATTGTTCTTCAAAACAATTAGACCTACAATATAATGCAAATATAGGTTTCCTTAATTAATTTTTGAGAAATAACTTATGAGATTTATCTTCTTTAATATAACTACAGTCTAATTTATTAATTTTTGATAGATATTACTAACTGTATTCCAGTTTCTTGTGGTTGCAATTACTTTCAATTTCTTTTCAAAAAAATTATTATTGACCTTAGTTTTTCCATACCCATTTGTATAATATACATAGAGGATTTTATCAATCATTATAATTATTTCAGGAAAATTTTTAATAACCTTGCTTAATAATACTTGATCTGGCGATATATTTAAAAAAGCAACATATAACTTTTTCTTATCTATATCCATTTGTTTAAGCAAAGGATTATTTTTATAAACTTCTACAAAATACTTCTTTGAAAATACCATTACAGCTATATCATGACCAAAATCATTTTGTATTTGATTTCTAATCTGACCTTTAAGCTGCGTAACATTATTATTTTCTGATTCTAATATTACATTTCCACTTTGTAAATAAGTCTGTATATTTTGATATCCTAGTGAAGATAATGAAACAAGCAGATCTTTCATTTTAATGATATGATGCCCTGAAACATTGATTGCTCTTAATAAAACGACATATTTATTCATGTATAATTCTATTTCAAGAAATAATTCAGCATAACAAATTCAAAATGTATCAGATATCTAATAAGGTATCAAATATTACTATTATAATCTACCAAATTTAATTCTCAAACCATTTTTCAACAAGGTCTTTTTCTTTTGAATCATAACCTTTATAATTAAATTCATTGGAAGATCTATCATAAGTATATTCTTTTTCCCATTCTTTGAAATTTTCTGCCATAGATTGAATACTGTCACAAATATAATCAACTTCACTATTGGTAGTTGTTGGATGAATTGACATTCTTATCCATCCCGGTTTATCAAGCAAACATCCATCAGCAATCTGTTCAATTAATTCACTTGATTTTTGTTGATCAACATGTAATAAAAAATGGCCATAAGTACCTGCACAGGAGCATCCACCTCGAGTTTGAATTCCAAATTTATCATTCAATAATTTAACACCCAAATTAAAATGCAAGTCATTGACATAAAAAGAAAAGATACCTAACCTATCTTCATGTTGCTGAGCCAGCAAGCGTAAATTCTTAATGGATTTTAGTTTTTTAAATATTTGCTTATTGATTTCTTCTTCTCTGTTATGGATATTTTTAGTATCCATTTCTTCCTTTAACTGAATAGCTAAAGCAATTCTGATGGTTTGCAAAAACCCTGGAGTACCTCCATCTTCACGCAACTCAATATCATCTAAATAGCTATGCTCTCCCCATGGGTTTGTCCAGTTAACTGTTCCTCCTCCCGGATTATCAGGTACTGTATTATGGTATAAATTCTTATTAAAGATCAATACTCCTGAAGATCCTGGCCCTCCTAAAAATTTATGAGGAGAAAAGAAAATAGCATCAAGATATATATCTTTATCTTCCGGATGCATATCAATATCAACATAAGGTGCCGAGCATGCAAAATCAACAAAGCAAACACCATTATTTTTGTGCATTATTTTTGCAATTCTAAAATAATCAGGTTGTAAACCTGTAACATTTGAGCATGCTGTTACTGAGGCAATTTTTAGTTTTCTGTCGGGATATTTATCTATTAGAATTTGTAAGCTATCTATATCTACCAATCCTGTGTTATCATAAGGAATAATCTCAACATCGGCTATAGTTTCCAACCAGGATGTATGGTTAGAGTGATGTTCCATATGAGTTATAAAAATTATTGGTCTATTCTCCTTAGGTATTGAAGTGAATTCTTTTAAATTATCTGGGATTCTTAAACCAAGTATTCTTTGAAATTTATTGACCACACCAGTCATTCCGGTTCCTTCAATAATTAGAATATCATCTTTTTGGGCATTTACATGCTTTTTAATAATATCTCTTGCTTTATGATATGCCATTGTCATTGCTGAACCGGAAAAAGTTGTTTCCGTATGTGTATTTGCAACAAAAGGGCCAAAATCATTCAGTATTTTTTCTTCAATAGGCCTGTACAATCTTCCACTAGCAGTCCAATCTGCATAGATCATTTTCTTTTCACCAAAAGGTGTTGGAAAATTTTGATCTATACCCACAATTTGATTACGGAACTTGCTAAAATGCTTTTCTAAACTTTCATTCATTGATTAGGCATTTAACTATTATTGATTTGCAATTTCAGATATTTCTCTCATAATTTTTACTGCTAACTGATCTGCAGCCCCTTGAGATGAACTTTCCGTATAAATTCTAATAATTGGTTCGGTATTTGATTTTCTCAAATGTACCCATTCTTTTTCAAAATCTATTTTTACACCATCTATTGTACTAATCTCTTCATCTTTATATTTATCAACCATTTTTTGTAAGATCAGATCCACATCCAGTTCAGGAGTTAATTCAATTTTATTCTTACTCATAAAATAACTTGGGTAAGAATTACGTAATTCTTTGCAGGTTATTTTCGATTTGGCCAAATGAGTTAAAAATAAAGCAACTCCCACCAATGAATCTCTACCATAATGGGAAGCAGGGTATATGATTCCTCCGTTTCCTTCACCTCCAATTATAACCTTATTCTTTTTCATTAAAGCAACAACATTAACCTCACCAACAGCACTTGCCTCATAGGTTCCACCATGTTTTTGTGTAACATCTCTTAATGCTCTTGAAGAGGAAAGGTTAGAAACTGTGTTTCCTTTGGTGTGTGATAAAACATAGTCAGCACAAGCAACAAGGGTGTATTCTTCACCAAACATAGAACCATCTTCATTTACAATTGCTAAACGGTCTACATCAGGATCCACCACAATTCCTAAATCAGCCTTTTCTTTAACAACCAATTCGGATATTTTATAAAGGTTTTTTTCCAGAGGTTCCGGATTATGGGGAAATTCTCCATTAGGATCACAATATAACTCAACACATTCAACCCCTAGTTTTTCTAATAATTTTGGAATCGCAATGCCTCCTGTTGAATTAACACCATCTACAACTGCTTTAAAATTCGCATTTTTAATTGCTTCAATATCGACGAGATCCAATTTTAAAACCTCTTCAATATGCTTCTCCATATAATTCTTCTTCTTTTTGTAAACACCCAAATCATCTACTTCAGCAAAGTCAAAATCATCATTGGCAGCTATTTCTAAGATCTTTTCTCCTTCAGCAGCATTTAAAAATTCACCTTTTTCATTTAATAATTTTAAAGCATTCCATTGTTTTGGATTGTGAGAGGCTGTAATGATAATTCCACCATCCGCATTTTCGAGAGTAACTGCTACTTCCACAGTGGGCGTTGTAGATAAACCCAGATCTGTCACATCAATACCCAAACCGGTAAGTGTATTGGAAACAAGACTGCTTATCATTTTACCTGATATACGAGCATCTCTCCCAATAATAACCGTTAATTTATTTTTGTTTTTATTACGATCTAGCAACCATGTACCATAAGCTGCAGCAAATTTAACCGCATCAATTGGTGTTAAGTTAATATCGATCTTACCTCCTATGGTACCTCTAATTCCTGAAATTGATTTTATTAATGTCATAACTTTATTTTAAAACACAAATATACTTTTATACTTGATAATGGACAATAAAAAAACCGCTCAAAATCCAATAGAATCTAAGCGGTTTAAACTATATGCTAAAAAGGGTTATTTATTCCCTTCCTCCATCTTCTTTTTCAAAGCAGCAAGAACATCAAGATCTCCAAGTGTAGATTTTTCAGCAGAATCTGATTTCCTCTTTTGAGTTTTGATATTTTTCATTTCCTGAGCTTTATGAACAGCAGAATGAGAAACAACTAACCTACGGTATTCTTTATTAAATTCTAAAACTTTGAATTCAGTAGTTTCACCTTTAGTTATCTTAGACTTATCTTCTTTTTCCATATGGCGACCAGGAACAAATGCTTCAACACCATCTTCAAATGTGATAATGGCACCTTTATCATTTATTTCTTTTACCGTTCCTTTATGGATAGAGTCGATTGTATAAGTCTCCTCATGTTTATCCCAAGGATTCTCTGTTGTTTGTTTATGACCTAAATTCAATTTACGACCTTCAACATCTAACTCAAGAACTTCCACTTCTAATTTATCACCAACTTTTACAAAATCAGATGGATGTTTAATCTTCTTCGTCCAAGAAAGGTCAGAAATATAAACCAAACCATCAATTCCTTCTTCCAATTCAACAAATACACCAAAGTTAGTATAATTTCTAACCGTACCTGTATGTTTAGAACCTACTGGGTATTTTGTAGTGATATCTGTCCAAGGATCTGGTTGTAATTGTTTGATTCCTAAAGACATTTTTCTTTCTTCTCTGTCTAAAGTTAAAATTACTGCTTCAACTTCATCACCAACTTTTACAAAATCTTGAGCAGAACGTAAATGCGTTGACCAAGACATTTCAGAAACGTGAATCAATCCTTCAACACCAGTACTTACTTCAAGAAATGCACCATAATCAGCAATGATAGCAACTTTTCCTTTTACTTTATCACCAATTTTTAGATTCTCATCTAAAGCTTCCCATGGGTGTTTGCTCAATTGTTTTAATCCTAATTGAATTCTTGTCTTCTCATCATCAAAGTCTAAGATTACAACATTCAATTTTTGATCTAATTCAACAATTTCACTTGGGTGGTTAATTCTACTCCAAGAAAGATCTGTAATATGAACTAATCCATCAACTCCTCCAAGGTCAACAAATACGCCATAAGAAGTAATGTTTTTCACAACACCTTCTAATACTTGTCCTTTTTCTAATTGACTGATGATTTCTTTTTTCTGCTCAGCAAGATCTGCTTCGATCAATGCTTTATGAGAAACTACAATATTCTTAAATTCATGGTTGATCTTAACAACTTTGAATTCCATATTCTTATCAACAAACTGATCGTAATCTCTAATTGGTTTCACATCAATTTGAGAACCTGGCAAGAATGCTTCAATACCAAATACATCAACAATCATACCTCCTTTAGTTCTACATTTCACATAACCAGTAACTATTTCCTGAGTTTCGTGTGCTTTGTTCACTCTCTCCCAAGCTCTTATTACTCTTGCTTTTCTGTGAGATAAAACTAACTGACCTGTATTATCTTCTAATTTGTCAACTTTTACTTCAACAACATCTCCAACTTTTAAATGCGGATTGTATCTAAACTCATTCAATGAAATAACACCTTCAGATTTAGAATTGATATCAATAATTGCTTCTCTGTCTGTTAATCTAATAACAGTTCCGTCAATTACCTGGCGTTCTTCAACAAATCCAACTGTATTTTCTAAAGCTTTGTCAAATTCAGCTAATTTTTTTTCATCAACTGCTTCAATACCTTCTTCATATTTATTCCAGTCAAAATCTTTTAAAAATTCTTCTGGACTCACTTCTACTTCTACAGGCTCTTCTTCAACAGTTTCTTCTACTTTTTCTATAACTTCCTTTTTTGGAGCTTCGACTTTCTTTTCTGCTTTTTTTACTTCTTCCTTTACTTCAGCAACTTCTTCCTTAGGTTCTTCTATCTTTTTTTCTTCTACCTCTTCATAAGCAGATTCTTTACCTAAATCTTTTACTAATAAATAATAAAATATAGCTCTATATTTCTTTTTATTAGAAGTTCCCATTTTTTCGCAAACAGTTTGAATTGCTGCATCTAAATTTTCACCTTCTTCAAGGCCTAATTTTTTGATAAGGAAATTTTTCTTTACAGTTTCTAATTCTTCTTTTTGAGAACATGAAACCAATTCAGCATCTTCTTTGTAAATGGATGGTCCAAGACCTTTTGTTACCAATTTAAATAAATCTGCTTCAATTTCTACACCTAATTTTTTAGCTTCTTCAGTGTATAACTCTAATTTTTCTTGTAATTTAGACATATGCCCATTAGTTTGTATCCTGTTGTTTTTCAGACATTTAAACGATTAAAACAACTAAGAGATATTATTAATTTTAATTAATTTCCTTTTGATCATCTGAAATCGCTCAAAAGGCTTGCAAATTTACGAAATATATATGATTTTACCAACAGGTAATTTTAAATAGGATATTCCTTATAAATCAAGGTGATATAATGTATTTTTAGAAAAGAGACCTGATGATTTGTTCTTCTGTAATTCCTTCAGATTCAGCTTTGTAATTTTTAACAATTCTATGACGCAAAATTCCCTGCGCTACAGCTTGAATATCTTCAATATCAGGAGAATACTTACCATGTATGGCTGCATAGGCCTTGGCTGCTAAAACTAAATTTTGAGATGCTCTTGGTCCTGCACCCCAGTCCATATAATTCTTTATAATTTCTGGTGCATTTTTAGCTGCTGGTCTGGTTTTTGAAGCCAAATTAACGGCATATTCCACAACATTGTCTGCAATTGGAATTCTACGTACAAGATGCTGATATTCTAATATTTGCTGTGAGCTTAAAATAGGATCAATCTTTACAGGAATATCATTTGTTGTATTCTTAGCAACAAGCACTTCTTCTTCAAAAGTTGGATAATCCAAATAAATGGAAAACATGAAACGATCGAGCTGTGCCTCTGGTAAAGGATATGTCCCTTCCTGTTCAATAGGATTTTGCGTAGCTAACACAAAAAAAGGAAGGTCTAACTTAAAATTGTGACCAGCAACGGTTACAGTTTTTTCCTGCATGGCTTCTAATAGTGCTGCCTGTGTTTTAGGTGGTGTTCTGTTAATCTCATCGGCCAGAATAATATTTGAAAAAATTGATCCTTTGATAAACTTGAATTTTCGATTTTCATCTAAAATCTCGCTTCCTAAAATATCAGAAGGCATCAAGTCTGGCGTAAATTGAATACGTTTAAAATCTAGTCCCAATGCACTTGAAACGGTACTAACCAATAGTGTTTTAGCAAGTCCAGGAACACCAATTAACAAGGAATGACCTCCGCAAAGCAAAGAAAGTATTACATGGTTTACTGCATCATTTTGCCCAATTATAACTTTTGAAATTTCTTTCTTTAAAAGCTGAACATGATCAACCAGATCATTTATTTTTGTTACATCAGACATTAAATTGGGTTATTTTTTAAACCAGTTACTCTTAAATTCACAATCTGTGTAAGCATCATTAATTTTAATATAGGTATCCTTTATATTTTCCTTGGACCATTTTTCAATTAATTCTGTTTTCTTCTTTTGCAGAGCAAGTTCCTGTATTTTTACATAATCTTTAGAAAGATCAGCAGTATGCGATTCAGTTTTGCTTTTTAACAATAAAAATTTATACATTTTTTCACCTTGTCTAGTTTCTTCATAAAACACATCACTAATTTCACCTGCCTTCAAATTACTAACTCTTGAATACAAATCAGGATCCATACGGGTAAGATCAAAATGTGTATCTCCGGATGCTGCATTCATTAATACACCTTTACTCAATCTTGTTGCTTTATCTTCCGAATATCTTATAACGGCATTTTCAAAAGTAATTTTATGTTTTAAAATATCTTCCCTATAGCTTGCCAAAGAATCTTTAATAATTTCATTAGCATCATCATCTGCTTTTGGTTGTATTAAAATATGATAAACATCTCTTTGTTTCCCTTTTATTTTATCAACCGTCAATATATGAAATCCAAAATCTGATTTAAACGGTTCAGAAATATCTCCTTCTTCTAAACTAAAAGCAGCTTCTTTGAATTCTTTAACAAAGGGACTATTTCTATCAATGGTATAAAAACCACTATTTTGAGTTACACCTGGATCATCAGAATATAAAATAGCTTTCATTTTAAAGTTGGCTCCTTCTTCAATTTCTTTTTTTAATTCATTCAACCTATCAATAACTTTTTTTGTTGCCTCGGGTGAAGGTTTTATTTTTAATACTATTTGAGAAAGTTCAATCTCAGCACCAATCTCAGGTAGGTTATTCTCTACTTTTAAACTATTGAAATATCTTTTAACCTCTTCGGGGGTGATATCAACATCTGCAGTAATTTTCTGTTGCATTTTTTGAATTAGCAGAGCTTCTTTTTCAACTCTATATAATTCATCTTTTAATTCTTTAACATTATCAAAACCATACAATTCAAGCATTTTTTCAACCGATCCCAACTGCTGGGTAAAATAATCTGTTTTTCTTTGTACTTGTTGTCCAATTTCAGCATCACTTACCAAAACACTGTCAATAACAGCATGGTGTGCAAGTAACTTTCTATTCATAATTTGTTCCAGCATTTCACAATCAGAAATCTCTATTTTTCCTCCGCTCTGTTGTATCAATTCCTGTTTAAAGGCATCAATTTCAGAATCGAGTACAATATTCTTTCCTACAACTGTAGCAACACCATCAACCTTTACCTTCTCTTGAGCAACTAACTGGACACTAAGAATAAGAAGTGTAACTATAAATATTTTTTTAATCATTTTAATATTGTTCAAATTGTTTATTACTAATAGCATCATTAACCAGCGTTTGTTCAATTTTCCTTATCAGATCTAATTTTCTTTTATGCAAGATCATCTGTTTAATTGTAGGCACGACATAACTCTTTGGAGCAATGTCATTTCTGTACAAAATATTTTTTACAGCGAGCAAATATACTCCTAATGAATCTTCTTTTTGAATAAATTTATTCTTTTTTAATTTATCTACTTCTTTCAGTATAGGAAGTTTACGTTCCACTTGTTTAAAGCTAACCCAAATACTATCATTAAAATTATATGAATTAAACTCTAATTCTCTATCAATCAACTCGTCAATATCTTCATTTGCATCAGATTTAAATAGTTTTATTATTTCATCTCTATCAATTAAATTCGTGTTGAAATGAATGTATTTTAACTGAATTAATTTTTCATTAAGTTTATATATATCCTTATTTTGTTCATAATAATTTTCAATATCTTCACCTTGAATAATTGTATCTAATTCCTGCTGTAAAACCGCCTGTTTATATTTATCAATTAACAATTCCTTTTCATAGGTTTTTACCAAATTTTTGATCTCATTATTTTTATCATCAATATTGATTTTTGCTTTTTTTAGTAACAATTGTTCTGTTGCCCAGTTTTTAATAAGGTTACTTCTGTATAAGATGCTATCTGTCTTATTTAAATTGGATGGAATTCTATTAGCAATATCCTCTTCAAGCAAATACTTGTCGCCAACTCTGGCAACAGCATTCTCTACTTCTTCCTCTTCCTTACAAGAAAAAACTAGTAGAATTATCGATAATATGATTAAATATTTCTTCAATGTTTCAATAATTTAATTCAATTTTGATCTGTTATAATGACTTAAATTGACGTTTTAATTTTTTAAGATTCTTTCTATTCATTTTCACCTTGTATTTCGCTCTGAGATCAATGATCCACTTCTCTTCCAATTCCTTTTGATAATCATTTATTACTTCTCCACGGGTTTCTTCAAGCGCTTTATTTACAGGTTCTATAATTTTATTAACATCTATAATTTTATACTGATTTTTTTCAGGATTATAGATTTCAGAAACTCCTTTGGTAATTCTATAGTCTTTTGGGAATTTTGAACTACCCTCCTCCAATATTCCACTGGTAAACAAAACATGAATAGTTGCTCCTTCATTAACCATTTTTTTAATGCTATCGGTAGGTTTATTTTCTTTTAAATAATTTTTAACCAGTTCTGCTTTTTCAGATCTGGTACAACTTGCTATTCTTAGTTCTGCTCTTTTTTTCCACACATACTTATCTTGATGCATATTAAAATACTGAATTAATCCAACAGAATCTTTCTCAGATTTCTCCCATATATTTTTCTGTAGAAGATCAAATAGCAACAAACCATCTTTATATTCCTGATAAATTACTGAAAATTCATTATTTGTTTCTTCTAAATGATCTTTATAATAATTAATGATACTTTCATTTTTATAATTGTTATAGATTTGATCAATAGTTTTATTTTTTTTATTCTTATAATAATTGTAAAAATCTTTTGCCGAATAGTTTTCTTCATTGATACTAAATAAGGCGGCATTTGAATTCATTTCTTCCTTATCCACTACATAAAAAGCGGACAACACCAAAACATTTTCTTTAATAGTGTAGCTTTTTGCTATTTTTTTGGCAAGATCTTTATCCAATAATTTTGATCGGTTACCACTTTTGATCTTACTCTCCAAATAAGTTTGAAGACTCTCAAAGCTTTCAATAGGATATTTCTTGAGCAACTTTAATATATGCCAACCATATTTTGTAGGAAAGGGTTCTGAAAAATCACCATCATTTTTCAAACCAAAAGCTGTGTCATCAAAAGCTTTGATCATTTTACCCGATCCAAATTTAGGTAAAACTCCTCCTTTTTTTGCAGAACTTAAATCATCTGAATGCTCTTTTGCTATTTTTGAAAAATCATCATCTTGTTTCAATTTATTGTATATCTCAAAAATTTTATCCTTTGCATATAGTGAGTCTTCCGGATTATTTTTGATCATAATATGAGCAACCTCTCGTTCACCTTTTGATTGTCTCTTATCATTAACTTTCATTATATGATAACCAAATTGAGTTCTAAAAGGCATGCTTACCTCACCAACATTGGTATTGTAAGCTGTATTTTCAAAGGCATAAACCATAGAAAATGCAGAAAAATAACCAAGATTCCCACCATTATTTTTAACCGAAGGGTCTTCAGAATATTCAATTGCTACCTCTTCAAAAGAAACTCCACTAATGATTTTATTTCTTGCACTTATTATTTTTTGATATGCTACAATCGTATCTTTTGGTAAAGCATTTGGCTGAAGCCTAATAAGAATATGACTGGCATTAACTTCATTCAAAGTTCTTTGGTAAGCTTCTTTTGCCAATCTTTCCGTAGCTTCCGGGTTTTGCAGATAGGGTTCGATCAATTGCTCTCTGTACTTGCTAAGCTCTGCTTGATAATTTTTTACAGTATCTAACTTCAGGTCTTTAGCTTCCTTAAGTTTTAATTTAAAATCAATAAAAAGATCTAAATAATCATCAAATTCCTTTTCTTCTTTGTCAAGTACAATTTCTTTATTCTTTTGATATACCCTTATAAATTCTGAGGTATAAACATTCTCTCCATCAATTGTAAAAAGAACATCCTCTTTTTCCTGACCAAATAAAATTGTTACAAATAAAATGGCAACAATTGCACTAATTCTTCTTAAAAACATAAATCTTTTACCTATAAATTCATTTTTCATCAATAAATTACTGAAAGCAGACAAAATTATTTTTTATTTTTTAATTTGCATGTTAAAAATATCACAAAGAAACTATCCCTTTAATAGAAGAAACTTCTTTATATTTTGTAATTATTGAATTTGCAGTTTTCATTTTAACCATAATTGTTAAACTAGTATATTTACCTGTTTTTGATGATTTTGATTTGATTACAGCACCTAAATTATCAAAAACAGATTCTATTTTTTGAAATCCATCTGCATCTGAGGGTACTATAAATTTAAACATATAATCTGTTGGAAACG
>JADGEA010000122.1 GCA_016744615.1 Flavobacteriaceae bacterium
AATTTATACACTTTTTTTATTCATAACCTTTGATTTGCCCCAAAGCTAATAAATACAACCCTTACAGAAGTTTTTAGCCTCCTTTTTGTCCATTACGCCAAAAAATCATATAATAAAGGCTGTTTCAATTGTATTTGAAACAGCCTTTATATTTTTAAGAGCAAAAAAATCTTATTGCTTCTTGATCTTACAGGTATCAATTCCAAAGATAGAAAATAATGGGCAAGACCCCATTACAGCAGTAAATACCATAATTGCACCTACAGCATATAGCACATAGTTCCATGGGCTTTCGAAACCTCCGTTATAAGCAAAATAAATAGCTACAACAGCAATAATAATTCGGATGATTTTGTCAATATTTCCAACATTTTTTTTCATAATTATAAAGATTTAGATTACAAATTCAATTTCTGAAGCAAAATTAAGAACTAAACATTAGTAATCTTGTGATAGTAGTCACAACTGGTTGAAATTTATAGAATTTTAATCTCCTTTTGAGCCAAAGACACCTTGCCTTCCTTTTCCAGTTTTTTCAGAAGACGTGAGATCACCTCTCTTGAAGACCCTAATTCATTGGCAATTTCCTGATGTGTTTTGTGTATAGTATTGCTTTTATTAAGTGCTGCCTTTTTGATGATAAAATCAAACAGTCTTTTTCCCTTATTGGAAAAAGTCAAAACCTTGACCATATCAATCACTTCATCAAACTTTTTATTAAATGAATTATAGACAAATAAATTCCATCCAGGGAAATTTTTGCGCAGATTGTATAATTTTTCTTTAGGAATTAATATCACATCAACATCTTCTTCCACTACTCCTTTTACATTTGATTTCTCGTTCTTTTCAGCAGTGATTACAGAAACTATACAGGTTTCTCCGGGTTTAATATAATACAATAAAACCTCATTCCCGTTTTCTTCTTCTTTGTAAATTTTTATCAAGCCATTAATAACCAACGGAACTACTTTTACAAAAGATTCTTCTTTAAGCAGAACTGTATCCTTTTTAAAAGATTGTAAAATTCCGATTTTTGAAATCTCTTGCAACAGAGCGTTAGATATTGCTAATTGCGGAAAAATTTTCTTGATTATTTTCACAACCTCCATAAATAAAAATCAAATTAAAGATCACAGATGTGAATTAATGATAGAATTTATTTGATTTACCTGAAGAACTCCAGATTGTTTCCATACTTCATGACCATTTTTAAACAAAATTAAAGTGGGCACACCTCTGATTCCATATTTTTGAGCAACAGAAGGGTTTTTATCAATATCAATTTTAATTATCTTGATTTGATCTTTAAAGTTTTGCTTTACTTGCTTTAATACAGGTGCCATCATTTTACATGGCTGACACCAATCTGCTTTAAAATCAACTAAAACAGGTACTTCTTGGTTAATAAGTTCACTAAAACTTGCCATAAACTAATCTGTATCAGGTGACATTTTTCCGGTTGCACAGCTTACAAAAGACTTAGCTTTATGCAACATCGTATTTGCATCACCAACTTCTGGATAACCCATTTTTGATAATTTTACTTTAACCTCATCTATTAAATGTTGATCTTCCGTTTTAACAATAACCTTTGAAGCATCAAGATCAACTTCAACCGTATCAATACCTTCAATACTTAAAACTCCTTTTTTAACAGTGTTAACGCAACCGTTACATTTCAAATTAACAATTTCAATTGTAGTAGACATCTTTTTATTCTTTTAGTTAGTTTATCGAATTTATTTGACAAAATTAACTAAAAGAAAATATATGCTCCTTAAAAATATCTTAATTATGAATGCCCTCCAACAACAATTTTCATAATCTTGATGTTTAATCTAAAAAACTGATAGATCTGATTGATAAAACAAACTCTAAAAAAACGAACCATTTTACCAGGTTGTGTGGCATAGGACATGTTGCTATAAGGGATACTTACTTTTTTACTTTTTTTCATAATACTATGTTCTTTATTCTGGTATTAACCACCAAAAGGGTTTTGCTTTAGCTTTATATAAAAACATATAATGCATAAATAATTTCATCCAGTGCCCAGCAGTTCCAACCACTCCAACGGTATCTTTAATATTTCTACCCCATTTTGGATATTTTTCCCAGTCCTGAACAATGGGTTTAACTGTCATCACTGCAGCCTGACCTTTAAAGAGTCCGTACCCTGCAGAAACAATACAGGCAGCTCCCATTTTAGCCATTGAAGCTTCATGCGGATGCTCCTTTGTGCCAGTTTTAATCTGATGTGCAATATTTTGAGCAACGATTTTACCTATTACTCCTGATGGCATTCCTGTTCGTGGAGGAGTTGGGAATATTTTCGTCCCATTTGGACTCTCCATCGGTTTTGACATCACATGTGGTGGTGCAAATGCAATTCCTGCCGCATATATATTATCATATTCCGGATTTTGATAAATCAATGGCCAGTCAGAAGCTTTCCATTCTTCATATGGTTTTGGGGTATAATCTGCATCCACCTTCATCATCGTATTTGCGGCAAACAATCTGGATGATATATCCTTTCCTTTCTTGTCAAAAGCTTTCATCCCCGATCCGGCAAACCCTGGAATTAACATGGCATAATCAAAATCTTTAGTAAGAAGTTCTCCTTTTAAATTTTCATAGAAAACCTTATTCTTTTCCACCTTATAAACTCCTGCCCGTTTGATCCAGCGTATTCCATACTCCTTTAGAATAGATTCTGTAAAGATCTTCGTAGGTGTTATATAGCCATTACTTTTTATATAAGCGCCACCCATACCAAAATCACCCACTTCATACTCATTAGAGATCCACCAAATATCAGCCATATCAGTAAGTTTTCTCTTACTTATTTCAAAGGCAATATTCAATACATACTCAAATGCTGCTCCTTGACAAGTTGCTAATGCATGACCTGTTCCTATTAAAAAGGTTTGCTTTTCCCCATTTTCCATTTTTTTAAATGCTTTCTGGAGATTTTTCCAAGCATGTTCAGCGTGATCATAAGTACAAACAGAGTTTGTAAACTTATCTGGTCCTAATCCTTTTGTTGCTTCAAAATTTAATTTTGGACCAGTTGCATTTACCAGATAGTCATAAGTGACTATTTCTGACTTATCCTTATTATTTTCTGAAACATATTTAATACTAACAAACCCATTATCATTATTTTCATCTCCTTGCGGATGAATAGATAATGCCAGAGCTTGTTTATATATAATTCCTAATTTTTTGTAAACGGGAGCCAATTTGAATTTAACCTGATCTGGTTTCATTAACCCTACTCCCACCCAAATATTTGATGGAACCCACTGAAAATTACTATTGGGCGAAATAACAACCACATCATGATCTTTGCCTAAATATTTTTTTAAATAAGTAACAGAGGTATGACCGGAAATTCCAGCACCTAAAACAACTATTTTTGCCATTATTGTAATTTTGAGTATTTCTCAAATTTACAATAAAAAAAACCTAAAACTGTAACATCTGTCACAATTTTAGATTTTAATTATTTAAATATCACGATATTACTCAACAGCTGATTTAAAAGTGATGCTCCATATACCTCTAAGATCTCCTTCTTTAAACCCTGTAGCTAAATCTTTTGGGTAATAGGATTCAATAATAGAATCAGATTTTTTTGTGACATTAATTCCAACTTCACCATGACAGGCCAAACACTTCTTTTGTAAAATAATAGGTGCATAAAAGTGTGGATTGCCATCATTATCTAACTCAACAACAGGTTTTAAACCTTTACCTTTAGTCAAGAGATCTCTGTAATTATTAATAACCAAAGCTTCTTTATCATTTGCCTTATTATTTTCGTTTCTCAACAAATGGGAAGTCCGTTTGATACTAACGTTGAACTTTTTAGCCATTTCTTCTGTTAATGGAATTGCCTTTGTATTGCAAAATGGTACAGCTTCTTTTACACCTCCATCTTTCATTTTTTCAACCAAAGTACCACCAAGTTTTTTGGCTGTTGCCTGAGCAATTTCTTTCCCTTGTATGGTATATTTTTCAACTTCCTTTTTTGATAAAGATGTTGAACAACTGCTTAAAATAAATAATGCTACGAATAGTAAAGTGATTTTATACATTTTAATAAATTTAAATTATTTTACAACTTTCATTTTATTTTGATTCCAATTAAGAATTCCTCCTTTTAAATCATATATTTTAGGAAATCCCATCGCCTCTAATTTTCTTGCTGCTTTTCCACTTCTGTTACCACTTCGGCAATAAATATATAACTCTTTGGTTGTGTCTAATTTAGACATTTTATTCATAAAATAAGCCTGCATATAATCAATCAATTTGGCATTGTCAATATGCCCTTGAGCAAATTCCTGAGGTGTTCTTACATCGATCAATTGAATATTTCCCAGCTTTTCATTTAATTCTTGAGGAGTAATAAGCGAAACTACATCACTCTTTTTTGCACTTGAACCTTGAGCACAACTAGTAAGACTGATACTTATAACTAACAGTAGAATTATTTTAAAAGTAAATTTTTTCATGTATTTTTTAATTTATTTTAGATTACAAAAGTAAAAAAAAGGGAGGTTATACCTCCCTTTTATCTTTTTAAATTTTAAATTACAGTAGCGTTGTTGGACAAACATATTCAGAAACAGGAACTTTTGTTTCTTTTAAATCTTCAAAACCACCTCTTATATCTGTTACATTTTTCACTCCATTAGCTTTAAAAATTGAAGCGGCTACTAAAGATCGGTAACCGGTTGCACAATGTAAAAAGTACTCTTTGTTCACATCAATTTCAGCAAAATTAGAATTGATAAAATCTAGCGGGAAATTCTCTACTCCAATAATATGTTCCGATAAAAATTCAGATTCTTTCCTAACATCCAAAATTTTCTCCATACTGCCTTCTGCTAATTTATCTGTAAATTTTTGTACTGAAATACTTCCTACTTTATCCACTTTATACCCGTGATCTATCCAGTTTTTAATTCCTCCAAATAAATAACCTAAAGTGTTATCATAACCAACTCTTGAAAAACGAATAGGAATTTCATTTACACGAGTTTCATCTTCTGCAATAAAAATTATTTTTTGACCAATGTCTTTGATAAGTGCTCCAACCCATGGGGCAAAACTACCATCCAGTCCAATATACCACGCTCCTGGCACGGTTCCTTCTTCAGTATAAGTTTCTTTTGAACGTGTGTCAATAATCAAAATATCCCTTTGTTCACTCATTTCTTTAAATGTTGCAGCATCCAATGGTGTTGAGCCTTTGTGTATAACTTCATCAATGCTGGCATTAATTGATTTATTCATACGAACATTATTTGGGAAATACTGTGGTGGAGATTTCAATCCGGTAGTAACTTCTTTAACAAACTCTTCTTTAGTCATATCAGCACGAAGTGCATAATTAGTTTTCTTTTGATTTCCTAAAGTATCAAAAGTTTCTGAGCTCATATTTTTACCACATGCAGAACCCGCACCATGGTTTGGATAAACGACAGTATTACCTGGCAGAGTCATAATTTTATTTCTCAAAGAGTCAAATAAAAGCCCTGCAAGATCTTCTTCAGTAATACTACCTGATTTTACAGCAAGATCTGGTCTACCAACATCACCAATAAATAAAGCGTCTCCACTAAAAAGGTATGGAGTATTACCATCCTTATCAATTAATAAAATAGAAATAGACTCTATGGTATGTCCTGGAGTATGTAATAATTTTAAATTTATATCTCCTAAAGGAAATAGTTCATTATCTGTACCAACATGAATTTCATACTCAGCTTGTGCTGATGGACCAAAAATTATTTTTGCTCCTGTTTTTTGAGCAAGATCATATTGACCTGAAACAAAATCTGCATGAAAATGAGTCAAGAAAATATATTTTATTGTTGCATTATCTGCTTCAGCCATTCTTAAATATGGCTCTGTTTCTCTTAAAGGATCAATAATTGCAGCCTCACCATTTGACTCAATATAATAAGCCATTTCTGCAAGGCAACTTGTAAATAATTGCTCTACTTTCATTTCAATTGATTTTTTTAGTTAAAAACGTGATATTCACAAAAATAACGAAAGGGTTTTAAATAATTGTAACATATGTTACTACCGTTACATAAGCGCTATCTGTTAACCTGTTTGATATACTCCTGATAGCTATATCCTTTCTTTTCTTTCAAGGTTGTTCTTTTAAAATAATCAACTGCTTCTTGTACACTCATAAAGCAATGGTCATATTGGATTTTTTTCATTAATCCTGACTTGACCATAGAATCTCGAACAGGTCCTTTTAGACCGCTAAAAGCAATGCCCATTCCTTTTTCTGAAATTTTATCATATATTTCATCCAGTGCATAAATAGCACTACTGTCTAAGCCATTGATACTCTCACCATCTATTATTAAAAATTTCAATCTGTTTCCTTTTTCTGTAACCAGTTCCATTAGTTTATCCTTAAAATAGGTTGTATTTGCAAAATGTAATTGTGCATCAAACCTAACAATCAATATCTCTTCTTTGGTACTTAAATTTTTAAACCTTTTAACATTTCTATAAAAATGAGTGTTCGGAACATTTCCTAAAACAGCCATATGAGGCTTTGTAGATTTATAGATCAACATCACCAAAGACAGAATAATACCGGTTAATATACCTTCTTTAATTCCGAAAAATATAGTAATAAGCAACGTGACATTCAAAATAATCAAGTCTCGCTTATTGTAGAACAAAAGCTTTTTTGGCATAACAAAATCTAATAGCCCTATCGCAGCAAAGATTATAATTCCCGCAAGTACAGTTCTTGGAAGATAATAAAATACCGGTGTCAAAAATAACAATGTCAATGCTATTACAAGGGCCGCAATAAAAGAGGAAAGAGGTGTTTTAGCTCCTGTTTGATTATTTATGGCTGATCTGGCAAAACTTCCTGTTGCTGGGAAAGTTTGAAAAAAAGAACCAATCATATTTCCAAAACCTAAAGCTATCAACTCTTGATTTGGTCTAACCTTATAATTGTTATGTTTCACTTCAATGGTCTTCGCAATTGAAATTGCCTCCATAAATCCTATTAAGGCTAATGTTAAAGACAAGGAGCTAAGTTCCATAAAATTTTGCTTATTTAATTCAGGTAAAATGAACTTTGGAAGACCCCTTGGAATGTCTCCGATTATAGAAATTCCAGAATTGTTTAATTTAAAGAAGTAAACAATGAGGATACTTAAAACAACAACAACAAGAGATGCTGGGGTTTTACGAGCATATTTTTTAAATACAAATAAAATAACAATAGAAGCAAATCCAATGATCATGGTTAAAGGCTCTATATGTCCAACATTGTTTACAACATTTTTTAACAGTGTTTGAATATGATTGTTTCGAGGCAAACTCATTCCCGTTAAATTACCAATTTGATTTATCGCAATAATTATAGCAGAGCCTGATGTAAAACCACTAATTACTGGGCGGGATAAAAAATTAACTAAAAATCCAAGTTTAAAAAAACCAAATAGAATCTGAAAAAATCCTACAAAAAAAGCAAGGATAATTGACATAAAAATAAAATGCTCAGACCCTACCACAACTATAGCGCTAACTCCTGATGCAATAATTAAAGAGTCCATAGCAGCAGGACCTACAGACATTTGTCTTGATGTTCCCAAAAAAGCATATACCAATTGCGGAATCATGGCAGTGTACAATCCATAAATAGGAGGTAATCCGGCAATTGTGGCATATGCAATTCCTTGAGGAATTAACATAACTCCAATGGTTATTCCAGAAAATAAATCGCCTTTAAACCACTCTTTCTTATAATTTGGAAGCCAATCTAATATTGGTAAATGATTTTTAAAATTCATATTAAATATCTAAAGCACTGAATTTATGATCTGTTTTATAGCAAATTGTACTTTTTCTTTGGTAATTGCAATTGGAACAAAAAAAGGCACAAATTAATTAAGCCACATTTTTGTAATTAAAATTTAAACAACCACAACATCTATCCCTAACTCAGCGAGTCTTATTTTGGTTTTTTCATCGATTTTATTATCGGTAATTATTTGATCTACATCTTCAAGCCCACATATTCTTCCAAAACCTTTTCTTCCAAATTTAGAAGAGTCTGCTAAAATAATAATTTTTTGAGCAGCCTTAATCATTTCCTTATTTAAGGATGCTTCCATAGAGCTAGTTGTAGTAAGACCGTAGTCCAAATCTATACCATCTACTCCTAAAAATAATTTAGTAAAAGTGAATTCGGCTAACATTTTTTCTCCAATTGGACCAACAACAGATGAGGAGTTTGATCTTACAATTCCACCTAATTGCATTAAATCAATATTAGGGTTCTCAGATAAAATGAGAGCAGTATTTAATGAAGCAGTAAGTACAGTTAAACGTTTAACAGGTTTTAGGTGTCTTGCAAATTCAATAACAGAGGTTCCTGAGGCTATAATAATGCTATCATATGGCTCTAAGGTAAGTCCTGCAGCAGCCGCAATTCTCTTTTTTTCATTAATATTTACCTTTTCCTTAATATTAACAGAGTGTTCAGTTATATATGGGTTTAAAGGAATTGCTTTTCCATGTGTTCTAAATAGTAATTTTCTTTCTTCAAGTAATTTCAAGTCCTTTCGGATTGTTACTAGTGATACGTTAAATTCTTTACTTAAATCATTAACCGTAACAAAACCATTTTCCTTTAGCTTTTTTAAAATGAGACCATGCCTATCAATAATATTTAATACCATCCTAATATTTTTAGACAAATGTACATTATTCTGCATTTAAATTAAATTTAACATCTAAGCTTTTAAGCTAATTTTAAGACTTTAAATGATTTATGATTCTGTAAAATTTCAGTAGCTAAAATTATTTTCTTTCTAAATTTCTAAACTTTTTTACAATAGATGTAAGTTGTTATGTATTGGTTTATGGTCTTTTCGATTTCGATTTAACAATAATTATTGTTAAATTTCAAAAAAAAACAATTTAAAACCTTTGTTATGTTTCGTTTTGTTATATATTTGTTTCTGTAAATTAGTGATAAAGTTCAAAATAAACATATAAAATTTAAAATATAAGTGTCATGAAGAGAAATGAAATGATTGATAAAATTAGGAAGAATACTAAAGAATATGATTTCATAATAATAGGAGGGGGAGCCACAGGAATTGGCATTGCGTTGGAGGCATCGGCAAGGGGTTATTCAGTAGTATTATTGGAGAAATCAGATTTTACAAAATCTACTTCTAGCAAAAGCACTAAACTTGTACACGGAGGTGTTCGATATTTGGCACAAGGAGATGTAGGATTAGTAAGGGAGGCTGTAGTTGAAAGAGGTTTGTTAATACAAAATGCACCACATCTAGTAAAGGATCAGACATTTATAATACCTACACATGGATTGTATGATGAACTTCAGTATACTATTGGGTTAACTTTATATGATTTATTAGCGGGAAAATATAGTTTAGGAAGATCTAAAAGAATTTCAAAATCAAAAACATTAAGTCGAATCTCTACCATAAATCCAAAAAAAATTTCAGCAGGTATTGTTTATCATGATGGTCAATTTGATGATTCGCGTTTAGCTATTAATACGCTTCAATCTTCTGTTGAAATGGGAGCGATTGTAATTAATTATTGTCCAGTATTAGGATTATTAAAAGATAATAATGGTAAAGTTTCAGGTGTGAAATTTATTGATAAAGAAGAAAATATAGAATATGAAATAAAAGGAAAGCAAATTGTAAATGCAACTGGTGTATTTGCTGATGATGTTTTAAAAATGGATTCTCCAAATGCTGAGAAAACTATTGCGCCAAGTCAAGGTGTTCATTTAGTATTGGATAAATCTTTTTTACCAGACAATGACGCTATTATGATTCCTAAAACTGATGATGGTAGAGTCTTATTTTTAGTGCCCTGGCACGGGAGAGTTGTAGTTGGAACAACAGATACTCCTATTGAAAAAGAATCCCTTGAGCCTATAGCTTTAGAAGAAGAAATTGAATTTATTTTAAATACATCAGCTCGTTATTTAACCAAAGCTCCCAAAAGAAGCGATGTGTTAAGTGTATTTGCAGGTTTACGACCTTTAGCAGCATCAAAAGGTAAAGGGAAGAAAACGAAAGAAATTTCTAGAAGTCATAAAATCTTTGTATCCAAGTCTGGTTTGTTTACTATGGTTGGTGGAAAATGGACTACTTATAGAAAGATGGGAGAAGATTTAGTTAATAAAACTGAAAAAAAACTTGGTTGGAATAAGACCATTACTAAAACCAAGTATTTAAAAATTCATGGCTATGTAGACCATGTTGATCATAATAACCCATTATATTTTTATGGTAGTGATGAAAAAGAAATTATGAAATTATCTAATGAAGAGGGAATGAGTGAATTATTTAGTTCTTCATTAGGGATTATGAAAGCACAAGTGGTGTGGGCCGTGAGACATGAAATGGCACGAACAGTTGAAGATGTATTAGCACGTAGAGTTCGTTGTCAATTATTAGATGCGAAGGAGAGTATTAAAATGGCTTCTAAAGTTGCATGTGCCATGGCTATTGAGTTAGGAGAAGATAAGGCTTGGGAAGAAAAACAAGTTGAGGAGTATGCTCAGGTGACAATGAATTATATTTTGTAAATACCTAAAAATAAATATTAATCAAATTTTATATAATGAAAAACAAATTAATTTTATCCTTAGATCAAGGCACGACCTCTTCCAGAGCAATTTTATTTAATCATAACGGAGAAATTGTTAGAGTATCTCAAAAGCCATTTGAGCAAATTTTCCCAAAACCAGGATGGGTAGAGCATAGCCCTAATGAGATATGGTCTTCACAAATATCAGTAGCAGCTGAAGTTACAGCTCAAGAAGGTATTTCAGGAGAAGGAATTGCTGCAATAGGTATTACAAATCAAAGAGAAACTACAATAGTTTGGGATCGTGAAACAAGCGAACCAATTTATAATGCTATTGTTTGGCAAGACAGAAGAACTGCAAAATATTGTGATGAATTGAAAGAAGCAGGTCATACTGATATGATCAAAAAGAAAACAGGTTTAGTGTTAGATGCATATTTTTCTGCTACTAAATTAAAGTGGATTCTTGACAATGTTGAAGGTGCAAGAGAAAAAGCTGAAGCAGGAAAATTATGTTTCGGTACAGTTGACACTTGGTTGGTTTGGAAATTAACTAGAGGTAATATGTTTATTACAGATGTTTCTAATGCAAGTAGAACAATGTTATTAAACATTCACACATTAGAGTGGGATACAGAATTATTAGAATTATTTAATATACCAAAAGCAATTTTACCAACTGTAAAGGAGAGTAGTGAAATTTATGGTGAAACTGCAACTACACTATTTTCAACAAAAATTCCAATTGCTGGTATTGCTGGAGATCAACAAGCTGCATTATTTGGTCAAATGTGTACAAAACCAGGTATGGTTAAAAACACTTATGGAACAGGATGTTTCTTATTAATGAACACTGGTGAAAAAGCTGTTTATTCTAAAAATAATTTACTAACAACTATCGGTTGGAAAATTAACGGAAAAACTACGTATGCTTTAGAAGGAAGTGTATTTGTTGGTGGAGCAGCGGTACAATGGTTACGTGATGGAGCAAAAATAGTTAAAACAGCCCCTGGAATTAACCATTTAGCTGAAACAGTTGAAGATAATGGTGGTGTTTATTTTGTGCCTGCAATGACAGGATTGGGTGCTCCTTATTGGGATCAGTATGCTCGTGGTGCTATTGTTGGTATTACACGTGGAACTACAGATGCTCATATTGCTCGTGCAACTTTAGAAGGGATTGCATTCCAAGTTTACGATATCGTAAAAGCGATGGAAGCGGATGCAGGTGAGAAAAGTATTGAATTAAGAGTTGATGGTGGAGCTGCAGCAAGTGATTTATTAATGCAAATTCAGTCAGACTTATTCGGATTTAAAATTTTACGTCCAAAAACTTTAGAAACTACTGCTTTAGGAGCTGCTTATTTAGCTGGTTTAGCTGTTGGTTACTGGGATAGTGTAGATGATATTCAATCTCAATGGATTGTAGATAAAGAATTTGAGCCTCTTGCAGATGATGCAAAAGTAGAGGATATGTTAAAATATTGGCATAAAGCAGTAAAATGTGCACAAAACTGGATAGAAGAATAAATATCAATAATTAAATAAAACAAATAGATTATGTCAATTTTAGTAGCAGAAATTTTAGGCACAATGATGCTTATCTTATTAGGTAACGGAGTAGTAGCTAATGTTGTCTTAAAAGGAACAAAAGGAAATAATTCAGGGTGGATTGTTATAACAACAGGCTGGGCTTTAGCAGTATTTATTGGCGTTATAGTTGCAGATCCGTATAGTGGAGCACATTTAAACCCTGCCGTAACAATTGGTCTAGCAACAGCAGGTAAAATTTCTTGGAATTTAGTCCCTCAATACTTAGCAGGTGAGATGATTGGAGCAATGATTGGAGCTTTTTTAGTGTGGTTAGTATATAAAGATCATTTCAAAGTAACTGAAGATGAAGGTGGCAAATTAGCCTGTTTTAGTACAGGCCCCGCAATTAAAAACACTTTTTCAAATTTGACAAGTGAAATTATTGGAACCTTTGTTTTAGTATTTGTAATATTTTACTTGGCAGGACCAAGTCTTGATATCATTGGAGATGTAGATGCAAGAGCGATAATAGGTTTAGGTTCTATTGGAGCTGTGCCTGTTGCTTTTCTTGTTTGGGTAATCGGTTTATCTTTAGGTGGTACTACGGGTTATGCGATTAATCCAGCACGTGATTTGGGTCCTAGAATTATGCATGCAATTTTACCTGTAAAAGGCGGAAGCGATTGGGGATACTCTTGGATTCCTGTAGTAGGCCCAATTATTGGAGCTGTTATTGCGGCGTTATTATATGTTGCCTTAGTTTAAAAAATCGTTTTAGAATAATCAAAATTAGAATAATGAAAATATATATATTAATAGTATTAGTAGCAGTTTTATCTGTTCAAATAAGTGTAGCTCAAGAAGCCGAATTGAAAGATAGCCCTGTTGATTTTACGGTAAGTTTACAATCAAATCATTTATGGAGAGGTTTGATAATTACGGACAAACCTATGTTCTCTGTACAAACAATTTTTACTTTAAATAAATCTAAAAGTTTTACTGCTGGTTTTTGGGGAGGTATGGCTTTTTCAAATGAAAGTGATGGAACACATTAGGCAACCTCTATTAATTGATTTTTCAGAGGATGTTATCCTTATCAGAGGAAAATCTGATTTAGTATTTTCATTTTATTTTTTACAATTTATTCCACT
>JADGEA010000123.1 GCA_016744615.1 Flavobacteriaceae bacterium
AAAAAGTAGAGACTACTAAAAAAATTGCTACTAAAAAAACTGCTACTAAAACAGCAGCTAAAAAACCAGCAGCTAAAAAAGAAAGTCCAAAAAAATAATTTAACCATTAAAAAATTAGATCATGGCTCATAAAAAAGGTGTAGGTAGTTCTAAGAACGGTAGAGAATCAGAATCGAAACGATTAGGTGTAAAAATATTTGGAGGACAAGGTGCTATTGCAGGTAACATTTTAGTTCGTCAAAGAGGGACAAAACATCATCCAGGCGAAAATGTATATATGGGAAAAGACCATACCTTACATGCTTACGTTGACGGTATTGTAAAATTCACTAAGAAAAAAGATAACAGATCTTACGTTTCTATTGTTCCAATGGAAGCTTAATATTTCATTTGTTTAAAAATACCTAGAACCCCTGCAATTTGCAGGGGTTTTTTATTGGATAAAAATAAAAACTTCATTATTCACAATTTATACTCCATAAATTTTATTTTTGTTCTTTTAAAATCCAAACATTAAGAGTTGAGTACACTAAAAAAGTTTTTTAAAGACACCATTATTTACGGTATTGCAGCTGTTTTGCCAAGAGCTATAAATATTATTTTAGTAAAACTCCACACCAATACTTTACAAAGTGATAAATATGCTGAAAACACGATCTATTTTGTATATGCAGCGTATTTCAATGCCATATTAACTTATGGTATGGAAACTGCTTTTTTTAGATTTTTTACAAAAGAACAGGAAAAAGGCAAGGTAATTTCTACTTCATTTATTAGCCTACTTACAACCACCTTCCTTTTTTTAGCAATAATGCTTTTCTACAGCCAAAGTATTGCTGGGTATTTTGGATTTGATGACCCAATTTACTTACAAATACTTATCTTAGTAACAACCTTTGATACCTTGGTGATCATACCTTATGCTTATTTAAGAGTGACCAATCGCCCAGTTAAATTCACATTATACAAAACGATCAATATCATCGTATATGCATTTTTTAATTTGTGCTTTTTACTTTACCTACCCTATGCTATAAAAAACGGTCATTTTGTCCCATCTTTTATCAAAGAAAATTTCCATCAATACCCTTTGGTTTTTTATATTTTTATTGCAAATCTAATTGCCAGTTTCACCACTTTTATTCTACTACTCCCTATCATATTCAAGTTTAAAATTTCTTTTGATAAAAAATTACTGATAAAAATGCTAAACTATGGTTTGCCTGTTATGGTTGGTGGGATTGCATTTATTACTAATGAAAATTTAGACAAACTGCTTTTAAGTAAATATTTAGGGAAAGAACAAATGGGTATTTATGCTGCTTGTTATAAGCTAGGAGTGTTTATGACCCTGTATATTATGGCGTTTAGATTAGGAGCAGAACCCTTTTTCTTTAATCATGCCAAGGAGAAGAATGCCAAAGAAAACTATGCAAAGATTTTGAATTGGTTCACTATTATTGGAGCTGTTTTTATGCTAATCATTGTTACTTATATTGATAGTTTTGCACATATCCTACTTGGTAAAGATGAATATTTTCAGGCACTAGCTATAGTTCCAATTATATTATTAGCGAATTTATTCTTAGGTATTTACAACAATTTATCCATTTGGTATAAATTGACTGATAAAACAAAATATGGTATGTATTTTTCAATTATTGGAGCTGTAATTACAATTGGATTTAATATTATTTTTATCCCAATAATTGGATTTATGGCATCGGCTTGGGCAACCTTGATCGCATATGTATTAATGACTACAATCTCTTATTTCTATGGAAAAAAGTATTATCAGGTACCTTATGATGTAAAAAATATATTGACTTATATATTACTTTCAGTAGTTTTGTCATATATATCCTTTACCTATTTTAGAGGTAATTTAGTTATATCTTTTATTTTTATTATTGTATTTATTGGATATACTATTTGGAATGAAAAAAATGAAATCAAACAAATACTAAATAAATGACCATTAGAATAATTAATAAATCGAAACATCAAACTCCAAGTTATGAAACTTCGGCTTCTGCCGGAATGGATATTCGTGCAAATATTATCGAATCAATTGCTTTAAAACCTTTGGAAAGAGCTATCATAAAAACAGGCCTTTTTATCGCTCTTCCTGAAGGATATGAGGCGCAGATCCGGCCAAGAAGTGGTTTGGCAGCCAAGTTTGGGATCACTGTTTTAAATGCACCTGGCACAATTGATGCTGATTACAGAGGTGAAATTGGAGTGATTTTGGTAAACCTTTCCAATGAAGAATTTACTATAAAAGATGGTGACAGAGTTGCCCAAATGATAATTGCTGCCTACGTACATACTAAATGGGAGGAAGTAAACGTTTTAGATGATACCAAACGCGGTTCAGGCGGTTTTGGTAGTACCGGAATCTAAACAATTGTCTATGAAAATATTAAACTTACTCTTATTTCTTATGGCCTTCACGACCTATAGCCAAAGCAACAGTATTGCTCATGTTAAAAGTATTTCTGATGATGCATGTAATTGCATCTCAAAAATAAGCTCTACTAATACAACAAAAAATGATGCAGTAAATAATTGTATTTCAAAATCATTGATGAAAATTCAAAAATCTGATAAAGAAAAAGATATAAAAACCATTGATTCTGAATCAGAAAACTTTAAAGAGATCCAAAGTTTTATTGTTGATAATTGTGGTGCTTTAAAAAGTTTAATGTTTGCTGAAAATCAAGAGCACAAACATTCTACATCAAACAACGTTTTGGCACAACTTGCCTATGATGATGGAATGGACTATATGAATGAAGATGATTTTGAAAATGCAATTCTAAAGTTTAAGAAAGCAATTAAATTTGATCCTAAATTTGCCTATGCCTGGGATAATTTAGGTGTATCTTATCGCATAACAAATCAACATGATAAAGCAATTGATGCTTACAAAAAATCTTTAAACATTGATCCTAATGGAAGACTTCCACTAATGAATATTGCTGTTGCTTATAATTTAGACAAAAATTTTAGACAAGCAATTAAGTACTATAAAAAATTTATTTCTATTTATAAAGAGGATCCTGAAGGATATTACGGACTGGGATTAATTCTTTATACAAATGACAAACAGGAAGAAGGTCTTGATAATTTGATACATGCATACACCATTTATACTGCTCAAAATTCACCTTATGGATCTGATGCTGCAAAAAAAATTGGCTATATGTATAATGATCTAAAAAATCAAAATAAGATGGACATCTTCAATAAGGTTGCCACCAAATACAATCTATCTATAGAAAGTAACTAAACTGTTATTTTACATTTTCAATTACATGGTCAATTCTCTCCATTGTTTCTTGGGGAATATATCTTTTGGTAGCCAAAACAACTCCAAAAATGATAAAAAACACACCTAAAGCCTGACGTATTTTTTTTAATACCGCTGGAGTAAGTTTCTTTTTTAATTGTTTAGATGCTAATATTTTAACCATATCAGTAATTAAATATGAAAAAATCACAAGTGCGAAATACTTAAAAATCAGAGAACCATCCATTTGAAAATTCGTACCAGCAGCAATTACAATAGCTAGCCAAAAGGCAAGAACGCCTATATTGATAAAGTTCAAAAAGAACCCTTTTATAAACAAACCCAAGTAATTGTTATTTTCGACAATTACAAGTTCTTTATCTGTCACTCTTTTCTTTGTCCGTTTATAAAAAACGGTAAATAGTCCATAAACAATTAAGATCAACCCACCAATTAAAAACAGTCTTGGATCATTTTCTATTTTCTTTAAAACCACAACACTTCCAAAATAAGCAATAAGGATAAATACTACATCTGCCAGCACTACTCCAAGATCAAAGATGATCGCAGCTTTTGCGCCTTTAGTAATGCTTGTTTCTATCAATGTAAAAAAAACAGGTCCAACCATAAAAGCCAAACCAAACCCTAATAATACTGCATTAATATACTCGTGAATCATAAATAATCAGATAGTCTTATTTTTATTTACACATCGTCATAATCTATTTTGATAGTTGATGTTGTAGGGTGTGCCTGACAAGTCAAAATCAGTCCTTCTGCTACCTCTTCCTCACTTAAAATAGTGTTCTTTTCCATTTCTGCGCTACCTTCTGTAACTCTTGCCAAACAACTACTGCAAACTCCTCCCTGACAGGAATAAGGGGCATCTACCCCTTGAGCTAAAGCAGAATTAAGGATAAGATCCTTTTGACTCATTTGGTAAGTGGTTTCTTCCTCATCTAAAATAACAGTTATCGCCGTATTCCCACTAAGATCACCCTCAATTTCCTTTTTCTTACTTGTACTTGTAAAAAGTTCAAATTTTATCAAATCCTTATCCACATTATTTGCAGATAAAGAGTCTTCAACCAAATCTATCATTGTTTCCGGACCACAAATAAAATATGCATCAAAATCTAATTGATCATGTTTCTTTTTGACAATATCGTTGATAATATCTGCACTTATTCTTCCTGAATATGCATTGTCATTCTTCTCCTTACTATACACATAATAAACTAAAAAACGATCTTTATAATCAATAGAAAATTGATCTAACTCACTTTTAAAAATGGCTTCTACTTTTGATTTGTTTCCATAAACCAGAATGAATTTACTTTCTTTTTCAATTTCCAAAACGGATTTTATCATTGAAAAAACAGGTGTAATTCCGCTTCCTGCAACAAAGGCTAGATAATTTTTCTTATCATCAGAATTCGTATCTAAAATAAACTTTCCTTCCGGAACTGTAATTTCTAAAGAGTCACCAGCTTTAAGATCTTTATTGGCATAGACTGAAAATTTACCTTTCTCCACTTCTTTAACAGCAACTCGCAATTCATCACTATTACTAGAAGAACAAATGGAGTAAGCTCTTCGTAAAACCTCTCCTCCTAGCTCTTTTTGAATGGTAATATATTGACCAGGAACAAATTTAAACTCAGATTTCAAATTTTCCGGAATCTCAAATGCTACAGAAACAGCACTTGGAGTTTTCCTTTTTACTTCTTTTACTAAAAGCTTATGAAATATTGACATTGACTAATTTTAAAACTTTATTAAAGAGTTGAATCTTATTTTTAACTTTTTGAAATATCATCAGATAGCTCATTCTTATCTTCATCTTGAAATGGAAAATATTGCTTTAATTTTTGTCCTGCTTCTAAAATACCAAGAATCAAACCACCCGCTTTATTTCCTTTAGAAAACTCACCTGTAACCGTATCTTTTACATCATTCCAAAAATTATCTGGTACTTTTTCATCAATACCTGAATCTCCAATTATAGCAAATTGATGGGTATTTACTGCTACATAGAACAACACCCCATTTTTCGCCTCTGTTTCATCCATATGCAATAAATGAAAAATTTCTTTGGCATGCTCTAAACAATGCTTGGCTGAATCCTTTTCAATATGCACCCTAATCTCACCTGATGTTTCTTTTTCAGCAACACGAATTGCCTCAATAATTTTTTTCTCTTCTTCTTGCGTTAAAAATTCTTCAATTTCTGACATAATAATTATTTTATATAAACGAATAGCCAAAGTTAAAACTCTGGCTATAGTTTAAAAATTTACTCATGCATTATTTAAAAATTAACATCAGGAGCTTTTTCGCTTCCTTCAGCTGCCTGAAATAATACCAATGGTTCAAAGCCTAACATTCCTGCCAATAATTTAGCTGGGAATTTTCTGGTGAAAATATTGTAATCTTTTGTAAGACTATTATACCTGTTTCTTTCAACATTGATCCTGTTTTCAGTACCTTCTAACTGGCTTTGTAATTCTAAAAAATTTTGATTTGCTTTAAGATCAGGATATTTTTCAACAACTACCATCAATTTACTTAGTGCACCGCTTAAACCAGACTGCGCTTTTTGAAAAGCAGCCATTTGCTCGGGAGTAACATTTGTAGGATCAATAGTTGTTTTGGCAGCATTAGCTCTTGCCTGGATTACTCCTTCCAAAGTTTCTTTTTCATGGCTGGCATAGCCTTTTACGGTATTTACTAGATTTGGGATAAGATCTGCTCTTCGTTGGTAAGCACTTTCAACATTTGCCCATTGTGTTTTTGCAGTCTCCTGTTTTTCAACAGCGGTATTGTTAAATCCTACTACCCAGTTGTAAATTCCAAAAGCAATTACGCCAAATATAATTAAGGGAATAAGCCATTTTTTCATAATAATAAAGTTTAAAGTTGATTTTTAATTTGTATTAATTCATTTTTAATTTCTTCTAATCTTAAAATTATTTTATGATTAGATACTATTTTATCTGAGCCTTCTTTTAGTTTATTTTTTGCACCCTCTAAGGTAAAACCTTTTTCTTTTACCAAAAAATAAATCAGTTGTAAATTTTTTAGATCCTCTGGAGTAAATAATCTATTTCCTTTTTTATTCTTTTTGGGTTTTAAAACAACAAATTCGTTTTCCCAAAACCTTATTAAAGAAGTATTGACATTAAATGCCTGTGCTACTTCCCCTATCTTATAATATCTTTTTTCTGGTAAGTCTATAAACATTAGTCGTATGATTGTCCTTCTTGTGAAGCCGTTTTTAACATTTCCTGGAACTCTTCAGGTGAAAGATCTCCATAATAAAAATTAATCGGATTTATGGCTCTACCATTATAACGTACTTCATAATGTAAATGTGGTCCCTTAGATCTTCCTGTACTTCCAACATAGCCAATCAGATCACCTCGCTTCACCTTCTTTCCTTTTTTTACGTTATATTTTGATAAATGTGCGTAAAGGGTTACATAACCAAATCCATGATCAATTCTTATATGTTTTCCAAAACCACTTGCTCTGTTATCAGCTCTTATCACTTTTCCATTTCCGGTAGCATAGATTGGTGTGCCTTTTGGTGAAGTAAAATCCATTCCCTTATGCATTTTTCGTGCTTTCGTAAATGGATCTGACCTCCATCCATAACCAGATGCCATCCTTGTAAGATCCTCTTTACTAACGGGTTGAATCGCAGGTATTGATGCCAACATCTTTTCTTTACCTTCAGCCAATTCAATGATCTCATCTAATGATTTTGATTGAATATACAATTGTTTTGACAGGATATCTAAATTTTTAGTAACATCAATGATCATGTCTGAATTGTTAAACCCTTCTAGTGATTTATATCTGTTTACACCTCCAAAACCAGCTTTTCTTTGTTCTTCCGAAATTGGATTTGCCTCAAAATAAGTTCTATAAATATTATTATCACGCGTTTGGAGTTCGTCTAAAACACCCACAGCCTGATTCATTTTTTTATCTAAGAGTTCGTAATGAAGTTTCATGTTTTCCAACTCTCTTTGCATCACTTTTTGCTTTGGAGGTTCAATAAACTGATACAATCCAAAAACCATCAATGCCCCAAGTAGTATAGAAGCCAATAAAAAAACGAACATTTTTCTGAATTTATCTCGTTTCCTTAATTCTATTTTCCTATAGGATAAGGTTTCTGAATCGTAATAATATTTTACCTTCGCCATAACGTTTTATTATACTATTTTTGCAATAGATGTATTGGTTTTTTCTAATACAAATGAGAACAAATTTACAATTTTTTTATTTTCTATAAAAACAATTTTTTTTAGCACCCAAATATCACCTATGACTTCACAAGAAATCAGAAAACAGTTTTTAGATTTTTTTACTTCAAAAGAGCATAAAATAGTTGCATCTGCTCCATTGGTAAATAAAAATGATCCAACATTGATGTTTATCAATGCAGGTATGAATCCTTTTAAAGAGTATTTTTTAGGACAAAAAAAAGCAGATGTAAAAAGAATTGCAGATACCCAAAAATGTTTGCGCGTATCTGGAAAACACAATGATCTTGAAGAAGTAGGAATGGATACTTACCACCATACCATGTTTGAAATGCTTGGTAACTGGAGCTTTGGCAATTACTTTAAAAAAGAAGCAATTGCCTGGGCATGGGAATTGCTAACCGAAAAATTTAAAATTGATAAAGATGACCTGTATGTAACTGTTTTTGAAGGTAGCAAAGAAGATAACTTAGGTTTTGATCAGGAAGCATTTGATAACTGGGCACAATTTATTGATACAGACAGGATTTTAAATGGTTCAAAAAAAGATAATTTTTGGGAAATGGGAGCTCAGGGACCATGTGGACCATGTAGTGAAATTCATGTGGACATTCGATCCAAAAAAGAAAAAGAAAAAATATCAGGAAAAGAACTGGTAAATAAAGACCATCCTCAAGTAGTTGAACTCTGGAATCTTGTTTTTATGGAATTCAACAGAAAAGCTGATGGAAGTCTTGAAAAACTACCTGCAAAACATGTGGATACCGGCATGGGATTTGAAAGATTATGTATGGTTATCCAAAATGTACAATCTAATTATGATACCGATGTTTTTACGCCTATTATCCGAGAAATCGAAACCATTACAGAAACTACATATGGCAAAGATGAAAAAGCAGATATTGCGATAAGAGTAATCGCTGATCATATTCGTGCAGTTGCATTCGCTATTGCGGATGGACAATTACCATCTAATACTGGCGCAGGTTATGTAATCAGGCGAATATTGCGTAGAGCAATTCGTTATGGTTTTACTTTTTTAAACCAAAAGGAAGCCTTTATTTATAAATTAACAAATGTTTTAAGCAATCAGATGGGAGATTCCTTCCCCGAAATTATATTGCAAAAACACCTGATACAAAATGTAATAAAGGAAGAAGAAAATTCATTCTTACGCACTTTGGATCAAGGTTTGGTTCTGCTTGACAATATTATCAATAATACAAAAGGCAAAACTATTTCAGGAGCTAAAGGATTTGAATTATACGATACTTTTGGTTTCCCTAAAGATCTTACTGCATTGATTTTAAGAGAAAAAGGATTAGAATTTGATGAAGAAGGATTTTCCATTGAAATGGAAAAACAAAAATCACGTTCAAGAGCAGCAGCAAATACAGATACTTCAGACTGGGTTATTCTTTTAAATGATGATATAGAAGAATTTATTGGTTATGATTATTTAGAAACAAATATTAAAATATCCCGATACAGAAAAGTAACCACTAAAAAAGATGGTGAAATGTATCAATTGGTTTTCAATCTCACACCTTTTTACGCTGAAGGAGGTGGACAGTTTGGAGATAAAGGGTATTTAGAAGCTACCAACGGAGATGTAATCTATATTTTAGATACAAAAAAAGAAAATAATTTAATTCTGCATTATTCTAAAAACCTGCCTGAAGATCCTTTACAAATATTCAAGGCAATAGTTGATAAAAAAAATAGATTTAGTATAGAATGTAATCACTCTGCAACCCACTTATTACACCAGGCATTAAGAAAAGTATTGGGTGATCATGTGGAACAAAAAGGATCTGCAGTTTATGCTAAAGGTTTAAGATTTGATTTCTCTCATTTTTCAAAGCTAAGTGAAGATGAAATCAAGGAAGTGGAAACTTTTGTAAATGCTAGAATAGGTGAAAAATTACCTCTAAAAGAGCATCGCAATATCCCTATTGAAGAAGCTCAAAAAGAAGGTGCTTTGATGTTATTTGGTGAAAAATATGGTGACACTGTTAGAACAATTAAATTCGGAACTTCTATGGAACTTTGTGGTGGAACACATGTTAAAAATACGAGAGATATTTGGTATTTTAAGATCAGATCCGAAAGTGCAATTGCGGCCGGAATACGTAGGATTGAGGCAATTACCAACGAAGGAGTAAAAGATTATTTCATTGCTCAAAATAAAGAACTTCATAAGATTAAATTAAATTTGAAAAATCCTTCTAACGTTATACAAACCATTGACAATCTGCAAAATGAAAATACCAAATTAAAGAAAGAAGTTGAAAATCTTTTAAAAGAAAAAGCTGGTTCTTTAAAAGACGACCTTCTTAAAAAAGTTGAAAGTATTAATGGAATCAATTTTATTTCTACCCAAGTAAAATTGGATGGTGGCACCATAAAAACACTTGCTTTTGATCTTGCCAATAAAATTGATAACTTGTTTTTTATTGCAGGTTCTCATATAAATGACAAAGCAATTCTTACCGTTTATATTTCAAAAAACCTGATAGAAGAAAGAAGTTTAAATGCAGGGAATATTGTAAGAGAATTGGGCAAATACATTCAGGGAGGCGGTGGCGGACAGCCATTCTTTGCAACTGCAGGTGGAAAAAACCCCGGAGGAATTAAAGAAGCATTGGAAAAAGCTAAAGATTATTTAAAGTAGAACAATAAATTATTGAATCATAACTAATCTAAATTTTATAATTACAATGTTACATTTTCATAAGTATCTTATGGTTTTTACTCTTTTTTTAGCATTATCATGTTCAAAAAAAGAACATAATTCTTTCACTTTTGTGCAACTATGTGATACACAACTAGGCATGGGTGGTTATAATCATGATATTGAAACTTTCAATCAAGCAGTAAAGCAAATAAACTCTCTCAATCCTGATTTTGTTCTTATTTGTGGCGATTTAGTTAATGATGCTACAGAAAGTTCATATGCTGATTTCAAAAACATTAGAGATAAATTTAAAATCCCATGTTATTGCGCTCCTGGAAATCACGATGTAGGAAATATTCCAAATGACTCAACACTTAGCTTTTACAGAAAAACTATTGGTAAAGATTATTATAAAATTGAGAATAAAGGATTCTCATTTGTTGTAACCAACTCCCTTTTATGGAAAGAGGATATTATAAATGAATCAGAAAAACATGATGATTGGTTTAAAGAAATACTCAAATCTATTAAGTTAAAAAAACAACCAATTTTTATTGTAGGCCATTATCCGTTATTTGTAAATGATATTGAGGAACAAGAAGGATACTTTAATTTACCTTTAGAAAAGAGAAAAGAATTATTAAATCTATTTGATCAAAATAATGTTGTTGCCTATCTATCAGGGCATGCCCATAAACCACTAATTAATAACTATAAAAGCATTCAATTGGTAAGTGGTGAAGCAACGAGTAAAAATTTAGATTCTGTTAGTGATTTAGGGTTTAGGATTTGGGAAGTTTCAAATGATACGATTATGCAACATTTTGTTTCTTTGCAAAAACCATTTAATGAAAATCCCATGAATTGATGTTTAAATCTAAAATAGTCTTTTTATGAAATTTCGTACCGAAATAAATATTCTAGAACAAGATAATCAAATTGATTATAAGTCTCGTATTGTTCTTTTCGGATCCTGTTTTACAGAAAACATGGAAAAACATTTGAGCTATTTTAAATTTCAAAATATCTCCAATTCACACGGTATTTTATTTAACACTAAATCTATAGAAACTGCCATAAATGATTGTGTTACAAAAAAAGAATACGCTCAAAATGATCTTCTGTTTTTTGATGATATATGGCTTAGTTATAACCATCATACAAAATTTTCATCTGTTTATTTAGATAAAACACTCCATCAAATCAATAGTAATATTGTTACTACACACAAAGCATTGGCTCATGCTACTCATATCTTAATTACCTTAGGCACTTCATGGATTTACCGAAATAGAGAAACCAATGATTTTGTAGCAAACTGTCATAAAATTCCTCAAAAGAAATTTGAAAAAGAGTTTCTGTCAGCTGATAAAAACACTACCATTTTAAAACAGATCATTTCAAATATCCAAAAGATAAATACAAATGCTTCCATCATTTTTACGGTGAGTCCGGTTAGACATTTAAAAGATGGTTTTGTGGAAAATACACAAAGCAAAGCTAGTTTACACACCGCTATTCACAATGTTGTTGACCATAAAAAAATCTATTATTTCCCGTCTTTTGAAATCATGATGGACGATCTAAGAGATTATCGATTTTACAGAAATGATCTAATGCATCCTAGTGAATCTGCTATAGAATATATATGGGGGAAGTTTAAAGAAAGCTGGATCTCTAAAGATAGTTTTTCTTTAATGAAAGAGATCAATAGCATTCAAAAATCATTACGACATAAACCTTTTAGAGAAGATTCAGACAAACATCAGAAATTTTTAAATATGCTATCGGCTAAGATAGACAGAGTTTCTAAAGCTTATGAACATATTAACTTTAATTCATAAAAAAAGGAAATGCTTTCACATCTCCTTCATCAATATTTTTTAAAATAAACTTCTTATTTCATACAATTAGCAACATTACCCCATGGTCCGCCATTGATCACATCAATACCATTTTGCTTTAAAATACTTTCAGCAGATCCACTTCTGGCACCACTTCTACAACAAGTTATAATTGGTTTATTCAACTTCTTGATTTTATCAATTTGAGAACCAATTACGTTTAAAGGAATATTTTTTGATCCTTCAACATGACCTTCTGCAAATTCCATATCTGTTCTAACATCAATCACAACAGCACCTTTTTGCAAATATTCTTCAATTGTTACAGTGGTTGGCCCACCACCAAATAAATTAAAAAAACTCATAATTTCATATATTTTTTAAGCGTGCGAAGATACGCACTTCACTATAAAAAAAAGTGATTTTTGTTACATTTTTAGTGTTTGAACATCGTTAAAATAAAATCCCACTACCAAATAAATGAAGCGGGATTGTATCTATATAACCAATCATTTTATCTAGTAAATAACATTTCGCGATATTTAGTTAATGGCCATAATTCATCATCAACCATTAATTCTAATTTATCACAGTGGTATCTTATCTCTTCAAAATAAGGTCTGATCTTATCACAGTAAGCAAAAGCTTTTGCTTCTACATCCTCCATAACATTCGCTTTTTTACGTTCTTCAACCATGTTATTTGTTTTGGCAGTTATTGCAGATATATGCTCCGAAATCTTTTTGATCAAATCCATTTGATCTTTTGCAATAGTTTCAAATTCATCACCAAAAATATCTTTTAATCCTCTTACATTTTCTATTAATTTGTTTTGATAATTAACAGCTGTAGGAATAACATGATTTAATGCAATATCTCCCAAAACTCTACCTTCAATTTGGATACGTAAAGTATATTCATCTAACTGAATTTCATGACGAGCTCTAACTTCAACCTCACTCAATACTTTCATTTCTTTATATAGATCAATAGTTTTTTTAGACACTATTGCTCTTAAAGCAAGCGGAGTAGTTTTATTATTACTTAATCCACGTTTTTCTGCCTCTGCTTCCCATTCTGCGCTATATCCGTTACCTTCAAACAAAATATCTTTTGATTGTTTGATATACTCACGTAACACATTAAAAATAGCTTCATCTTTTTTCAGATCTTTATTCTTAATCAGGCTATCAACTTCAATTTTAAA